>NZ_CAUUHX010000001.1:0-81289 GCF_963545075.1 uncultured Granulicatella sp.
GTCCCACAAGTTGTATTGACACTGGTTCGTGTCACAAATGTTTGTGTTTCTTAGAGAAGATATAAGAGGCTGATAATTTTCCTATTGTAAAAAATGATATCAAATGATAAAATGAAAACGATATCATTGCATAATGTAAATTAGTTAAAAGTGGGGATTTGTATGATTACACTGAATCAAGTTCGTCTAAAAACAAGAGAAATGATTTTAAAGGATATAGATTTTACCTTTGAAAAGGGAAATATATATGGAATGGTTGCGATTAATGGTTCTGGAAAAACTACATTATTTCGTGCAATCAGCCAGTTAATTTCAGTAAATAGTGGAAATATTATAGCTCTTTCTTCGCTATTTTATTATGAAACGATTGAATGGTTTGATGGAAATCTGAGTGGAATCGATTATTTACTTTATATCAAAAATGTTTGGAATTCTTCTCAAAATTTAGAACATGAAATTGAGTATTGGGAAATGTCTGACTATATTCATTTACCTATTCGGAAGTATTCACTAGGTATGAAACAAAGATTATTAATAGCAATGTACTTTATGAGTCAAGCAGAGTGTTGGTTAATGGATGAAATTACAAATGGTTTAGACGAGTATTATCGTACTAAGTTCTTCAATCGATTAACAGAAATCCATTCACAACAACTGATTATTATAAGTTCTCACTACAAAGAAGAATTGATGAATGTTTGTGACAAAATTGTAAAAATTGAAAATTGTCGCATAGAAGAGGTACAATGATGAAACATTTTAGTTTATTTTTAGTGAAAAAAGTTTTTAAAAGTCGATTGAATGTCATTATAGTTGCAATGCTAGCAATTGTAATCAGTATTGCATTTTATTTAAATAGTAGAACGGCACAGACTCTTAGTTTAGAAAGTCAACTACAAAGTAATATTGTAGAAAATGAACAACTGATTAAAGAAAATGAAGATACTTTATCTAAAGAGACAGATAGTGAATCAGAAAAATATCAGTTTACAAAGAAAAATTTAGAATTGAAACAGAATCAATTAGAGGAAAGAAAAGAAATTTTATCTTTATTAGAACAACAAAAGTGGAAAGAGGCTTATGCTTTACAAGCAAAATATGAAGAAAAAATTTTCGGAAGAATTTCAAAAGAATCTCATACTAGTGCGGAATTAAAACAGGCAGTATATCGTGAATGGAAGGTGTATGAAGCTTTATCCCCATTAAATATTAAGGCTCATCATTTAGATTTCCCAACTTATGGCATTGATCAAGTAATATGGACGCTGGTTACTATTATTCCAACTATATTTTTAATTTCAATCATTTTTATGTTAACACAACTATTTACAGATCGATTTAAAGGTAATTTGGATACCGCTAAGTTACTTCCTTTTTCAAAAGTGAAGTTTGCTATTAGCTCTCTTGGAGTAGGTGTTGTGTATGTAATGGGTGTATTTTTAGCAATTTGTGGAATTTCATTAATTTTAGGCGTTTTTAATCAAGGGTTAGGAACTTTAGAATATCCTTTTCCAATTTTTGATTTGGTGAAGCAAGAGATAGTTATTGTTAAAATACAGGATATATTATTTAGGAGTTTAGTGTTAGAATTTCTAGTATTTATCGTTATTGCTGAAGTAGTCTATTTGATTAGTTTCTTTTTCAAACAAAAGACAGTTTCTTTATTTATCTCATTAATTTCAATCGTGGGTTTTGTCTTTGGTATAAATGCAATTGAACCTTTCCAAAAAGTAGCACATATTATTCCTTTTACTTATTTACGTTCAGTTGAGATTTTAACGGGAAGATTGCCTCAAAATATTCAAAATGCTCAATTAAGTGGGAGTATGGGGTTAACCATTATTCCTATTTTGATAATAATTTTATTCATTTGTATTTTAGTATTAGAGAAAATGAATGGTTTCTCGTTCAAAAAAGTTTCGAATCAATAAAGATCAAGGGTAAAACGTAACAACACTGTAATACGGTTGTTACGTTTTTTTTATATCCAAATTATATAATGGAGAATACGATGGAGAAAGTGTGGTGAAGGATACTGGATAAACGATTAAGAAAAAGCATGATTATTAGTGGAATGGCTTGTTTATTTTTAACTAGTTTTCCAATGTCCATTCATGCGCAAGAAATTTCTCAAGAATCGATTCAACAATTAGAACAGGAAATTTCTCAAAAATTAAATTTTGCGAATGAGAAATATAGACAAGTTGAAAGTTTGAAACAAGACTTAAAAGAATTGAAATCCAATCAAAAAGAATTAGAACTTCAAATAATCGAACAACAAGAAAAATTAGCAGAAAAAGAAACAGTCGTAAAAGAAAGAATGGTCGCTTTGCAATCAAGTGGAGTAATTTATCAACGATTTGTTCAACTGCTTCAAGCAACAAGTATTTCGGATTTCTTTCACCGATTAATCGTGATTCAAGAGTTATTCAAATCGGATATATTAACGATTCAAAATTATCATAAAGAAGTTCAAACATTAGAAAATTCGCAAAAGGAATTAAGAAATACAGAAGAAAGTTTATTAAAAAAACAAGTCGATTTAGAAACAGAATCTACACTTTATGCGGATAGTATTCAAGTGTTAAAACAAAATCTTGCGAATAATAAAGATGCATTGTTTGCCATTAATGAAAAAGAAAGTAAAGTTCAACAATTAAGTGAAAATCCTGAACCAACAAATCATCATGCTCCGGAGGAGAAGAAAAAAGAAGAAGTAGTTCAAGAAACAAAACCAGTTACTTCCTCTGAAGCCAAAGCTTCAACTGCTGAGAATAAAATTGAATCTAAAGGGACTACTGAGACTTCTTCTAAGAGTCAAGTAGTTTCAAATGAAGTAAAATCTACATCAAGTGGAAAAGAATTCGCAGCAGAAGCAACAGCTTATTCTTATAAACAACCTGGGTTAAGTAATTATACAGCAATGGGGATTGATTTAAGATCGAATCCTAATGTCATTGCAGTAGATCCTTCTCAAATTCCTTTAGGTACTTTAGTGGAAGTACCAGGATATGGGATTGCGATTGCAGGGGATACTGGTGGAGATATCAAAGGGAATCGAATTGATTTACATTATCCGGAAGTACAACAAGCAATGGACTTCGGTCGAAGAAAAATTACGATAAAAGTGATGAATTAAGAAGAATTTCAGATTTAATCTGGAATTCTTTTTTTTGTTAACATCCGTCCAAATGAAAAATAGTATTCTGATGTGATTATTTGTTAACATTAATTTAAAAACTCTTTGATAAACTTGTAACAGAAATTGCAAAAGTAAGATAAAAAGGGAGTAACAAATGTGAACCTGTTAGAAGAAATACAACATTATTGGAATCATCGTTACTCAGGATATTCCAAAGTGAATCGAAAAGAATTAGAGGGCATTCAAAGAGAAAGATGGAAAAAACAATTCAAACGATTGTTACCAGCAAATCAAAATCTAAAAGTTTTGGATATAGGAACTGGCCCTGGATTTTTTACAATTATTTTAGAAGAATTGGGATATAGCAATATCACTGGTGTTGATTACTCGTATAAAATGCTTGAAGTTGCCAAAGAGAATATACAAACATATAGCAAGGAAAATTCAAGTATTCAACTCATACAAATGGATGCTCAAAATTTAGAGTTTCAGCCAGAAAGTTTTGATATCATTGTTAGTCGAAATTTAACGTGGAATTTAGAAAAACCTCAACAAGCTTATTCAGAATGGTTAAAAGTATTGAAACCGAATGGAGCTTTATTTATTTTCGATGCAAATTGGTATGCATTTCTACAAAATGAATCACTAGAAAAAGAATTTGAAGCAAAGCGTCAAAAAGCGATAGAAGAAAAGCTAGAAGATTATTGGCAAGGTGAAGGTGTCGATGAGGAAAAAATGGACTGGATTGTGCAACAATTGCCATTAACGTATCAGCAAAGACCGCAATGGGATATCGATTACTTTTCTTCACAGGAAGGAATTTCAGTAGAAGCGGAAGAAAATTTTGGAGATTTAGTCTGGGATTATGAAGAACAATTAAATTATGGAGTAACACCGATGTTTTGTATCAAAGTTGTAAAGGAGGATCAGTAATGACACAAGAACAAACTATCCATGAACGAGTTGAAAATTATTGGACAAATCGAAGCACTTCTTTTTTAGAGCAACGTACAAGAGAATTTCATAGTCCATTGAAATCTCGTTGGATTACAGAGTTTGCCAAATATTTACCACAAAATCAAACGTTAAAAATTTTAGATATTGGTTGCGGAACAGGATTTTTTACAGGCATTTTAAGTCAATTAGGGCATGAAGTCATTGGAATTGATTTAACAAAGGAAATGATTCATTTAGCGACTGTTTTTGCGAAACAGGAAAAGTTTGATGCGCAATTTTTAGTGATGGATGCTCAAAATCTTGAGTTTAAAGATGAAAGTTTTGATATCGTCATTGCTAGAAACGTGACTTGGACATTACCAGATGTACCTAAAGCTTATGATGAATGGCTTAGAGTATTAAAAAAAGGTGGTTTACTCATTAATATTGATGGAAATTATGGTGCTTCGAGTATGACGGATACGAGTGATTTGCCACAGCATCATGCGCATCATCATTTAAGTCAAGATACTTTATCAGAATGCGAAATGATTCAAAGAAGTTTATCTATTTCTAGTGAAGTAAGACCTCAATGGGATGTGCAGTATTTATTAAACCAAGAAGTTGACTCTCTTCAAATTGATCGAACGATTAGCCATAGAATTTATCTAGAAAAAGATGAATTTTATAATCCTACACCTTTGTTCTTACTATGTGCTAAGAAGTAAGGAGTGGTAGTGAATGTTTAAAGGTTTGAAAAGAATTTTAACCATATCTATCTTATTTGTCGGTATTTCATTTTTTGTATTTTTACTCATTCATTTAGCACCTAGTGATCCTGCTTCTGTTAAAATGTCTGCTGGGACTGGTCGTGTCTCTTCAGAAGCTCTTGCACTTATGCGTGAAGAAATGGGACTGAATCAACCTTTACTTGTACAATATGGGAGTTGGCTTTTTAAATTTCTCCAAGGTGATTTTGGAAAGAGTTTAATGTCTGATATCAAGGTTGAGAAATTAATCATTCCAGCCGCTTTGAATTCAATTCAATTGGCAATCATTACTCTAGTGATTTCATTAGGAATCTCCATTCCGTTATCGATATTTTTGGTAAGATGTCAAAACCAAATTGTAAAATTACTTTTTCAATTAATCTTATTTTTCAAGATGTCATTACCATCTTTCGTCATTGGTTATTTCTTAATGTATGTTTTTAGCGTTCAATTAAAATGGGTTCCATTATTAGCCAATCAAGGTGGGATCGGATTAATATTGCCGATTATTACGATTGTGATTCCTGTAAGTGCAAAATTTATTCAACAATTTTCTGCGTTGTTAGAACAAGAATTACAACAGGAATATGTTAAAGTGCTTTATTATCGTGGCATGGAAGAGTCAAAAATTTTTCAACGACATTTATTGAAAAATATATTTCCTACAATGGTGACGATTATTTTACTATCATTTGGTTCTTTAATGGCTGGTGTCGTTGTTGTAGAAACTATTTTTTACTGGCCAGGAATTGGGAAGTTATTAATGGATAGCATTAGTTCAAGAGATTATCCAGTTGTTCAGATGATAGTTGTTTGTATTAGCTTTTTATATATAGTGCTCACTCAAATTTCGGATGAATTACAAAATCGAACAGATATCCGTATTAAAGGCGGTGAGTTATCATGAACAATAAGAGAAAATGGGTTATGTCACTCATCTTAATAGGATGTGTATTACTATTGTGGAGTACAGTGTTCCTTAACTATGAAACAATGAATGCAAGTGAAATCTTAAGTCCACCAAACGCTCGTCATTGGTTTGGAACGGATGATTTTGGTCGAGATGTTTTTATTCGAGTGATTGTAGGAGCTAGATATTCGATTGGAGCTTCTGTTTTAATCGTTGCTTTATCTTATTTAGGTGGAATACTTTTAGGAGGATTATCAGCGTTATTTGGTGGATGGGTTGATAGAATCATTACGAACATCGTAGATATTCTATTAGCCATTCCTAGTTTACTCATAGCTATTACGATAGCTGGTGTATTAGGTGGAGGGTTAAGAAATGGCGTTATTGCGCTAGTCATTAGTTATTTGCCTTATTATGCAAAATTAACAAGAGGAGAAATTCGTAAACTTAAAGTTCGAGAATATGTCACAGTGATGTATATGCAAGGAGCTCCATTTTGGTATCGGATGATGACGATTTTAAAAAATATTCAACAACCATTAGTGACGTATATGATCGTCAATATTTCAAGTACTATTTTAAGTTTAGCAACTTTATCTTTTTTAGGGATAGGTGTAAAAGTTCCTCAACCAGAATGGGGAGCAATGCTAAATGAGGGAAGATTATCGTTTGAACAAGCACCATGGTTAATGATTGCACCAGGACTTGCAATTACGATAACGATTATTATTTTTAACGGAATTCATCATTGGATTCAAAAGAAAGGGAGAAATTTATGAAATTAAAAAATATATTATTAACTATTGCAGCAGCAGTATTAGTTGGATGTGCACCTGTACAGCCAACCTCTCAACAACAAGAAAGTCCGCAAAATTCAACGTTTAAAATAGGGGATTCTCAATTTACAGCAGGCATTGACCCAGCAAAAGATTGGGAAGGTTGGTTTACCATTCGTTTTGGAATTGGTGAAACATTATTCCGTTTAACGAAGGAGTTTGATGTAGAGCCATGGTTAGCATCCTCTTATAAGAAGATTGATGATCAAACGTGGGAAATTCATTTAAAGGAAAACCTTACATTTTCAAATGGAAATCCTGTGACTAGTGATGCGGTTATTGCTAGTCTTCAAAGATTAGGAGAAAATCATAAGTCAGCAAAAATTTTTAAAACAGCTACGTATACAGTACAGGATGCATTAACGTTTACAGTAAAAACTGAAAAACCAAGTCCTCAATTTATCCATGAATTGGTGGATGCAAAAACAGCTATTGTAGATGTCACAAGTACGAACAAGATTGTAGGAACAGGTCCTTATGAAGTGACAGAATTTAAACCAAATGATTCCATTTCATTAACGGCTTCGACTCATTATTGGGCTGGCAATGCTTCGATTAAAGAAGTTCATTATCAATTAATTCCAGATCAAAAAACATTGGAATTAGCAATTAAATCAAAAGAAGTAGATGGTGGATTAGATTTAAATGATGATGTAGCTGATTCATTAATGAAAGATTATTCTGTTCAAGTGTATAATCAACCAAGTACAAGAACCTATCATCTAGAATTGAATAAAGCAAGATTACAAGATAAAAAAGTTCGTCAAGCAATTTTACATGCGATTAATAAACAAGAATTAACACAAGACTTCTTAAAAGGTCATGTCACTCCTGCAGATGGTGCCTTTTTAGATTCTAGTATTTATTCAAGTGGTACATTTACTAATAAACAATACCAACCAGAATTGACGACAAAATTATTAGAAGAAGCTGGCTATCAAACAAAAAATGCAGATGGTATTTTAGTGAATGCTCAAAATGAGCCATTACAAATTGTTCTAAAAACTTATAAGAGATTAGCCAACGAAAAAATTGCTACAGCACTGCAACAACAACTCAAACAAGTGGGGATTGATTTGAAAATTGATATTCAAGAAAAAGTAGATGGATTAAATCAATTAGATTATGACATTGCTTTAGCTTCAGCATTAACATTGCCAACGGGAGATCCTCACTACTTCTTAGATGCAACATTATCGAGTGATGGAGCTTTAAATTATGTTAAAAATTCAGACTCATGGTTAGATGAAAAAATTTCTACCTTAGGTCATGAAGTAGATGCAGCTAAAATCCGTAGCGAAGTGTCAGAAATCCAAGATTATGCACGAGATGAAGCAGTTGTCGACTACATTGGATTTGTTAACTTACATGGAGCAATGAACAATTATATTCATCATTTTGAACTCTCTCCATCTGATTTCTATCATATTACAAATAAATTGGTAAAAGACTAATGGGAACAACAGTTTTTGACGTCAAACAATTAAATGCTTCATATGGAGAAGAACTAGTCCTCAAAAATTTAGACTTTTCAATTGCAGAAGGCGAAGTTATTGGGATTATTGGTGAGTCCGGAATTGGGAAATCGACTTTTTTAGAATGTATTCTTGGAAATATTCATCAAAAAGTAATAATGAATGCGACTGAAATGAAGTTTTTAGAAGAAAACTGGTTGAATTTAGAAAGTAAAAAGAGAAGAGAATATTTAAGGCAAGATATTGGAATCATTTTTCAAAATGGACAACATAGTTTGGACCCGTTATTTACAATCGGGCAACAGTTGAAAGAATTAATGGTACAACCAGAACCACAAAAAATTATCGAAACTCTAAAAATGGTTCAATTAGAGGAAAAGGTGTTGCACTTATATCCTCACGAATTATCTGGAGGAATGTTGCAAAGAGTCATGATTGCGATGGCTTTTATCAATCAGCCGAAATTAATTATTGCTGATGAACCCTTTAGTGCATTAGATGCACCTTTGCAAATGGAAATGATGCAATTAATCGTTACTGTTGCTGAGCATCATAAAGTAGCAACCATTATGGTGACACATCAACAAGAATTAGCCTATCAATTTTGTACAAAAGTATTAACTTTAGAAGAGGGACATTTTGTAGGAAAAGAGGAAGTACTACAAGAAAGAATTCCATTTGTTCGAGACACTGCTGTCGAAAAAAAAGTATTTTTCCAATTGAAAAATGTATCCAATCATTATCAAAGTAATGATGCGATTCTTCAAAGCGTTACGGTCGATATTCCAAAATACGAAGTAACCGGAATAATGGGTCATTCAGGAGCAGGAAAGACAACTCTTGCAAAGATTTTATCAGGCTTTATTCCATACGAAGGTAATATTTTGATTGAAGGAAAAGAGCTTAGAGAGTTATTAGTTTTTGAAAAACAAAGCTATTACAGAAGAGTTCAGTATTTATTCCAAAATAGCTTGTTATCGTTTAATCCGAATCAAACAATATTGAAGAGCTTGGAAGAACCGTTAAGATTTATGCGAAGAATAAAAAGTCATCCGGAACGAATTCGAATGATACAGGAATTATTTACAAGCCTAGAGTTAGAATTGGCTTGGTTAGAAAAATATCCTCATCAATTATCTGGAGGACAATGTCAAAGATGTGCGATTGCTAGGGCAATTTTAGCGCAACCTGAGTGCTTAATTTGTGATGAAATAACGAGTTCATTAGATGATGTGAATCAAGAAAAGGTTATAAAAGTATTGAAAAAAGTTCAAGAAGAAACAAATATGACAATACTATTTATTAGTCATAATCAGTCGTTAATTGAATCGATTTGCTCGAATGTTATTGTGTTAAACGAGGGACGAGTGATGGAGAAAATAGATTTAGTAGAGAAAAAATAAAAACTGAGTAGGTGGATAAGAAAAACAAGATTTATCATCAAAAGTTAACAATTCTATCCACATTACTTGACAAACGGTTAACTTTTTAGTAAATTAGTATCAATTTCATAGGAAATCCAGTGAAGGAGCTAAGTAGATTCGCAGCAATTAGAGAGAGAAATCGTGGCTGAAAGTTTCTCATAAGACTGAGAGAATTGAAAGACACTCTGGAGGAGAATAATGCAAAGTTATTCCGGCAAAAGAGCCGTTATTTAGTTGAGGAATAGAGGGAACTCTGTTCAAATTTAGGTGGTACCACGAAATAATCGTCCTGACTCATTGAGTCAGGATTTTTTTTACACATTTTTTATACATAGAAAGTAGGGATAAAATGATTCAAAAACCAAAAGGAACAGCCGATTTATTACCAGAGGAAATAAAAATTTGGCACTATATTGAAGAAACAGCTCGCATCATTTTAGGCGATTATCAATTTGAAGAAATGCGTACACCAATGTTTGAAAGCTATGAATTATTTAGCCGTGGAGTGGGTGACACTTCAGATATCGTTTCAAAAGAAATGTATGATTTTTATGATAAGGGTGACCGTCATATTACATTACGTCCAGAAGGAACTGCAGCTATCGTTCGTGCTTATGTAGAAAATAAATTATTTGGTCCAGAACATAAGAAACCTTATAAAGTATATTATATGGCACCAATGTTCCGTTATGAACGTCCACAATCAGGTCGTTTAAGACAATTCCACCAATTAGGGGTAGAAGTATTCGGTTCAACAAATCCTGCAACAGATGTTGAGACTATTGCAATGGCATGGGATTTATTAAAAGAACTTGGATTATCAAATATGCGCTTAGTGATTAATTCACTTGGTAAAACAGCTGATCGTATTGCATACCGCCAAGCTTTAATTGATTATTTAGAACCATTTGCAGAGGAATTAAGTGAAGATTCTAAAAATCGTCTTCACAAAAATCCATTACGTGTATTAGATAGTAAAGATAAACGTGATATCGAAATCGTTAAAAATGCACCACGTATTTTAGAATTTTTATCTGATGAAGCACGTACTCACTTTGAAAAAGTGCAACAATATTTAACAGCTTTAGAAATTCCATTTGAAATTGATGAAACAATGGTTCGTGGATTAGATTATTATCAAGATACGATTTTTGAAATTATGACGGATTCAAAATCATTTGGTGCTAAAACTACGATTTGTGGTGGAGGACGTTATGATGGTCTTGTTCAAGAGTTAGACGGACCAGAAACACCTGGATTTGGATTTGGATTAGGAATGGAAAGACTTGTATTATTAATGAAAGATGAACAAGTAGAAATTCCTAACTTACAAGAATTAGATGCTTATATTGTTGGTTTAGGGGAAGAAACAGAAGAGGAAGTATTAAAACTTTCTATTTCATTACGTCAACAAGGTTATTCTGTAGATCGTGATTTCTTCGGTCGAAAAGCAAAACCTCAATTTAAAAATGCTCAAAAATATGGAGCAAAAGTTGTCATTACATTAGGAGAAGAAGAGTTAGCGACTCGTCAAGTTCCACTAAAAGTAATGAGTACTGGTAAAGAAGTAAAAGTTGACTTAGCAGATGTATATGAAGATTTTGATAGTCTATTCCGCCAAGCAACAATGGATACAACAGCAATTGATGAATATTTTGGAAAATAGAAAGTAGGGATTCGGATGAAAAAGAGATCAATTTACTGTGGATTAGTTACAGAAGAATTAGTAGGAAAAGAAATTACATTACATGGTTGGGTACAAAAACGTCGTGACCATGGTGGGGTTATTTTTATCGACTTACGTGACCGTGAAGGTGTAATGCAAGTTGTATTTAATCCACAACATAACCAAGCAGCTTTTGAAATTGCGGACACATTACGTCCAGAATACGTTATTGAAGTAACAGGTACTGTTGCTTTACGTGGTGAAGGATTAACAAATCCAAACTTAAAAACAGGTTCAATGGAATTAGAAGTTCACCATGTTGAATTATTAGCAAAAGCTAAAACTCCACCAATTTACATTGAAGATGATAAAGTAGCTTCAGATGAATTACGTATGAAATATCGTTATTTAGACATGCGTCGTAAACCTGTATTAGAAAACTTACGTTTACGCCATAAAACAACTCGTGCGATTCGTGAATATTTAGATACTGAAGGATTTATTGATGTAGAAACACCATACTTAGCAAAATCAACTCCAGAAGGAGCTCGTGACTACTTAGTACCTTCTCGTGTACATGAAGGAAGTTTCTATGCTTTACCACAATCACCTCAAACATTTAAACAATTATTAATGGGTGGGGGCTTAGACCGTTACTACCAAATCGTTCGTTGCTTCCGTGACGAAGATTTACGTGGAGACCGTCAACCTGAATTTACACAAGTCGATATTGAAACAAGTTTCTTATCAGCTGAAGAAATTCAAGAAATGATGGAAGGCTTATTGAAAAAAGTCATGAAAGATACATTAGGAGTAGAAGTAACAACTCCATTCCCTCGTTTATCATTTGTTGAAGCAATGAGCCGTTATGGTAATGATAAACCAGATACTCGTTTTGCATTAGAATTAATCGATGTAGCGGATATTGTAAAAGATTCTGACTTAAAAGTGTTCAGTACTGTTGTTGAAAATGGTGGACATGTAAAAGCCTTAAACTTAAAAGGATTAGCAGATGAATATTCTCGTAAAGATGCAGATAGCTTAGCTCAATTTGTCGCTAAATATGGTGCAAAAGGATTAGCTTGGTTGAAAGTAGAAGAAGATGGACTAAAAGGACCAATCGCTAAATTCTTAGTGAACCAAGAAACAGCATTAAGAGAACGTTTAGATGCAGAAGTGGGAGATATTATTTTCTTCTGTGCGGATAAACCAAGTGTTGTAGCACAATCATTATCTGAATTACGTTTACACTTCGGTAGAAAACATGAATTAATTGATAAAACTAAATTCAATTTCTTATGGGTTGTTGATTGGCCATTATTAGAATATGACGAAGATGCAAATCGCTATCAAGCAATGCACCATCCATTTACTCGTCCAGTGAATGAAGATTTCAATGCTTTATTAGAAAATCCAGCAGAAGCTAAAGCTCAAGCCTATGACATTGTATTAAATGGATATGAATTAGGCGGAGGATCATTAAGAATTTATAGAAGAGACATGCAAGAAGCAATGTTTGAAGTATTAGGATTCACAAAAGAATCTGCACAAGAACAATTTGGATTCTTAATGGATGCATTAGATTATGGATTCCCACCACACGGAGGAATTGCATTAGGATTAGACCGTTTAGTTATGTTACTAGCTGGGGAAGATAATATCCGTGAAGTGATTGCATTCCCTAAAAACGGTTCAGCAATGGATACGATGACACAAGCACCAAGTCCAGTATCTGAACAACAATTACAAGAATTATCATTAAAAATTCGCTAAAATCAATGAACAATGGAGAAGTCGTCAATGAAGGCTTCTCCTCTGTTCTTCATAGAGAAAAAAGGAACGGATACTAATGAAAAATAGCAAAGGTGTTGTGTTTAAGAGACAACAAGAAATTTTAAAATTATTGCAGGAACATAGGCAATTATCTGTAGAAGAATTATCATCAAGATTAGAAGTTTCTGAAATTACAATCCGTCGAGATTTACAACGTTTTGAAGATCAAGGATTGATTGAACGTTTTTATGGTGGAGCAAAATATATTTCAGGTAAGATTGAAAAAGAAAATATTGAACAAAAACAATATAATTCCACTAAAAAAAATATTGCACGTCGAGCATCTGGTTTAGTTCGCGAACATGATATGGTCTTTATTAATTCTGGTTCTACAGCCTTTTTATTATTGAATTATTTAGCAGATGAGAATGTTACGATATTGACAAATAATGGTCGTTCTATTTTCAAAAAGGCCTCTTCTAAAGCTTCGATTGTGTTAAGTGGAGGAGAAATTTTTGAACAAAAAAAATCTTTAGTTGGAGATTTTGCCATTAACTCGTTTTCAAAAGCACGTGCGAATATTTGCTTTTTAGGGGTCGGTGGTATCAATAAAAATGGAATTACGACTGTAGCATTACCTGAAACGGCAGTCAACCGTGTTATTTTAGAGAGAACGAATGGTCCTAAAATTGTTGTAGCTGAAGGAGCAAAAGTTGGTAGGGAATCCAATTTCCATACCGCAGATTGTTCTATGATTACGCATTTAATTACGGATTATTCCGCTGATCCTGAAACAGTTGCTTATTTAAAGAGCATTGGTGTAAAAGTTTTATTTATTTCTTAATGTGAGAAAGGAGTAAGAGATGTCAGTAGAATTAAGCCCAAGACTAAAAACAGTTGCTTCTTTTTTAGAAGGTACGACATTATTATGCGATGTTGGTTCTGACCATGCTTATTTACCGGTTTATGCAATACAGCAAGGATTGATCACTAGCGCTATTGCTGGAGAAGTTGTAAAAGGTCCTTTCGAGTCTGCCCAACAAACGGTTCAAGATTATGTTCTAAATGATAAGATTTCTGTTCGTTTAGGAGATGGATTAGATGTCGTTACTTCTGAAGACGAAGTTACAGCCATTTCTATTTGTGGAATGGGTGGAGAATTAATTGCTCGTATTTTAGAACAAGGTCGAGTAAAGGGTACTTTAACAGGTAAAGAAAGATTAGTATTACAACCAAATGTTGCAGAACATTTATTAAGACAGTGGTTAGTGGAACATCACTATGAAATTTTAGAAGAAGTTGTGGTAGAAGATCATCATCGCTTATATGAAATTATTGTAGCTGAAAAAAGAAAAGAATCTTCCACATTAACAGATACTCAAATTAAATTTGGTCCAAAATTAATAGAGAAGCCAACAGAGTTGGTAATTCGTAAATGGGAACGTCAGTTGCGTAAAATCGAAGAAATTTTAGCACAATTGAAAAATAGTAAAGAAATTCCAACTGATAAAGTAGAGAAATTTAACCATCAATATCTTGAATTGAAAGGATTGATTGACAATGCCAACCGTTAGAGATATTATTCGTAAATTTGAACAAAGAGTTCCAAAATCTTTAGCAATGGGGAAAGATCCGATTGGCTTACATTTTGGAGATTGGAATCAAGAAGTCCAAGTAGTAATGACGACTTTAGATATTCGTCCTTCTGTCATTCAAGAAGCCATTGAAAAAAATGTCGATTTAATTATTGCACATCATCCGCCGATTTTTAGACCTGTACAACAATTTGATTTAACAAATCCACAACATAAAATGTATCAAGATATTTTAAAACATGATATTGCTATTTATGCAGCTCATACAAACTTAGATGTTGTTTCAGGTGGAGTTAATGATTGGTTAAGTGAAGTGCTGCAATTAGAAGATGTAGAAGTACTATCTCCAACAGGAAAACTTCGTCAAATGAAAATTGCCGTGTTTGTACCGAAAGAACAAGCAAGCACAGTTCGACAAGCAATGCATGAAGCAGGAGCAGGACAAATTGGTGATTGTTATAAGGAATGTAGTTTTACAACGAGTGGAGTAGGTCGTTTCACCCCAACTGAAGGAGCAAATCCTGCTATTGGACAAGTGAATCAACCAGAACAAGTGGCAGAGGAAAAAGTAGAAATCATTTGTTATGAAAACCAAGTAGACGCTATTATTAGTGCTATGAAAGCTAGTCATCCTTATGAAGTTCCAGCTTATGAAGTCTGGACATTAGAAAATGATGCAAAAATACTAGGGATTGGACGTATTGGACAATTATCTAAAGCATTATCTGTAGATGAATTTGTCACTTATGTAAAAAATCAATTCCAATTAAAAGGATTACGTTTTGTTACTCCAAGAAATCGTTCATTAGATAAAATTCGTAAAGTTGCTGTTTTAGGCGGTTCTGGTGGAAGTTTTTACCAAGCAGCTGTCAGCAAAGGGGCAGATGCATTTGTAACAGGAGACATTACGTATCATGTCGCTCATGATATTCAAGAGTCACCATTGTTATTAGTGGATGCAGGGCATCATATTGAAGTCGTTTGTATTGAAAAATTAGCGAACTGGCTTGTACAATGGAATCAAGAAGAAAATTGGAATGTAAAAGTTATTAAAAGTACGACTTTTACGGATCCATTTGAATTTTTATAAGAAGAAAGTAGGAATGTAATATGCCAAATCAATTAGTTGATCGTTTTATTCGTTATGTAAAAAAAGAAACTCGTTCAGATGAAGCAAGCACATCTGTTCCATCAACACCAAGTCAAACAGAGTTTTTAAAAGACTTAGTAGAAGAATTAGTAGCATTAGGCTATCAAGATGTAAGATTAAATCCTAAAAATAGCTTTGTAACAGCAACAATTCCAGCTACAACTACAAAAGAAGTTCCAGTTGTTGGTTTTATTGCTCACGTAGATACAGCTGATTTTGAAGCTCGTAATGTACAACCTCAATTCCATGAAAATTATGATGGAGAAGCGATTGTATTAGATAAAGAAGGAAAATTTGTTTTATCACCAAAAGATTTCCCTAATTTAAAAAATTATGTTGGTAAAACATTAATTACAACAGATGGTACAACTTTATTAGGAGCTGACGATAAAGCAGGTGTTAGTGAAATTGTAACAGCAGGTGCATACTTATTAGCAAATCCTGAAATCGAACACGGAAAAATTCGTGTAGCATTTGGTCCAGATGAAGAAATTGGACGTGGTGCGGATTTATTTGATGTTGAAGAATTTGGCTGCGACTTTGCCTATACAATGGACGGAGGACCAGTTGGAGAATTAGAATACGAAAGTTTCAATGCTGCTCAAGCTGAAATTACTTTCCAAGGGAAAAATGTTCACCCAGGAACTGCAAAAGATACAATGGTAAATGCCTTAGAACTTGCACGTCAATTCCAAAATGCTTTACCTGAATTTGAAGTACCAGAACATACTTCTGGTCGTGAAGGATTCTATCACTTAATGTATGCTAATGGTGTCGTTGAAGAAGCAAAATTAGTTTATATTATTCGTGACCATGATCGTACATTATTCGAAGCGAAAAAAGCTTATTTACAATTAGTTGCAGATCGTCTAAACGCATCATTAGATAGCAATCGCATTTCAATTGATATGAAAGATCAATATTACAATATGGCTGAAATTATTGAAAAAGACTTTAGAGCTGTTGAAGTTGCTCAAAAAGCAATGGAAAACTTATCCATTACGCCAATTATTGAACCAATTCGTGGCGGTACAGACGGTTCTAAAATTTCATTTATGGGCTTACCAACTCCAAACATTTTTGCAGGAGGAGAAAACTTCCACGGACGTTATGAATTTGTCGCTGTAGAATCAATGGAAAAAGCACGTGATGTGATTATTGAAATTGCACAATTACTTGCAAAATAAACTGGGATAATATGGCTTTATCTTAATGTAGCTAAGGACGCAAGCAGCCAGCAAAAGCTGTCTCATTGCTAAAAATCGAGCCTTGGTCTCGATTTTTCCTACCCTATAAGTCAAAAATGACTTATAGGGTTTTAGCTACATTGAAAAGCCAATTTTTTTTGCGAATATTTTAGATTGGACGTTTAAAACTGATTTTCGTAATTGTGTACTACTGATAAATTATGCTAGAATGTGTTTGAATATTTTCAAAGGAGAGCTAATTATGAAATATAAAGTCCTAGTCATAGATGATGATATTGCCATTTTAAGACTTATTCAAAATGTTCTAGAGAATAAAAACTTTCTAGTCGACACACGAACGTCTATTCCAGAAATTGATATCTGTCATTTTATCGGCTATGATTTAATTATTTTAGATATCATGATGCCTCATAGTGGAATTGAAATCTGTAAGTATATCCGAGAATTTATTTCTGTTCCAATCATATTTTTAACAGCCAAAAATTTAGAAGAGGATATTGTATATGGCATTCAATCTGGTGCAGATGACTATATCACAAAGCCATTCAGTATCCCTGAACTAGTGGCAAGAGTACAGATGCATATCCGTCGAGAAGTACGCAATAATAATTCCAGTGAGATTCTACAGTTTGGACCTCTTACAATTGATAAAATTAAAGAAGAACTAAGAATTGTGGATATACATATTCCCACTACAAAAAGAGAATTTCAATTAATTTTGTTACTCTCCAGCAATCCTAATAGAATATTTTCAAACGAAGAACTCTTTGATTATCTTTACCCTCATGATTCTGAAACTCAGGGGAGGTCAATTACAGAGTATGTATACCAAATCAGGCAAAAATTAAAACCTTATGAAATTAATCCTATTAAAACAATCTGGGGAGGTGGTTATCAGTGGATAACGCTCTGACTTTTAACCAACTGATTAAACAAACATACTTTAAGATTTTAAGACAATTTCTTATTAGTCTTTTTCTATTTTATTTTCTTCCAATGTTATTTACTGCATTTACTAATATTACTGAAAAAAATGCAGGAGCATTTACCATCTATTTCAGCACGATTTCTTGGATTTACATTAGTCTGATTTTATTTTCTATTATTGCTAAAAATATAAGTAATCTTTTAGAAAAGATCAAGCAAGAAACAAATATTGTTTATAATCAAAGTCTACTGGTGGATATTAATGAACAATCCTCAGCTAAGTTAACTTTAATTGAACTAATTGAAACGAGACAAAAAATTCAGGAAATGCAGTTAACGATAAATAAAATGATTCAATCTGAAAAACAGCAAAAAAAGGAACTGATGTTTCAAGTCTCAGCTGCAGCGCACGATTTGAAAACACCTTTAACAATTATTCAAGGAAACGCTCAATTTTTAAAATCTTTGGATATTACTGGAAATATCGGGCAATGTTTAGGAGATATTGAACTTGCTAGCCAACAACTTAATAAATACTTTAACCAACTAATCAATTATTCTAAAACATTCTATAATGATACTTCCAATTGGGAGAGTTTCTCCTCGGATTACTTAGTTGAATTATTTGAACAAGAAATTAAGTTACGTACTGACAAAAAGGCTAAAATCCAATTTTTAAATAGCCTACCGATCTCTATTAACTTAACACTTAATCTAAACCTATTCCTACGAGCTATTCTAAATATTATCAATAATGCGATTGACCATTCCACAAGTAATTATCCAGTCATAAGAGTAGAATATCAATTAATAGATAATAATTTTTACATTTCCGTCTGGAATAGCGATTCTTCATTTTCGGAGAATATACTTGAGAAATACGGCTTACTTTTCTATCAAGACAATCAGGAAACAAATTCAGAACAAGGAAGTCATTTCGGAATTGGATTAGCATTTGTTAATCGGGTAGCGAAAATTCATAGCGGAGAGGTAAAGTTGAGTAACTTTGAGAACGGTGCTCTTGTCACTATTTCTATACCAGTATAGCCTTTAGCGTTCAAATATTTTTATGCTATTAATCTTGCAAATTTAGTTTTAAAAAGTTATATCTTGCTAGTTTTTAACTAGTAAAATCTTCACTCTTTAAATTGATAAAAACTTTCGTCATCTTGTTTAAGGTGGCGATTTTTTTATTTACAGTCTGTTACTTATATTCCTAGTACCTGACAATAGGATAATCTAGAATAAAAAAACTTTTATAAAAATTAGAATTTCTGATATTTTTCTGATAATTATTTTGTATAACATGAAATATAGATGGCATTTATGGGTGGCATTTGATGGTATACCAATTATAAAGATTAAGTTTCAAAAAAATATTTGTAAAAGGTGGAAAAGATAAATGATACAATTTGAGAAAATTAGCAAAGGTTTTAGTAGTAAGAGTGTTCTTTCAGAAGTTTCGTTTACGGCAAAAGAGGGAGAAATAACAGCATTAATTGGTCCAAATGGGTCTGGTAAGTCAACTTTAATAAAAATTTTGCTAGGATTGGTTTCACCAGACGAAGGTAGGGCGACTTTTGATGGAAAAAATTATGAAGAATTAGGAAAATACCCCTTCAGATATGTAGGTGCATTTTTAGATAGTTTTCAACCTAATCCAACAAGGACAGCCTATAGTCACTTGAGATGGATTGCTTTAACGAGTGGTATAGACAAGCAGAGATGTTTAGAATGTTTAAAATTAGTTGGTCTTCAGGATGTTGGAAATAAAAGGATAAAAGATTACTCTCTTGGAATGAAACAAAGGCTGGGGCTGGCTACGGCTATTTTAGCAAATCCTAAAATACTTATTTTGGATGAACCCATTAATGGACTCGATCCAGATGGAATTAGATGGGTTAGAGAGTTTCTAAGAGAATTTGTTAGAGGCGGTAAAATAGTTTTAATCACAAGTCATTATATGAATGAATTAGAACTTACAGTTGATAAAGTTGTTGGATTATCAAATGGTAAGATAGTAATTGATGGTAGTAGCAAAGATGTTCTTGACGAATATGGGTCTTTTGAAGAAGCCTATTTTAAATCTATTACAAATTAGATGGGGGGAATGCTTTATGAAAAATATTCGTAGCGAATTATACAAAATATTCTCATTGCCACTCTTTTGGAGGGGAGTAGCAATTGTGATTGGAATTAGTGTATTCTTTACCTTTCAAAATATTCAAGTAATCAATGCGATAGCAAATGGGAATACAGATATTCTTATACTTGAAGATGCGACTAGTCAATTATCAGGGTTTTAAACAGTTAGAGATGCGATATTATCATCTCCTTACCAATCTAGTATTTTATTTTTTCCAATCTTATTTGCACTGCTTCTATCTACGGAGTACAAATTTGGACAGGAATCATTGACTAAATTATTAACACCAAAATGGCAGACGGTTTTAACAGGTCAGATTTGCTCTGGAATAATTGTATCCAGTACGTTGACAGTTGTTCTATCTTTAATCAATAGTGGAATGCTCTATGCGATGTTAGATGAAACCTTACAAAATTATCTTAACATAGGTCTTATTTTAGAAGTAACGTTAAGAATTATTATCTTTTCCATAACATTGACATTGCTTTCAATGTTTTTAGTACAGATAACAAGAAAGCCTATTCCATCTGTCATAATTATTGTAAGTATTCTTGTTATAACTTTATCAGGTATATTGAGAGTTGTTTCTCCGACGCTTGAAAATTTATTTCCGTTAACAGGTGCTAAGTCATTCGCATTTGGAAGAGTAGAAAATAACAATCCTTCAGAAGTGTATGGTTTATTATTATTATTATCTCAAGGATTAATAGTTACTATAATGATGTATATTAAAGCTTGGTATAAAAATAAGAAGGAGGAGAAACATGAATGAAATGATATATGCTCTTATGTATAAAAAATATAGTTTGATTGCAGTGAAAATACAAATTTTAACTCAATTCTTGCTTACTTTATTTATCTGTATTCTTAGTTTGATAACATTTGAAATCAATGATAATAATATTATACTATCCAATAATCAAATTTTGGTAATTGCATCTTATTTATTTATGATAGGTGGTCTGATAAATGGCTCTATGGAAGTCGAGAACTCAGAATCTAAAATCGTCTATTTATTAACGGGAAACAAAAATAACAGTACACAAAAAATTATTATTGCTGAGTTGATAGACTGTGTATTACAAGCCGTTTTAATATTTTTAGTTATTGTAAGTTTCTTCATTTTTAAAGGAACTATTAAAGAAGTTAGCGTAATACAGTTTTTCTCTTATCTTTTTAGTAGCGTTTTGTGTTTCTTGATTGCATATTATTTAACTCTATTTTTTAAGAGTTCGATGACTGCGTTAGCTACTTTATTGCTATTTCCAATATTAGTTATCCCCTATATTGAACGTGTATTTCCTGTGGTATTACCATACATCTATTCTGAAGCTATTTCTGAAAGTTTCAAATTATCAGCAATATCTTCTAGTCATATAATATTATTGTTATGGAATTTGATTTTACTGCTACTAATTTATTTGAAAGTCAAAAAGCGTTTGAAAAATGATTAATTATAATATTTAGAAGTTAATTTTAAGGAATCTTTTAACAGTACTAAAACCGTATAAAATATCTATAAGTATTGCTTTGATTATTATACTGATTTCGGCGACAGTATCGATTTTTAATACCTGGTGACTAGAATTTAAAGCTTTTTATTTGCGTATCTAAAACAGAATAGACCGTATTTTTTCGAGAATTCATGAGCATTAGTCAAAAATACAATTAGCTTTTCAAAGTAGCTGATACAATAAATACCTGTTAGGTATTTATTGTCGGAAAAATCGAGACCAAGGCTCGATTTTTAGCAATGAGACAGCTTTTGCTGGCTGCTTGCGCCGTAGCTACATTATGATAAAGCTAATTGTATTTTTAGTTATATCATATCAGTAGATAATTAAGTCAAAAATCGTTACAATAGAGTAGAGTTTAACAGTAAAATCTAATCTAACGACGATACAAAATATAATAGATTTGGATTTATAATTAGATAAATTCAAATCTATTTTTTTATCTATATGGAGGAAGTTATGACATTTGATGGTTTATTTACAAAATGGATGACGGATGAAGTTTCTAAAGAAATTATTGGAGGGAGAATTAGTAAAATTCATCAGCCCCTTCCTTATGAAATTCAATTAACGATTCGTTCAAATCGTAAAAATTATTTATTATTATTATGTGCTCATCCTATGATGGCACGTTTCCAGTTTATTACTGAAAAAGGGGATAATCCTGAGATTGCTCCGAATTTTTGTATGATTTTAAGAAAATATCTTGAAGGAGCGATTATTCAAGATTTTACTCAAGTTGGTGCTGACCGTATTATTCATTTAGATGTGGATACAAGGGATGAACTTGGAGATGAAGCGAAATGGCGTTTGACACTTGAAATGATGGGAAAACATAGTAATGTTTTCTTAGTGGATCGAAGAAGCCAGCAAATAATTGACTGTTTAAAACGAATTCCACTAAGTCAAAATACTTATCGTACTTTACAACCAGGGGCTACTTATCAATTACCTCCGCATCAAACGAAACTGAATCCATTTGAAATGACGTTATTTGTACTAGATGCTAGATTAACAAAGGGATTAGGTGAAGATTCTCTTGCTAAATCATTAATGAGTCTTGTACAAGGGATAAGTACGCTAACTGCTAATGAAATTGTTGAACGTTCTATGATGTTTGATGAAACAATTGCTGAAAGTTTATGGAAGTTTTTAGAACAAAATAATGAGAAACCAACACCAACTTTGACAAAATTATCTAATGGAAAAAGCTACTTCACAGTATGTCCATATTACTCATTCCAAAATGCTGAAAATCAATCGTTTGAAACATTATCTGAATTATTAACAGCTTATTATGTTCATAAAGTTCAGGAAGAAAAAATCCAACAGTTAGCTGGAAATTTACTTCAAATGTTGAAATCGGAATTAAAGAAAAATCGAGAAAAGCTCGTTAAATTTGAAGAAGATTTACAAAAAAGTGAGAAAGCGGAACAATACCGTATTAAAGGCGAGTTGTTAAATACTTGCTTGTACCAGATTGATAAAGGACAAACTGAAATTCAAGTGGAGAATTATTATGACAATAATGAGTTACTAACTATTCCATTGTCTACGTGGTTGACACCTTCTCAAAATGCGCAAGCTTATTTTAAAAAATATCAAAAATTGAGAAATTCAATTGAACATATTGAAAAACAACAGGAACTTACTCAACAAGAAATTCAATATTTAGAACAAGTGTTATATCAAATTGAAGAAGCAGACGTGCAAAACTTAGAAATTATTCGAGAAGAATTAGTAGCAAATGGGTATTTAAAACGTTCTGCTTTGAAAAAAGGAAAACAAAAAGTGAAACCTTCAAAACCATATGTTTTCTATTCAAATGATGGTACAAGAATTTTAGTAGGTAGAAATAATTTACAAAATGATAATTTAACGTTAAAACAAGCGAAAAAAGAATACTTATGGTTACATGCCCAAAATATTCCTGGGTCACACGTGATTGTAGAATCAGCTAATCCAACGGATGAAACAATTGGTCAAGCAGCCATGTTGGCAGCGTACTATTCTAAATACCGTCATTCAGCAACTGTTCCTGTAGACTATGTTTCTGTTTCGAAAATTAGAAAGCCAAATGGATCTAAACCAGGATTTGTTGTGTATGAAGGACAACAAAATACGTATATTACTCCGGATGAAGCAGTGATTCAACAAATTCGAGAAAATAAACCAAAAGAATAAGGAGAGACAAATGAACGCAGTAAGAGCAGCTTATATTCATATTCCTTTTTGTTCTCATATTTGCTATTATTGCGATTTTAATAAAGTATTTATTGAAGGACAACCGGTTGATGAATATGTTGATTTATTAGTAAGAGAAATGCAATTACGAGCAGAAGATCACCCCATCTCTCCTTTAGAGACGTTATATATCGGGGGAGGAACACCTTCAACTTTAACACCTAAGCAATTAGCAACTTTATTTGAAGGAATTCATCGCTATTTACCACTAGAAAAAAATTGCGAATTTTCAATGGAATTAAATCCAGACGATGGGCAAATGGAACGTTTAGAAGTGATGAAAGAATATGGGGTTAATCGTATCAGTATGGGAGTTCAATCTTTTAATGATGAATTATTGAAGAAGATTGGTCGCAAACATAGTAAAAAGACAGTTTTACAAACGATAGGAAATGCTCAAAAACTAGGATTTGAAAATATCAGTATCGATTTAATTTTTAGACTGCCTCAACAAACGATTCAAGATTTTGAAGATAGTTTAAAAATTGCAATGGAGTTGGACTTGCCACATTATTCGATTTATTCTTTAATTTTAGAACAAAAGACAGTCTTTTATAATTTAATGAGACAAGGAAAGCTTCCTTTACCATCGCAAGATGAGGAAGCAGATATGTTTCAATTAGCCATGGAGTCTATGGAAAGTTTTGGACGCCATCATTATGAAATTAGTAATTATGCGCTACCAGGTTTTGAATCAAGACATAATTTACATTACTGGAAAGCAGATGAGTATTTAGGTTTTGGTGCGGGTGCTCATGGTTATTTAAATCAAGAACGCTATCAAAATTGTGGACCAATTCAACATTATTTAGAACCATTACGGAATTTTGAACTTCCAGTTTTACAAAAGGATGTATTAAGTAAAAAATCTCAAATAGAAGAGTTTATGTTTTTAGGATTAAGAAAAATGTCCGGAGTTTCAAATCAAGAATTTAAGAGAAGATTTGGAAGAAATATTAATGATATTTATCAAGAAATAATCGAGGATTTATTAGACCAGGAATTAATCCAGCTAACAGCTGAAGGAATTGCTTTAACACATAAAGGGAAGTTTTTAGGAAATAATGTATTTCAAGCCTTTCTTTTAGAAGATTAGAATCAATTTTAGTATAATAACTTTCACAAAAATTAAAGAGGTGATAGAATGACACCATTAAGAAGAACTAAAAAGAAAAGGAATTATTGGAAAATTGCTTTTTTGGCCTTAATTGCAATCAATTTATTTGTAATTATTTCTACATTAATTCCTAGTCGATCTAAACATCAAGTTTCAACAACGCCAATTGTAGAGCAAGGAGAGAATTGGATGGAAGTCACATTAAGTAAAAATGAAATTCAAAATATTTTAGAAATTGTTTCCAAAAAAAATCAAGTAGAAAATCCAAGTTTTCCAAATTTTGTCATGAATGATTCTGTCATTCAAATTACAGGAGATGCTAATGCGTTAGGAGTAACCGTTCCTTATAAAATGACGACTGTACCTTATGTAACGGAAGAAGGAACTATTCAATTAAAAATACAATCTGTTCAATTAGGAGGATTCTCGTTGCCAGTATTTTTAGCTTTAGGAAGATTACAACAAATGGAATTTCCAGAATGGTTCCAATTAAATACTGAAAAACAGTATTTTCTATTAAATTTATCAGGAATCCATGAAGGAAGTACGATTAAAGCAAAAAAAATTAATTTAAAAACGAATGAATTTGTTTTTTCTATTTCAATTTCTAATGACAATATAGTAGAATATCTACAGTAAGAAAAAATTTAAAGTCTATAAGACAGTTAGGAGATTACACATGAGTGTACATATTAATGCAACAAAAGGACAAATCGCTGAGGTAGTATTAATGCCAGGAGACCCACTACGTGCTAAATACATTGCGGAACATTATTTAACAGATGTTGAACAATATAATAGTGTAAGAAATATGTTTGGATATACAGGTTTATATAAAGGACAACGCGTATCTGTTCAAGGTAGTGGAATGGGTATTCCGTCAATGATGATTTATGCTAATGAATTATATACTGAATTTGGTGTTGAAAAAATTATTCGTATTGGTTCAGCGGGTTCAATTCAAACAGATGTAAATGTTCGTGATATTGTTTTAGCGCAAGGAGCTACAACGGATTCATCTATTATTACAAATATTTTCCAAGGACAAGTTAATTTTGCACCTTTAGCATCATTTGAATTATTAGATAAAGCTTATCATTTAGCAAAAGAACGTGGAGCAACTGTACACGTAGGAAATATTTTATCTTCAGATCGTTTCTATAATGCTGAATTAAATAAACAAAAATTACAAGAATATGGTGTATTAGCCATTGAAATGGAAGCTGCTGGTTTATATGCATTAGCTGCACAACATAAGAAACAAGCTCTAGCAATTGTAACGATTAGCGACCATATTTTAACAGGTGAAGAAACTACTGCCGAAGAACGTGAAAAAACATTTAATGAAATGATGGAAATTGCTTTAGAAACAGTTCATAACGGTTAATGTGTAGGTAAAATAGATGGAAGAAAATCAAGAAAAAGTCGTTAAAACACCTAAAAAAGGAATTCGATTATGGGTTTTTATCGTTTCAATTATTGCTACAATGCTCATTTCAGTTTTTTTAACAGTTGCAATAGTGATTACTCAACTGCCAAAAGCGGATAATAATTTAGCACTTGGTGTATTTAAAAAGAATGAATTGTTTCAAATTGAAAAAGTATTTTATTATTTAAAACAAAATTATTTAGATAAAGATGTTACAAGTGAACAATTAATTCAAGGTGCTTTAAAAGGAATGGCTGAATCAGTTGGAGATCCTTATACCACTTATTTAGTAAATGATGAGACAGCCCAATTAGATGAAACCGTAAATGGCGCCTTTGGTGGGATTGGAGCTGAATTAAAATCAGATCAAAGCCGAGTAGTGATTAGTACAACAATGGAAGGAAGTCCTTCACAACAAGTAGGTCTTCAAGCGGATGATGTGATTACAAAAGTTAATGGCGAAGATATGACTGGTAAGACCATTTCTGAAGTTGTAAAAAAAGTTCGTGGAGAAGTTGGAACAGATGTTGTTTTAACCATTGAACGTGCTGGTACTTCTTTAGATGTTAAGCTAACTAGAGCTAGCATTGCGATTAATACCGTAAAAGCTGAATTAGATAAAGAAGATGCAACCATTGGTCATGTTCGTATTACTAGTTTTGCAAAAAATACAGCTGAAGAATTAGAAAAATCGGTGAAAGATTTGACAGATAAGGGTGCTAAAGCTTTTGTATTCGATGTACGATATAATCCTGGAGGACTTTTAGATCAAGCATATAAAGTTGCGAATATGTTCTTAAAAGATGGTGAACCAATCGTTCAAGTAGAAGATAGATTTGGAGAGAAAAAAATCTATAAAGCTTCTTCATCCATTGGTGAATTTAAAATTACTCAGCCATATATTCTTCTAGTAAATGAAGGTAGTGCAAGTGCTTCTGAAATTTTAGCTGCAGCAATTAAAGAAGGTGCTGGAGGTCAAATTGTAGGTACAAAAACTTATGGTAAAGGTACTGTACAAAGTGTCGTCGATATTACTGATAATAGTGAGTTAAAATATACGAATGCTAAATGGTTAACTCCAAAGGGAAATTGGATTCATAAAGAAGGGGTCACTCCAACGAAAGAAGTGAATTTACCAGATTACGCATTCTTAAAAATTATTGATGCGAAAGAAACATTAAAAGTAGGCTCAGTTTCACAAAATGTACTTTCTGCCGAAACAATTCTAAAAGGATTAGGATATTCTGTTACTGTAGACGGCTATTTTGATGAAGGTACAAAAGATGCAGTAAAATCTTATCAACAAAAAGAAGGATTAACTGCAACAGGAGAAGTGGATGAAGAGACTGCTCAAAATTTAATGGATAGTGTTAGAGCATTAATTCAACAAAATGATACACAGTATCAAGCAGCAAAAGAATTACTAAAATAGAATGGAGGTTTTTAAATGGAAGAAGTTAGTTCATTTATTCCTCGTAATATGCGTAAAAGAAAACTTCCTAAGCGAACAATATGGGAAGAATTACTCAGTTGGTTAGCCTCCTTTGCAGTATCAGTTGCGATATTAGCATTATTATTTGTCTTTGTAGGAAAACCATTCACGGTAAGTGGTCAATCGATGTATCCTACACTACATAATTCAGATCGCATGTTTATGTCAAAATTAGGAGATATTCATCGTTTTGATGTTGTTGTGTTACATGCTCCGGATCAAGATAAAGAGTATATTAAACGAGTAATCGGGATGCCTGGAGATACAATTGAGATAAAAGAAGGTAAATTATATATAAATGGTCAAGTAGTCGAACAACCTTTTATTAATAAAGAAATACTGGTAAACAAAACAGTTTATATTGATGATTTTACTTTAGAAGCTTTAACAGGTGAAACGACTGTACCAGAAGGAAAATATTTTGTAATGGGAGATAATCGTGGGGTTTCAAGAGACAGTCGCTTGATTGGATTTATTGATCGATCTGCGATTGAAGGAAAAGCAGTCTTTACGATTTGGCCGTTGAATCGCATTGGTGGTCAAAAAGATTATTCTTATTTATATTCTGAATGATAAGGAGAGATTCGAATGAGTTATGAAGATGAATATGAATACAAGCCCTCGATTTTGTCTATTATCTGGTCTTGGATTTGGTCATTTATAGTAGCATTCATCATTGTTGGGGGAGTGTATTTTTTCCTTGGTAGACCTTTCACAGTAAGTGGTGCTTCAATGTATCCAACATTGCATAATGGTGATCGAATGGTACTTTCTAAAGTTGGAAATATTCATCGATTTGATGTTGTTATTCTAAAGGCACCGGATGAAAATGTTGAGTATATTAAACGTGTTATTGGGATGCCTGGAGATACAATTGAGATGAAGAGTGGTGTACTTTATATTAACGGAAAAAAAGTAGAGCAACCATTTATTAATACTGAAGCATTGGCAAAACAGACGGTATTTATGGATGATTTCACTTTAGAGAGTCTAACTGGTGAATCAAAAGTACCTGAAGGGAAGTATTTTGTTTTAGGGGATAATCGTGGTGTTTCTAAAGATAGTCGAATGATTGGGTTTATTGATCGTTCAGCGATTGAAGGAAAAGCAGTATTTACAATTTGGCCATTTGGTCGAATTGGAGGACAAAAAGATTACGGTTATTTATATTCGGAATAAGAAAAAACTTGAAATAGACTTCTTTGAAGTAGCTAGGACGCTAGCAGCCACCTAACGGTGTCTCATAGCTAAAAATTGAGCCTTGGTCTCAATTTTTCCTGTACTATAATCCATGAAGGATTATAGTACTTCAGCTACTTCTAGAAGTCTTTTCTGCATAAATGGATATCATACATTAATAAATTTTGACTTTTCAAAAAGTCATTTCTATTTGACGTAAGGATATGAGAATTCGTTTATAACATAGGATATCTTTAAAGTAGCCAGGACGCTAGCAGTCACCTTTCGGTGTCTCATAATTCTTTCAGCTACTGCTAGGAGTTATTTCTTTCCCAATTTATAAATTCATATTTATGCAAAGAAAAACTGGATTTTGAAGTGACCCCAAAAAGTTAGACTTTTTTTGAGACGACATAAGTCGTCTCTTTTTGATTCATAAAATGTATGAATAACCCCCTAGGGGGTTCGCGCCAAATTTTTTGGCGCATTTTTTCTTAGCTCAAATAGATTTACTAGTTAAGCAATACGAGCAGAGTTTGAATGAGTTATTCTGTAATTTACAGGACTTAGCCCATTCAGTTTAATTTTTATACGTTTGTTGTTGTAATAATCAATATAATCAATATAATCAATAATAGCTTTCTCTAATTCCTCAAGAGACTTAAATTCTTTTTCAAATCCATAAAACATTTCTGATTTCAAAATACCAAAGAAAGATTCCATCATACCATTATCTGTACTATTTCCCTTCCGTAACATAGATGGTAGTATACCTTTACTCTCTAAAAATTGATGATAAGAATCATGTTGGTATTGCCAACCTTGGTCACTATGGAGAATTGTGTTCTCGTACTTCTCATCTGTAAATGCCTCATTTAACATTGTCTTTACTTGTAGTAAGTTAGGTGAGCGTGAAAGATTGTACGCAATAATTTCACTGTTAAATCCATCTAAAACCGGTGATAAATATAGTTTCTGTTCGCTACTCGGAATGGAAAACTCAGTTACATCTGTGTAACATTTTTCCATTGGCTTAGTCCCTTCAAAATCACGTTGAATCAGATTATCTGATCTCTTACCAACATCTCCTTTGTGCGAATAATACTTGAGTTTACGACGAATACGAGCAATTAAACCAAGAACTTTCATTAAGCGTTGTACCTTCTTATGATTCACTTTTAATCCACGATTTCTCAATTCTAAATGAATTCTACGGTAACCATAGTTTCCCTTATGTTCGGTGAAAATTTCTTGTATTTCATCTTTAATCTGTTGATCCTTATCTGGTTGGTTCATTTGTTTTAAATGGTAATAGTACGTTGAACGAGCTAATTTAATTACTTTAAGAAGAATATCCAACGCAAATTCATTGATTAATTCTTGAACAATTTCAGTTTTTCTTCTTTCTCTTTTTCCTCCTTCAATCGGAGTTCTCTCAACTTTTTTAGAATTGCATTCTCCGCTCTTAAGTATTCATTCTCTAGTTGAAGACGTTCTAATTCTGTCATTTCTTCTAATTTTTTCTTTGGCTTACGTCCCATTGGATTTGGTCTCCCTCTTGTTTTCTCAACAATAGTATACCCATTTTTCTTATATTGTGCTAGCCAATTCGAAAGTAAGCCACGATTCGGAAGAGCATAATCAATAGATACACTTAATTGTGAACGCCCTTCTAAAAGAACTTTATCAATTATTTCCTGCTTTAATTCTAGCGAATAGTAACGATTTTTTTCTTTTTTAACAATTTCTATTCCATATCGATCGATCAATCGTACTAAGTATTCAATATTAGCAACGTTGATATCGTATTTCTTTGAAAGATTCTTTAAGCTTTCACCTTGTTTTCTTAATTGATAGATTTCTATTTTATCTTCATAAGTTAATTTCATAAAAAAACACCCCAAAAGTTAGATTTTCATGTCTAACTTTTGGGGTGCAGTACATTTTCGATATCCAGTTTTTCTTTTTTATGACAAATTTCCAATAAAAGATGAGATATTCTATATAATTAGTTAAAGGCATTTCTATTTATGAAATGTTTTCTTTTACAAAAACAAAATTAAATGTTAAACTTCAAATGGTGCATAAAAGGATGCATTAATATAGATTTATAGGAGGAAATCATATGGTTGGAATTATTATTGCAAGCCATGGTGAATTTGCTGCTGGTATTAAGCAATCTGGTTCAATGATTTTTGGAGAACAAGAAAAAGTTGAATCTGTTGTATTTATGCCAAGCGAAGGACCAGATGATTTGCAAAGAAAATTGCAAGAAGCCATTGCGAAAGTTGATTCAGAAGAAATTTTATTCTTAGTCGATTTATGGGGCGGTAGTCCATTCAATCAAGCAAATAAATTGTTTGAAGAAGCTCCAGAACATCGTGCGATTGTTGCTGGATTAAACTTACCAATGTTAATTGAAGCGTATGCGAGTCGTTTCTCAATGAATACAGCTCACGAAATTGCGCAAGCGATTGCTCCAACTGCAATTGAAGGTGTGAAAGTTCGCCCTGAAGAATTGCAAAAGAAAGAAGAAGTAGCCGAAGAACAAACGGTTGCACCTAAAGGAGCTATTCCAGAAGGAACAGTTTTAGGGGATGGCAAAATTAAGTTTGTATTAGCTCGTATTGATACTCGTTTACTTCACGGACAAGTTGCGACAAACTGGACTAAAGCAACAAATCCAAACCGTATTATCGTTGTATCTGATTCAGTATCAAAAGACGATTTACGTAAAAAATTAATTGAACAAGCAGCTCCTCCAGGAGTTCGTGCTCATGTTATCCCATTGGATAAATTAGTTCAAGTTTATAACGACCCACGTTTTGGCGATACAAAAGCATTATTATTATTTGAAAACCCACAAGATGCTTTAGCAGTAATTGAAAAAGGTGTAGAAATTCCAGAATTAAATATTGGTTCTATGGCTCATTCAGTTGGTAAAGTTCAAATTAATAATGTATTATCTGTTGACCAAGCAGATGTTGATACGTATAAGAAATTACGTGATTTAGGCGTGAAATTCGATGTTAGAAAAGTATCAGGAGATTCTCCTTCTGATTTATTCAAATTAATCGCTGCAAAAGCAGGCGAAGGATTAAACATTTAATAGGAGGTCATTATGGATTTTAATATTGTAGCAATTATTGCAGTCCTAGTTGTTGCCTTTTTAGCTGGTATGGAAAGTATTTTAGACCAATTCCAATTCCATCAACCAATTATTGCATGTTCATTAATTGGATTAGCAACAGGACATTTATCTGAATGTATTATTTTAGGTGGAGCTTTACAATTATTAGCTTTAGGTTGGGCTAATATCGGTGCAGCGGTTGCTCCCGATGCAGCGTTAGCTTCAGTAGCATCTGCCATTATTTATGTAAAAGCTGGTGACTTCTCTACAGATGGTCGTAATATCGCGATTGCAGCAGCTATCACTTTAGCAACTGTTGGTTTAGTAACAACTATGATTGTTCGTACTTTATCAGTTGTTCTTGTTCACCAAGCTGATAGAGCAGCAGAACAAGGGAACTTCCGTGGTGTTGAATTTTGGCACTATGTAGCATTAGCTACACAAGGGTTACGTATCGCAATTCCTGCAGGAGCTTTATTATTCATCCCTTCATCAGCAGTACAAGCTGCTTTAGGTTCATTACCAGCATGGTTTACTGGTGGTATGACAGTAGGTGGGGGAATGGTAGTAGCCGTTGGTTATGCAATGGTTATTAACTTAATGGCAACTAAAGAAGTATGGCCATTCTTCTTCTTAGGTTTTGCGTTAGCACCAATTAAAGAATTAACATTAATTGCAACTGGTATTATCGGTTTAGCAATTGCTGTTATTTACTTAAACTTACAAAAAAATAACTCAGGTGGTTCAGGATCAAACTCTGGTTCAGGAGACCCACTTGGCGATATTTTAAATGATTACTAGAATGGAGGAACAGATATGTCAGAGAAAAAAGTTTCATTAACGAAAAGTGATCGTATTAGCGTTATGTTACGTTCTCAGTTCCTTCAAGGTTCATGGAACTATGAGCGTATGCAAAATGGTGGTTGGGCATTCTCATTAATCCCAGCACTTAAAAAATTATATCCTAACAAAGAAGAAGCAAGTGATGCTTTAAAACGTCACTTAGAGTTCTTTAATACTCACCCATATATTGCTGCTCCAATTCTTGGGGTAACATTAGCTCTTGAAGAAGAGAAAGCAAACGGAGCAGATATCGATGATGCTGCTATTCAAGGGGTTAAAGTTGGTATGATGGGACCTTTAGCAGGTATTGGGGATCCAGTATTCTGGTTTACAGTTCGTCCAATTATTGGAGCAATTGCTGCTTCATTAGCAACAGGCGGTTCATTAATTGCACCATTATTCTTCTTTATTGCTTGGAACTTAATCCGTATCGGTTTCTTATGGTATACACAAGAAGTTGGATATCAAAAGGGTTCTGAAATTACAAGTGACTTATCAGGTGGTATTTTACAAACTATCACTAAAGGTGCTTCGATCTTAGGGATGTTCGTAATGGGGATTTTAGTTCAACGTTGGACTTCTATTAACTTCCCATTAGTTGTTGCTCGTGCTAAATTATCTGAAGGAGCATACATTCAATTCCCAGATGGAGCTGTTGATGGTTCAACATTACAAAAAATCTTATCTGCATTAGCAGGTGGTACTTCATTAACTCCTGAAAAAGTTACAACATTACAAGATAACTTAAACCAATTAATTCCAGGTTTTGCTGCTTTATTATTAACATTCGCATGTATGTGGTTATTAAAACGTAAAGTAAGTCCAATTTTAATTATCTTTGCATTATTTGCACTAGGTATTCTTGGTCGTGTAACAGGAATTATGTAATTAAGATATAATTTTGAGATGAACAGATTTAAAAGTCTGTTCATCTTTTTTTGTTTTATGATAGAATAGAGCTATCAGTTTAATGAATAAGGAGAAAGTTATGGCACAGTCTTTAAATACAAAAGTTATTTTTACAACGAAAGCCAATGTATTTGTTGGTTGGATTGGAAATAAACACGGCGATATTCTTGTTGGTGATAGAGCGTTTGAGTTTTATAATGAAAAAAATCCGGAAGATTATATTCAAATTCCTTGGAATGAAATCGATAAAGTACGTGCTCAATTGTTCTTCAAGGATCGTTATATTCGTGGGTTCTTTATAGATACGAAATCTGCAGGTTCATTTAATTTTGTGGTGAAAAATGCAGGGAAATGTTTAAAAGAAATGCGTACATTTGTTGGAGAAGAAAACATTGTACGTAGTAAACCATTGTTTACGATGAGGAATTTCTTCAAAAAATGATTATTTTTTTATTGACTTTCCTTTGCGTTGCTTGGGACGCCAGCAGCTTCGCTTTGCGAATCTCATGGCTAAAAATCGAGCCTAGGTCTCGATTTTTCCCATAATATAAGCCAAATTTGGCTTATATTACCTTAGCAACAGCGAAAAGTCATTGGGCTTGGAGCATGGACTGTCTGTAGTTTATGATGGAATATAATGATTTTTATCATTACTACTATGAGAAGTCATTGGTGGTGTGGGCATGGAGTGTCTGTACGGATAAAATTTTATTTATGATATATGGAGAAGAGTATGATTCGTTTTGAAAATGTATCTAAAGAATATATAGATTCAGATATACAATTAAAAAAGTCTTTTAAAGAAAAAATATTTACCAAAAAAGCAAAGAAAACAGTTATTCAAGATTTAAATTTAGAAATTAATGAAGGAGAAATCGTTGGTTATATTGGTGAGAATGGTGCTGGAAAATCTACGACAATAAAGATGTTGTTAGGAATTATCCCTGCAGATTCTGGTAACGTAACAGTTTTTGAAAAAGATTCGTTCAAGAATCGTCGAAAAAATGCTTCTGAAATTGGAGTTATGTTTGGACAGAAATCTCATCTATGGTGGGATTTACCTCTGTTAGATTCTTTCAAGTTTTTACAAAAAATTTATTCTAAAGCATCTGCTGAAGATGATAAATGGTTAGAATGGTTAATCAACGAATTAGAAGTAAAAGCCTATATAAATCAACCTGTTCGAGAACTTTCTTTAGGACAACGTATGCGTGGAGAATTTATTTGTGCTTTGCTTCATTCTCCTAAGTTAGTTATTTTAGATGAACCTACAATTGGTATTGATGTTCAAACAAAACAAAAAATGATGGAAATTATTTTAAAAGTTAATGAGCAAAAAAATATGACTTTCATGATTACCAGTCATGATTTTCAAGAGATTGAGAAAGTTTGTCAAAGAATTATTATTCTGAATAAAGGTATCAATGCATATCAAGGAAGTATTGAAGAGTTTAAAAATCAATATTCTTATTTGAAAAAAGTGATAGTTTATCACGAACAAGGTCAGCATGAATTGATAGAGAATTCAACTATAAAAATATTAGCAAAGAATATTTTTTCTACTGAATATTTTTTTGATACTCGTGAAATTTCAGAAGAATTAGCTATTGAATTTATTCAAAATAATTATCATCGTGATAATTTAGAAGTTGTTCATTTAAGTTTATCAGAATTAATGACGGTAAAGAGGGTGTTAGAATGAAAGGTTTAATAGCATACACACTTTACCAGTTTAAGTCTAATAAAAAATATCGCATGAATAATGTTATGACGATTATGAGTACATTTATTGCTATTGTTATTCAGTATTATATTTGGACATATGTTGAAAAAACAAATGGTATGAATACACAACAAATTATTATTTATTCTATGTTTGCCTTAACATTATCGTCTTTATTACCTTTGTTTTCTTCAGCCGATTTTATGAATCATATTATTTTAAAAGGAACAATAGCTAATTATTTACAGCGTCCACAAATGCTGTTTTTAGTCAATTCTTCTATTCAAATTGGAAATAGTGTTTATAAGATGATTTATCGAATTATTCCTATCTGGGTTATTTATGTTATTTTTTTCAAAATAAATCTCATGACTGTAAATAGTGTTCTTTTGTTGGCTTTACTATCTTTATGTTTAAGTTGGATACTTTCATTAATTGTTGGTCATATTATAGGATTACTTTCTCCGTATTTAATTAGTATAAATGGAACTAAAAGTTTAATTTCAGGCTTAATTTTATTACTTGGAGGGGGAGTTTTACCGATAGATATTTATCCTGAACCTTTAAAATTTATTGTATTAAAATTGCCTTTTGTTGCATTACAATATTTTCCAAGTGCAATATTAAGTGGAAGTCAATTGTTTTCCTATAAAATTGCACTTTTAATTCAATTATGTTGGATTCTTTTCTTTCTCTTAGTTTTATTCATTTTACAAAAAAGAGTCTATTCAAAACTAGAAATTATGGGAGGGTAACATGATGATTCGTTCGTTAAAATTTTATAGAAAAATTTATACTGAATTTGTAAGAATGGATATCAAACGAATAATGATGTATCCTATTGATTTTGTTTTAGGAAATATGGGCTTTTTTCTAGAAACCATTTCAACCTCATTTGTTCTTTATATAATAGTAATGAATACTGGATTTTTAGGTGAGTTTAGTGGATACGAAGTGTTATTTTTTTATTCTTACTTGATGTTAGTAAATGCGTTATGGGAAATATTTTTTGTAACTGTACTTGAAATTCCATATATGATTCAAAGTGGAGAGTTAGATATTTTCTTAGTAAGGCCCTTAAATATATTATTTCAATTTATTATTTTTCAACTAGATGAAGAATCTGTATTTGAAACGGTAGTGGCTTTATTGTTATTAATAGGATCAATCACTCAATTATCAGGATTATGGACAGGTATCTTCTTTATTAAACTATTTTTCTTTATCCTTTCTTCTATTTTTGTTAGATATGCTATTTATTTATTCTTAAGTACTACTGCATTTTGGTGGGTATCAAATGATGGGCTGAAAAGTATTTTTTGGGAAGTTTCTCAACTTGGAAATTATCCAATTTCAATCTATCCTCAATGGTTAAAAGCTGTATTAATGATTATACCATTTAGTTTTATAGGATATTTTCCTGTACATGAGTTATTACTGAGTACTAATCGATTTACTCTAGAAACATTAATCAATTTTAGTTCTGGGTGGATTATTTTTTATTTAGTTTATCAATTCTTCTGGAAACAAGGGCTAAAGAAATATCAAAGTATTGGTGGTTAAATTAATAAAACATAAACTTAAAATATTATATTATCCACAGCATTCAGCTTGACTTTTTCTTGTAAAAATTATACGATTATAAGCATTCTACAGGAACGTTATCATGAAGAATGGAAAGGAGAAGTTAAATGAATCAAATATTTTTACATCAATTTGATGCTTTGTTAGAAATACGACATTTTTTATCCATTATTCTTGCATGCTTATGCGGATGGGCGATTGGATATGAGCGTAAGTCTAGAAATAAACAAGCGGGGGTAAAAACCCATGTAATTGTTGCATTAGCTTCTGCTTTAATGATGATTGTTTCAAAAGAAGCATTTTGGGAAACGCCAGATGCAGCAGATACAACACGTGTTGCAGCTCAAATCGTTAGTGGTATCAGTTTTATCGGTGGTGGTATTATCTACATGCGTGATATGCGTGTTAGTGGTGTTACGACAGCTGCTGGTTTATGGGCAACTTCGGGAATTGGAATGGCTATTGGCGGAGGATTTTGGTTCTTTGGTAGTGTGTGTTGTGCAGTTGTAGTAATTGTTCAATTATTGACACATCGTAAACTCAGTGTTCATAGAAAAATGTATCAATTAAATATTACTGGGATGATTAGTCATTTGAATGTTATTCACGATATTCATCATCATTGTAATTTAAAGCAGTATCAAGCTGCAAATGTTGAAGTGAAGAAAATTCCTGAAGGATATGAGTTATATATTCAAATTGATAACGATGCTCGTGTTTTTGTTCAAGATTTTAAAAAGACAATTCAAGAAAAGGGTATTGATTTTAAAATTAAGAAAGTGAAATTTAAAGCCTCAATAGGATAATTAATTAGGATGCCTTGAAGGAGTATGATAGCTCTCTTCAAGGCTTTTTCTTCAAATAAAAGTAAAGCAATAAGTCTAACACTTTGGTAATCATCCATAAAATAATCGCATAATAAAAGAAATAGAAGAAATATGAAATACTAACTATGATTCCTAATAAAACAAAAATAACAATAGATAATACCCAAAATAATTTTAAGTATAATAATATTTTCTCACGGATAAAAAATTCTTCATTACTTAATGTGGATTGAGGGCCATCAAATTTATCGATTAGTTGTATCAATTTTTTCATATATTTCTTCCTTTCATCATAAAAATAATATTGTGATTATACACTAAAAGTTAGTCTGTGACTATGAATAATTTTGAAATAAAAAGGGAGTATGTTAAAATAGTTCAGAATAAAGTACAAGTAGTAAGAAAGGATGAAACGAATGGCAACGATACAATGGTATCCTGGACATATGGCTAAAGCTAAAAGAGAAGCCATTGAAAAAATAAAATTAGTAGATGTTGTAATCGAATTAGTGGATGCACGTATTCCAGAATCAAGTCGTAATCCAATTGTAAATGAGATTAAAGGACAGAAGAAACAATTAATGCTATTGAATAAGACGGATTTAGCAGATCCAATTCATACAAAGAAATGGATGAACTATTACCAAGAAGAAGGCATTGAAGTTTTAACAGTTGAAGCTAAAGATGGTAAAGGATTGAATCAAGTAAAAGCAGCGATTAAATCATTAATGGCAGAAGAATTTGAAAAATTAGCAGCAAAAGGCGTACGTCCTCGTCCGATTCGTTTAATGGTATTAGGGATTCCAAATGTTGGAAAATCGACCTTTATTAATCGTATGATTCAAAAGAATCAAGCTGAAACAGCGAATCGTCCAGGAGTTACAAAAGGACAACGTTGGTTAAAAATCGGTAATGATTTTGAATTATTGGATACGCCTGGTATTTTATGGCCAAAATTTGATAATCAAGAGATTGGAAATAAATTAGCAGTAACTGGTGCTATTAAAGATTCTTTATTACATATGGATGATGTAGCGTTATTTGCGATTAATATTTTTAGAACCTACTATACAGATGCTCTAAGAAAGCCTTATGGATTGAGTGAAGCTGATTTAGAATTATCAGATGTGGATTTATTATTACTCATTACGAAAAAGTTAGGATTCAAAGATGATTACGAACGTGCGAGTGAGCGTATTATTTTTGATATTCGTGGTGGTAAATTAGGTCGATATACATTAGATACTGCACCAATTAGTTTGGAAGGTGTATAAAATGACTGAAAAATATACGATTAGTCACATTAAAGAATTACTAAGTTCTATTCATTCGATGGAAGATCCCATGTTTCAACAATTGAGTTTAGATATGAGAAAAGGAGTGCAAACAGCTCTCAAATCATGTCAAAAACGGATTGAAAAAGAACAAAAACGTGCAGAACATTTTATTGAAATGCAATATTATGAGCGTTTAGCATACAAAGAAGGAGCTAGTTTTATTGCTGGTGTAGATGAAGTGGGGCGTGGTCCATTAGCAGGGCCTGTTGTAGCTGCAGCAGTTATTTTACCGAAAAATATTGAAGATTTAGGGTTTGATGATTCTAAAAAATTATCAGCTTCTAAACGTGAAGAAATTTATCGACTCATTCAAGAAAAAGCGATTGCGATTGGAATCGGAATTGTGGATGCAGATATTATTGACCAAGTGAACATTTACCAAGCCAGTCGTTTAGCGATGCAACAAGCAGTCAGTGAATTAAAGATTCAACCGGATTATTTATTAATTGATGCAATGAAAATTGATGTGAATACACCGCAAATTGGCATTATTAAAGGTGATACGAAGAGTATATCAATTGCAGCAGCAAGCATTGTTGCCAAGCAAGTGCGTGATCAAATGATGCAAGAATTTGATGAATTATATCCTGGCTATGATTTTTCTAATAATGCGGGGTATGGAACTCCAAAACACTTGGAAGGATTAAAAACACAAGGAATTTGTCCAATTCATCGTAAAACTTTTGCTCCAATTAAAGATTATTTAGAATAAAAAATATTTTTAGCCTTTTTTTTCGTATATAACAAGTAGAGATGTTATTTCGAGAAAGAAGGTTATTTTTATGGAATGGACAAGGCGCACATTAATGATTGCTCTTGCAATGAGAGATAAGGGAAGCAGTCAACAAAGATGGGAATTGTATCAACGCTTATGTCAAAATGAATGGACAGAAGGGAAATTTACACTAGAAGCGATTCATCAGGAATTAAGTTTAGAAGAGATTGATTGGTTAAGAAATACCGATTTTGCCAGTTTGGAGTTAAAGTATCGGAAAGAAGGAATTCATTTTTTGATGTACGAAGATGCGTTGTATCCTAAACGTTTAAAAGAAATTTATTTACCACCAGTTGTGTTATTTTATAAAGGACGACTGGAGTTATTTAATCGTTTATCGGTAGGAATTGTTGGAACAAGAAATCATACTCCATATAGCAAAGAAGCACTAGAATATTTACTACCGGATATCCTTGAAAGAAAAGTATCAATTATTAGTGGACTAGCTAGAGGCGTAGATAGTTTAGCACACCAACTTACATTAGATTTAAAAGGAGAAACGATTGCGGTTATTGGAAATGGGATTAATGTTTCCTATCCGAAGGAGAATAAAGCTTTGTATGATGCAATTGGGAGAAAAGGGCTGATACTGTCAGAATATCCATTAGATAGTCCACCTTTAAAATTTCATTTTCCTTATCGAAATCGAATTATCGCAGGATTAAGTCATGGATTATGTGTAATCGAAGCTAAATTGCATAGTGGAAGTTTAATTACCGCTAATGTAGCTTTAAGTGAAAATCGCCAAGTGTTTGCACTACCAGGAAGCATAACGAGTGAATATTCTAAAGGGACGAATGAACTGATTACAGCTGGAGCATTTCCGATAAGAAATGCGAATGATATTTTAGAATCTCTTCATTATTTCCCATAAAATTCTTAATCATTTAGTTTTTTGATTTGACAAACAAACTTTCGTTCGCTATGATGAATAACGATTATTGAAAACAAGCATATACTTCTGTGAAGGGAGTTTCGATATGGTTAAGAAAAACTTGGTGATCGTCGAATCACCAACAAAAGCGAAAACAATTGAAAGATATTTAGGAAAAAATTTTAAAGTAGTGGCTAGTAAAGGTCACTTACGTGATTTACCAAAAAGTAAAATGGGAATCGATATCGAGAATAATTATGAACCTCATTATATTTCTATTCGTGGTAAAGGGGATTTAATTAAATCTTTGAAAAAAGAAGCGAGTAAAGCCGATGCTGTTTACCTTGCAAGTGACCCGGATAGAGAAGGGGAAGCTATTTCATGGCATTTAGCGCATTTATTAGGATTAGATACAACTAAACCGATTCGTGTTGAGTTTAATGAGATTACAAAGGATGCTGTAAAAGAAGCCTTTAAAAATCCAAGAAACTTAGATATGGATTTAGTCGATGCACAACAAGCGCGTCGTATTTTAGACCGCTTAGTAGGATATACGATTTCTCCAATTTTATGGAAAAAAGTGAAAAAAGGTTTAAGTGCAGGTCGTGTACAAAGTATTGCTGTAAAATTAATTATAGATCGAGAAAGAGAAATTCAATCATTTGTTCCAGAAGAATATTGGACATTGGATGCGACTTTCCAAAAATCAACAAAGAAATTTTTAGCTAGTTATTATGGAACAAGTGCTGAAAAAGTTGAATTAAAATCTCAAGATGAAGTGAATCAAGTTTTAAAACAAATTGATGAGAAATTACCATTTACTGTTCAAAAAGTAACGAAAAAAGAAAGAAGAAGAAATCCTGCTGCACCATTTACAACAAGTAGCTTGCAACAAGATGCCTCCAATAAATTAAACTTTAGAACTCGTAAAACAATGATGGTCGCTCAACAATTATATGAAGGTGTATCATTAGGAAGACAAGGTTCAGTCGGTTTAATTACGTATATGCGTACCGACTCAACTCGTGTTTCTCAAACTGCTAAAGATGAAGTAAAATCTTATATTTTATCTGAATATGGTAGTGAGTATTCAAATTCAACACGTTCCACAAAAGTTTCTGAAGGAGCTCAAGATGCCCATGAAGCGATTCGTCCTTCATCTGTTATGAGAACTCCTGATTCTATTGCATCTTATTTAACAAAAGACCAATTAAAACTATATACATTAATTTGGTCTAGATTTGTCGCAAGTCAAATGTCTGCAGCGATTTATGATACGGTTCAAGTTGAGTTAGAGCAAAATCAACAAGTATTTAAAGCAAATGGTTCTACTATTAAATTTGCTGGATATCAAAAAGTATATCAAGATAATTCGGATTCAAAAAAATCAAATGTTTTACCTGAATTAGTTGAGGGAGATACGGTATCTGTACAAAAACTAGATCCAGAGCAACACTTTACTCAACCACCTGCTAGATATTCTGAAGCAACTTTAATTAAAACATTAGAAGAAATTGGAGTGGGTCGTCCTTCGACTTATGCTCCAACCATTGAAACGATTCAAAAACGTTATTATGTTAAATTAGTAGCGAAACGTTTTGAACCAACTGAATTGGGAGAAATCGTTCATCAAATGATTAATAATTATTTCCCGAATATTGTAGATACTCATTTTACTGCTGAAATGGAATCTGAATTAGACCAAATTGAAGCAGGAAAACAAGAGTGGGTTCAAGTAATTGATCGATTCTATCAACCGTTTAAAGCTGAAGTGGATAAAGCGGAAATTCAAATTGAGAAAGTCCAAATTAAAGATGAACCTGCTGGATTTAACTGTGAAGTTTGTGGTAGTCCAATGGTCATTAAATTAGGACGTTTTGGAAAGTTCTATGCATGTAGTAATTTCCCTGATTGTCGTCATACTGCAGCAATTGTCAAAGAAATCGGTGTAACTTGTCCTCATTGTCAACAAGGGCATGTCATTGAGAGAAAATCGAAGAAGAATCGTTTATTCTATGGTTGTGACCGTTATCCTGAATGCGAATTTGTCTCATGGGATAAACCTGTAGGAAGAGAATGTCCGAAATGTTCTCACTATCTTGTAGAGAAAAAAGTGAAAAGTGGCAAACAAATTGTATGTAGCCATTGTGATTATAAAGAGGAAATTCAAAAATAATGATAGAAAGAAGCCGAAAGGCTTCTTTTTTTTGGTTTTATAGAAAAAAAGGAAATTTCTTTTGTAGTGAAAATTGTTTGGAAAATTTTGACAATTTAGTTGTCAGTTGTCAGAAACTGTGCTACAGTCTTAAGTGAAGAAAGGATGTTTTTAAATGGAAGAACAATTTCATGCATTTATTCAATATTTAACAGTCGAAAGAAGATATTCTTTGAAAACAGTCGAAGCCTATCAACGAGATATTGAACAATTTTTGATCTTTTTAAGAGAAATTCCATTAACACAATTATCAGAAGTTACAGCAGTGGATGTACGAATTTATCTTGGAAAATTACATCAACAACAATATAACCGTTCGAGTATATCACGTTTCTTATCAAGTCTTCGTTCGTTCTATCAATACTTATTAGAACATGATCTTGTTGAAGAAAATCCATTTGCGAGTATTTCGTATAAAAAAGGACAAAAACGACTTCCTGAATTTTTTTATGAAGATGAGATGGAAAAATTTATTGCTTCCATTGATGGAAATCAGCCTTTAGACCAACGTAATCGTGCGTTAATTGAAGTATTATATGCTACAGGGATGCGAGTGAGTGAATTAACCGAATTAACTTTACAGCAATTAGATTTAAAAAATGGCGTTATTTTGGTCATTGGGAAAGGTTCAAAAGAAAGATATGTTCCAATCGGTGATTTTGCTACAGAAGCTTTACAGCTTTATTTAGAAGAAAGTCGAACTTCTTTAATGAGCCAATATAAAAAAGAACATGCTTCTGTATTCGTCAATCATTTAGGAGATCCGATTACAACAACAGGCGTTCGCTATATTTTAAATCAATTATTACAAGAAAGTGGATTACAATTAAAAATTCATCCGCATATGTTGCGACATACTTTTGCGACTCATTTATTAAATAATGGAGCAGATATGAAAACTGTTCAAGAATTATTAGGACACGTTAGTTTAAGTTCTACTCAAATTTATACACATGTCACAAAAGATGCTTTGCAACAAAATTATCAATTATATTTTCCAAGGGCAAAACAAGAGGAAGATACTTTTGATGCATCCAAATTTAACCATAAACCATAGGAGGTTTTAAAATGACAACAATATGTGCCGTTAAAAAAGGAAATCAATCTGCTATTGCAGGTGACGGTCAAATTACCATGGGTGAAAGAATTATTATGAAAGGTAGCGCTAGAAAAATTAGACGTATTTTCGGTGGTGAAGTCGTTGTTGGTTTTGCTGGTGGAGTTGCAGATGCAATTACTTTAGAAGAAATGTTTGAAGACCAATTAAAGCAATTTAAAGGGAATTTACAAAGAGCAGCTATTGAACTAGCAAAACAATGGAGAACTGACCGTACCTTACAAAAATTAGAAGCGATGCTGATTGTAATGAATAAAGATCAATTATTACTAGTTTCAGGTACTGGTGAAGTAATTGAGCCAGATGATGGGATTTTAACAATTGGTTCAGGTGGGAACTTTGCATTATCAGCTGCTAGAGCTTTATTACGTTTTGGGGATGAAAATTTAAGCGCAGAAGATATTGCAAGAGAAAGTTTAAAAGTTGCTTCAGAAATTGATGTGTATACAAATGATGCAATTATTACAGAAGTAGTATAGGAGACGGGGAAATGAATTCAAAAATTAGTAAGACACCTAGAGAGGTCGTACAAGAATTAGATCAATTTATTGTAGGGCAAGCTAGTGCTAAACGTGCTTTAGCAGTTGCTCTACGTAATCGTTATCGTCGATTATTATTAGATGAAGAAATGCAAAAAGAAGTGACGCCTAAAAACTTATTAATGATTGGACCAACCGGTGTAGGGAAAACAGAATTAGCGAGACGTTTAGCTAAATTAGTCGATGCTCCATTTGTTAAAGTAGAAGCTACTAAATTTACTGAAGTGGGTTATGTCGGTCGTGATGTAGAATCAATGGTTCGTGATTTAGTAGAAAATGCGATTACTATCGTTCATAAACAAAAGCAAGAAGAGGTACGTCCTCAAGCTTATGATAAGGCTATTCGTAAATTAGCGAAAATTTTAAAACCTGGCATCATGAAAAAAGTGGCGAATCCACAACAAGATTCATTAATGGGATTATTCCAATCAATGGGCTTACCGAAACCAGAGCTACAACAAGAGGAAAAAGAAGAAGTAACAGACGAAATTGCTGCATCAAGACGTGAAATTGAACAACAATTGAGAAATGGTTTATTAAAAAATCAAGAAGTTACGATTGAAGTAGAAGAAAAGCCATTACGTATGGCAGGAAACAATAATGGAATGGAGCAAATGATGCAAATCCAATCCATGTTAGACCAAATGACACCTAAAAAACGTTCAAAACGTACCGTTAGTGTAGAAGAAGCTTTAGACATTTTAACGGAACAAGAAGCAGACCAATTAGTGAATAAAGATGATGTACATGCAGAAGCGTTAAAATTAGCAGAAACATCTGGAATTATCTTTATTGACGAGATTGATAAAATTGCTGCAAAAGGACATCATGGTGGGGAAGTTTCTAGAGAAGGTGTTCAAAGAGACATTTTACCTATCGTAGAAGGAAGCCAAGTTCAAACAAAATATGGTGCCATTCAAACTGATCATATTTTATTTATTGCTTCAGGAGCTTTCCATGTTGCTAAACCAAGTGATTTAATGCCTGAATTACAAGGTCGTTTCCCAATTCGTGTGGAATTACAAGATTTATCAAAAGAAGATTTTGAACGTATTTTAACAGAACCGAAGAATGCCTTATTAAAACAATATAAAGCATTATTGGCTACTGAAAATGTTGAAGTTATCTTTACAAAAGAAGCTGTCTCTGCTCTTGCTAGAACAGCATTTGAAGTGAATAGTAATATGGAAAATATTGGTGCAAGAAGATTGCATACTATTTTAGAAACATTATTAGAAGAATTATTATTCGAAGCTCCTCAAATGCAAATGGGAAGTATTCAAATTACTGAGCAATATGTGGAATCAAAATTAAATACGATTACAGCTGATCGTGATTTAAGTCGTTATATTTTATAGGAAGGAGAGAGAACATTGCAACAAGTACTTAAAGATTTAAGAAAAATCAATTCGGTTTTACAATATGATAATTTATGGACATTAGATGAAAAAGCTGATTTACCATTTAATACTTTAAGTGGTGTATTAGGGACTCTATTGAAAGTGGATTTATTTATTGCTTCACCAGAAGGTAGGATACTAGGATTTCATGATCAATTCCAGTTAAATAATGCTCGGATGCATGAATATGTTTCAACAAGACAATTTCCTGATTTTTATATGAATGCTTTGAATTCTATTGAAACAAATTTAGAAAATATTTCAGTAGATGCTGAATTAACGATTTTTCCTGTGGAATTAAAACAGGAATATCTGGAAGCAAAAACAACGATTATTCCGATTTATGCTTCTGGGAACCGTTTAGGATTTGTTGTAATGGGAAAAGCTAAAGAGTCATTTTCTGCGGGCGATTTGATTTTAGCAGAACATGCTGCAACTGTAATTGGAACAGAATTATTGCACTGGCAAACAAAACGAATTGAACAAGAAAACCGAGAAAAACAAAATGTCCATTTAGCGTTAAAATCTCTTTCTTATAGCGAAATTGAAGCCATTAAAATTATTTTATCGTTATTTGATGGTATTGAATTACGATTCACTGCATTGAAAATTGCTAAAGAATTTGATATTACACGTACGGTAATTGTAAATGCGATTCGTAAATTAGAATCTGCAGGTGTACTTGAAAGTAGAAGTTTAGGAACAAAAGGAACCTTCTTACGAATCAAGAACCAACACATCCACCAAGCGTTGAATGATGAACTAAGAAATTTATAGAAAAAAGGAATAACTTACTCCAAAGAGTAGGTTATTCCTTTTTGTTAATTTTTTTAGAACCTATAATGTGAAAACGCCATTAATATATAAAAGATAGGAAGAAAAATCGTTTTGTAGTGAAAGTAATGAAAGCTAGGCCCTAGCTTTCATTACAGGTAAAATTCGAGACCAAGGCTCGAATTTTAGCCATGAGACTCGCAGAGCGAGGCTGCTGGCGACCTCACAAACAAATAAGATTTTTCTTCCTATCTTTTGTTACGTTTAAAAATATCAACTTTCGGTTCTGTGCCATTCAAAATTCTTTGAATATTCGTACGGTGACGATAAATAATAAAAATATCAACTACAAGAGCAATCGTTGTTAAAACCATATCTTGGAAATACAGAGATGCTAGTACACCGATAGAAATAGTAACCATACTAGAAAAACTTACCATTTTAGAAATTCCTAAAATAATGACAAACAATAATAAACATGGAATGAGCAATTCTGGTTTATACGCCAAAATAATTCCAGCAAAAGTAGCAACAGCTTTTCCACCTTTAAAGTTTGCAAATAATGGATACGTATGACCAATCACAGCAAATAACGCAATAATGAGTGGGGAAATCCCCTGTAAATCCATTTGCTTTAACAAAAGAACACTAATCGAACCTTTTAAAAGATCCATTAACAATACAATAGTTCCTGCTTTTTTTCCAAGAATTCTAAAGGAATTAGTAGCTCCTAAATTTCCACTTCCGTGTTGTCTAATATCAATTTGAAAAAACTTACGTCCAATCCATAATCCAGAAGGAATGGATCCTAATAAGTATGCCATCGTAGCACCTAAAACAATGGATAGCATAGATATGTATTTCTCCTTTATCTGTTAAATTTAAATTATACTCAATGATTATAGCATATTTTTAAAAAATTAGTACGATTTTAAAGAGTTATAGGAAGAATTCTTGCAATATTTGAAAAATTAAGTATGATAGAGTAGATATGTTTTATGAATAGGAAGAAGGAGAGTCGTGAATGAGTAAAGTCACTAACCAATATAATGATGATTCAATTCAAGTATTAGAAGGCTTAGAAGCCGTTCGAAAACGTCCAGGGATGTATATCGGTTCAACCGACCATCGTGGATTGCATCATCTTGCCTATGAAATTGTAGATAATGCAGTCGATGAAGCCTTATCTGGATATGCAAGTAAGATTGATGTCACAATTCATAAAGATGGCTCACTATCTGTTAGAGATAATGGACGTGGTATGCCAACAGGAAAACATGCTTCTGGAATTCCAACGATTCAAGTCATTTTTACCGTTTTACATGCTGGTGGTAAATTTGGCCAAGGTGGATATAAAACTTCTGGAGGACTTCATGGGGTAGGTGCTAGTGTTGTAAATGCCTTATCTGATTGGTTAGAAGTTGAAGTATTACGTGATGGCGTATTATATACTCAAACCTTTAAAACAGGTGGGGAAAAAGTTAGTTCCATAAAAAAAGAAAAAACAAATCGTAAAGGTTCTGGGACAACGGTTCGTTTCTTACCAAGCAAACATATTTTTTCAACGATTGTTTGGTCTTATGAAACTTTAGCGGAACGTTTACGTGAATCTGCCTTTTTATTAAAAGGATTAACGATTACATTAACAGATGAAAGAAACGATACAAGAGATGAGTTTTGTTATGAAGAAGGAATCCGCAATTTTATTCAATATTTAAATGAAGAAAAGGATACTTTATCTCCAATTGTAGATTTCAATAGTACGATTGATGGAGTAGAAACAGAATTTGCCTTCCAATATAATGATGGCTATTCTGAAACGATTTTATCATTTGTTAATAATGTCCGTACCAAAGATGGTGGAACTCACGAAGTAGGTATGAAAACTGCCTTAACAAAAGCTTTTAATGAATATGCTCGTAAAGTGGGGCTATTAAAAGAAAAAGATAAAAATCTAGAAGGTAGTGACGTTCGTGAAGGATTAACAGCGATTGTTTCGTTACGTGTCCCAGAAGAGATTTTACAATTTGAAGGACAAACAAAGGATAAATTAGGAACTCCTGCTGCAAGAAGTATTGTTGATAATACTATTTTTGAACAATTAGGAATCTTTTTAACAGAAAATGGGGAAATTGCTCAAGAATTAATCCGTAAAGCTCTAAAAGCAAGAGAAGCACGTGAAGCAAGTCGTAAAGCAAGAGAAGAGAGCCGTAATGGTAAAAAAGGGAAGAAAAAAGAAACACTTCTATCTGGGAAATTAACACCTGCTCAAGGAAAAAATCCTAAAAAGAATGAACTTTACTTAGTAGAGGGAGATTCTGCGGGTGGTTCTGCTAAACAAGGGCGTGACCGTAAATTCCAAGCTATCTTACCATTACGAGGAAAAGTTATTAATACGGAGAAAGCTTCTTTATCTGATATTTTAAAAAATGAAGAAATTAATACCATTATTTATACAATCGGTGCAGGAGTTGGAACAGACTTTAATATTGAAGATTGTAATTACGATAAAATTGTCATTATGACCGATGCGGATACCGATGGAGCTCATATTCAAGTATTGCTATTAACATTCTTCTACCGTTATATGAAACCATTAATTGAAGCAGGAAAAGTCTATTTGGCTTTACCACCATTGTTCAAGATTTCAAAAGGAACTGGAAAAAAACAAGTTGTAGAATATGCTTGGACTGAAAAAGAATTAGAAGAAAAAATTAAAAAAGTTGGTAAAGGTTATTTATTACAACGCTACAAAGGTCTTGGTGAAATGAATGCAGACCAATTATGGGAAACAACGATGAATCCTGAAACAAGAACATTAATTCGTGTTGTGATTGATGATAAAGCTCAAGCTGAACGTCGTGTAAGTACATTAATGGGAAATAAAGTTGAACCACGTAGAAAATGGATTGAAAGTCATGTGGAATTTAGCTTAGAAGATGGAAAAAGTATTTTAGAAACAGAAGGACATTTAACAGTAAATGAACAACCAAAAGGTTCTAAAGCAAAAAAAGAAGAAATACATTCTCCATCATCTGTTGAACAATTATCACTATTAATGGAGGAGGAATAATATGAGCATGCAGCAAGATATCCAAGAGTTAAATCTTGAAGATGTAATGGGCGATCGCTTTGGACGTTATTCCAAATATATTATTCAAGATCGTGCCTTACCTGATATTCGTGATGGATTAAAACCTGTACAAAGACGTATTTTATATGCGATGTTTGTAGAAGGAAATACGAGCGAAAAACAATTTAGAAAATCTGCTAAAACTGTCGGTAATGTAATTGGTAATTATCACCCTCATGGCGACTCTTCGGTTTATGAAGCGATGGTTCGTCTAAGCCAAGATTGGAAATTAAGAGATGTTCTAGTAGAAATGCATGGGAATAACGGTAGTATGGATGGAGACCCAGCTGCTGCCATGCGTTATACGGAAGCTCGTTTATCAAAAATTTCTGAAGAATTATTACGTGATTTAGACAAGAAAACTGTTGATTTTGTATTAAACTTTGATGATACAGAAGAAGAACCAACAGTTTTACCAGCTCGCTTCCCAAATTTATTAGTCAATGGAGCTACAGGGATTTCTGCTGGTTATGCAACAGAAATTCCAACGCATAATTTAGGAGAAGTTATTGATGCAACGATTCATACGATTGATCACCCTGAAGCAACGGTTAAGGAATTAATGCAATTTGTAAAAGGACCAGATTTTCCAACCGGAGCCATTATTCAAGGGATTGATGAATTAGAACAAGCGTATGAAACAGGTAAAGGGAAAGTAGTTGTTCGTTCTAAAACATCCATTGAAGCCATTAAAGGTGGAAAGAGTCAAATCGTTGTTACAGAAATTCCTTACGAAGTAAACAAAGCTTTATTAGTGAAGAAAATCGATGAAATTCGTTTAAATAAAAAAATCGAAGGTATTGCTGAAGTAAGGGATGAATCAGACCGTACTGGATTACAAATTGTCATCGAGTTGAAAAAAGAAGCAAATGCAGAAGGAATTTTAAATTATTTACTTAAAAATACCGAGCTTCAAATTAATTATAATTTCAATATGGTTGCGATTGATGCTAGACGTCCAATGCAAGTTGGATTGAAGAAAATAATCGATTCTTATATTACCCATCAAAAAGAAGTCATTACAAAACGAACTCAGTTTGACTTAAATAAGGCGCAAGATCGTCTGCATATTGTAGATGGGTTAATGAAAGCTTTATCGATTTTAGACGAAGTAATTGCATTAATTCGTAATAGTAATGATAAAAAAGATGCGAAAGAAAAATTAGTTGAAACATACGATTTTACAATGACGCAAGCAGAAGCAATTGTCAGCTTGCAATTATATCGTTTAACCAATACTGATATTACAATTTTACAAGAAGAGAAATTAGACTTAAATGAACGTGTTGCGACTCTAACAAGTATTTTAAAATCAGAAAAAACATTATTACAAGTAATGAAGCAAGAATTACGAGAATTAAAGAAAAAATATGCGACACCTCGTTTAACTGAAATTCAAGCTGAAATTAAAGAAATCAAGATTGAAACAGAGATTTTAATTCCTGAAGAAGAAGTGTATGTAGTTGCTACAAAACAAGGCTATTACAAACGAGTTAGTCCACGTTCCTTTGCTTCAAGTGCTCCTGAAGAGAATGGCTTGCGTGAAGGGGACGAAGTGTTATTAGTTCAAAAAGTATCAACTTTAGATCATTTAATTTTATTTACGTCTAAAGGGAATTATTTACATTTACCAATTCACGAAATTCCTGAAGCAAAATGGAAAGATGTAGGTCATCATTTAAGTCAATCCATTTCTCTAGCTACAAATGAAATTATTTTAGCTGGTATGGTGAAGGAAAAAGATAGTACGGAAGTTTATCAAGATTGGACAGTTGTATTCTTTACAAAAGAAGGACTTGTAAAACAAACTGCGTTAAATGAATTTAATACGTATCGAGGATATAAAACTCGTACAAGTAATGCTATTAAATTAAAAACAGCAACGGATGAAGTGGTTGCTATTGAACTAGTTCCAAATCAAGAGCAAGAGATCTTTATTGTGACTCATTGTGGGTTTGGTTTGCGTTATGAATTAAGTGAAGTGCCAATTGTTGGTACTGTTGCTAGTGGAGTTAAGGCAATTAATTTAAGAAAAGATGATTTTGTTGCTGGAGCAATGGTTTATAGTCCAGAAAATAAAGTTGTCTCAGCCTTTTTAGTGACTCAACGTGGAGCGGTGAAACGTTTCAATGTTTTAGAGGTTTCAATGCTGACAAGAGCTAAGAGAGGATTAATGGTTTTAAGAGAATTGAAGAGTAATCCTCATCGTGTGGTTTATTTAGATGGTTCTATTACTTCTAAACAAGAATATATTGTTGTTTCGACAAACGGAGAAATGAAAGAGATTCGTCCAATGGACTTAAGTTTAGTCGATCGTACAAGTAATGGTTCAGCTTTAATCAATGATGCTGATGGAGTAACGAAGAATGTTTTGAAGAAGTTTGTTTATAGTTTCCAAAAGACTTTCTTAGTATAGAAAGTCTTTTGGAAATAAACATAGTTCAAATTATTTCATATTTAAAAAACGACAGAACCTTTAATGATTCTGTCGTTTTTCTTTGTCTTAGAAATCAATTTCTGTTGAATATTGACTGGCTGCATTCCATAGTAAGTATTCTTTAATTCCAGCTTCTTTTAAAGCTTTAATTTCTTGACTAATGACATCAGCTGTATACAATTGGAAGTTTCCTTCTCCTAAATAATCAGCAGTAAAAGCTTGTATCCAAGGTCTTGAAGTAGGAGATGGATTTAATTCTTTTACATAGCCATTTTCAATTTTCATATATTGAGTCACAATATCATATGGTTGCTTATCTGGATCTTTTACACCAAAAGCTCCATTTACCCAGTGACTTGGGAAAATCATTGGAGAAATAACATCTACATGATCTGCAATATTCGTGAATTTTTGTCCAATACCACCAATTTTAGAAGCAGTAATCGCGTGCGCTAAAATATCAGCCGAAAGGTGAACCCCATACGGTTTTAATTTTTCACGAACAAATGAGACGAAATCAGTAACTGCAGCGATACGTGCTTCATCCATATCTGTATAATCACTATAATCACCTAAATCGTAATCTAAGTATTTTTCCACTAATTCAAATCCAAGAGGGAAACGTACATAGTCTAATTGAATATCTTTAAATCCAGCTTTAGCAGCACCTACTGCAATTTCAGCAATGTATTCCCAATTTTCTTTTAAGAAAGGATTTAGGAAAGATTCACCTTCGTCATTTTCCCAAACAGTTCCCGCTAGAGTACGGAAGGTTAAATCTGGATTTTGATAAGGAACTAAGTGGTCCCCAAAACTTACGATTCGAGCAATTGGATAAATTTGATGTTTTTCCAAAGTTTTCAGTAATTGTTTTGTGTCTGTAATTTCATTAACAGTATTGTTTTGGATTGTTTGATTATTAGTTTCTAATGGCATAGTTATTTTACCATAACCATCTCGGACATCCACGACAACAGCATTAATGTCTGTTTTGTCTACGTAACGAACTATTTTATCTAGTTCTTCACCTTTTGCTCTAAAAGCTTGTACATAAATCCCTTTTACACCTTCTTTAGGGTATGGAATATTAATGCCAGAATCATAACTACTAGTTGTAGGGAAGTTTACTGGAACTCTTAATAAGCTAGAGGTTCTTAATGTTAATTTTTGTGTTACTTCTTCTTCAGCACGAACAGATTGGAAGAGTAGAACAACTATTCCTAGAAGAAGAACACGCATGATTCTTACGAATGTTTTCATCAGAATCTTACTCCTTTCTAGCATTCAAACGAGCTTTTAAAATACGGATTGGTTTATCAATTGCTGAAAGAGGGTCATTAATTTCTTCTAAAATCTTTTGACGTTCCAACGCCGCTTCGTTTAATTCTTTAATTTTATCTTTCAAATCATCTTTAGATAATTTATTTCCAGATATTTCAACAAAGAATTTTTGCTCATTATTCAATTGTTCTTCAGATTTTTTAATATAATCTGTTATACTGTCGACAATTTTTTGCAAGTTTGAACTTACAATTTTGATTTCAACACTTGGCAAGTCCTTGTCTTGTAAATTACTAAGGTGAGACGCATCATCACGAATCACTTTTAATGTTTTAGTAATTTGTTTTTGAATATCTCTTCTTTGTTGTAGATTATCAAAAACTTTACCTTTTTTCTTAGCGTAATTTGCTAGAGTCGAATCATCAGCGATGTCATCTTCCCAATCATTTTGCAAATTTGCTTCAAAAGTTTGGATGTTGTTTAAATGATCAACAACCACAGGTAAGGTATCTTGTACTTCTTGAACAGTTTTTTCAGCACTCTTCTTTGTATTAGAGCAGGCTGCAAATACTAGCAAACTTGCACTAATCAAGAATACCTTCGTTGCAATTTTTTTCATAACGCACTCCTTACTTTGAGGCTGCATTCTTATAGAATGCGCGCATCTTAATTTATAGACACACAAATTACTTTGTCATTATACAGTTTTTTTGTGAAATATACAAATTATTAACCGATTTGATAGGTTTTTCATGTGAAAATAGGGCAAAAATAACTAAAAATTAGTAAAAAATGAAAGATTTTAAGCAAATCATGAAAGTTTTAATGGTTTTGTTCTCTTGTTTGACGAAGAATAATAGAATAGGTACAATAGAGCTATCGAGAGTAGAAAGAGGTATTTTATGATTATTTATTTAGTTTTAAGTTTATTATTAATTGCTGCAGATCAAGTGATGAAAATGTGGATTGTTTCTAATTTTTCTTTGCAAACAGGCCAAGAATTATTACCTGGAATTGTAAAACTGTTTTATATTCGTAATACAGGAGCAGCATGGGGGATTTTAGCAGGACAACAATTTGTATTTTATATTATTACTGCTTTTGGAGTTTCTGCTATTTTATACTTGATGTTTCAAGAAAAAGGTAAATCAAAATTTGCATTAACAACGTATAGTTTGCTATTAGCTGGAGCATTAGGAAATTTTATTGATCGTGTTCGTTTAGGATATGTGGTTGATATGTTTCAACTTGAATTTATCGATTTCCCAATTTTTAATATTGCAGATATTTGTTTAACAGTTGGGGTAGCGGCATTATTCTTATATATTTTAATTGTCGAAAGAAAGAAGGAAAAAAGTGGAAAATAAGATTATTGAATTAACACTATCATTAGAAAAAAGCGAAAGACTCGATAAAATTTTAACAAAAGAATTATCTCATACGCGTTCAGTCATTCAACAATGGTTAAAATCAGGATTTGTATCTGTAAATGGTGAAGTTGTCAAAGCTAACTATAAAGCAAAAGATGGAGAGCATATTATGATTCAAATTGAAGAAGAGGAAGAATTAACGGTTCTTGCAGAAAATATTCCATTAGAAATTGTTTATGAAGATGAACATTTATTAGTCATTAATAAACCTAGTGGAATGGTTGTACACCCTTCAAAAGGACATTCAACAGGAACTTTAGTGAATGCTTTATTGTACCATGTGGATCAATTATCCAAGGGTTCTGAAACATATCGTCCGGGAATTGTGCACCGAATTGACAAAGACACATCTGGATTATTAGTAGTAGCAAAAACGCCACAAGCTCATGTTGGCTTATCGAATCAATTAATGGATCATTCAATGACTCGTAGTTATGTTGCAATTGTAGAAGGAAGTTTTGAACATATTACAGGTACAGTGGATGCACCATTAGCTAGAGATCCACATAATCGTCTAAAACGTTGCGTTCAAAAAGAAGCGATTACTCATTTTACAGTCATTCAAGCTTTAAAAGACACAAGTGTTTTACGACTAAATCTAGAAACAGGAAGAACGCATCAAATTCGTGCACATATGGAATTTATTCATCATCCGATTTTAAATGATCCAATGTATCATCCAAATGGAAAAAATGCGACAGAATTCGGTCAATATTTACATGCAGAGACTTTAGGATTTGTACATCCAATTATACAAGAAAAACTATATTTTGAAAGTCCATTACCAAAAGAATTTGAAGAAAAAATTCAAGAATTACAGTAGAGGAGTATGGATATGTCTGAAGTATTCTTATTAGATGAAGCAACCATTAATCGCTCAATGACGAGAATTTCTTATGAGATTATTGAACAATACAAGTCAGTTGACGATTTAGTACTTGTTGGAATTAAGACTAGAGGCGTTCATATTGCTAAACGTCTTCAAAAGAAAATCGAATCTATTGAAAATCAACCAGTTTTACTAGGGGAAATTGATATTACTTTATATAGAGATGATCGTCATGAACCAGATCCAACAGTTGATCCTATTATTAATGGTACGAACATTCCTTTTTCATTAAATGGAAAAAATGTTGTATTAGTAGATGATGTCATTTTCACAGGACGAACAGTGCGTTCTGCATTAAATGCTTTAATGGAATACGGTAGACCAAAAACGATTAGTTTAGCAATTTTAATTGATCGTGGTCATCGTGAATTACCTATTCGTCCGGATTATGTTGGGAAAAATATTCCAACTTCTAAAAAAGAAGAAATTTTAGTGAAATTATATGAAGTCGACGATGAAGAATGTGTTACTTTAAAAAAAGTATAAGGAATGTATCAAAATAGTTGCATTCTAATTCATATTAGTGTAATATAACTAACGGTATAAAAACCAAATTTCACACCTAATTGGATGATAAGGGTGGTGCTTAGGAATAAGTACCCTTGTCGATGAAAATTGGGGAGGAAAAATAAAACCAAAATTGGAGGAAAACAAAAATGGCAGTTATTTCAATGAAACAATTGTTAGAAGCTGGTGTACATTTCGGTCACCAAACACGTCGCTGGAACCCTAAGATGAAGAGATACATCTTCACAGAAAGAAATGGTATCTATATCATCGACTTACAAAAAACCGTTAAATTAGTGGACGACGCATACAACTACATGCGTGAAGTTGCTCAAGACGGAGGTATTGCTTTATTCGTAGGTACTAAAAAACAAGCACAAGATGCTGTTAAAGATGAAGCAATCCGTACTGGTCAATACTATGTTAACCATCGTTGGTTAGGTGGTATGTTGACTAACTGGGATACAATCCAAACACGTATCAACCGCTTGAAAAAAATTAAAGAAATGCAAGAAGACGGTACATTCGATGTATTACCTAAAAAAGAAGTTGGCGTTCTATTAAAAGAATTAGACAAACTTGAAAAATACTTAGGTGGTATTAAAGATATGCCACGCATTCCTGATGTAATGTTTATCGTTGACCCTCGTAAAGAACGCATTGCAGTTCAAGAAGCTCACAAATTAAACATTCCAATCGTTGCTATGGTTGACACAAACTGTGACCCTGATGAAATCGATGTTGTTATTCCATCAAATGACGATGCAATCCGTGCGGTTAAATTAATCGTAGCTAAAATGGCTGATGCATTCGTTGAAGGTAACCAAGGTGAAGACGTAGCAGTTGACGAAGAAGACTTAGACAAAGATACTTCATTAGAAGATATTGAAAAATTAGTTGAAGGCGACAACGCTGAATAATCACTAACCAGTAGGCTGTTTGGAATCGGAAAAGAAATCTTTCATCCAAACAGCTTTTTTTAAAAAATAATATTTGTAAATTTATAACATTTAGGAGGAAATTGAAATGGCACAAATTTCAGCACAATTAGTAAAACAACTACGTGACATGACTGGCGTAGGGATGATGGATGCTAAGAAAGCATTAGTTCAAACTGAAGGAGATATCGATGCAGCTGTTGACTATTTACGTGAAAATGGTTTAGCAAAAGCAGCTAAAAAAGCTGACCGTATCGCTGCAGAAGGTATTACAAACGTATTAGTAGATGGAAACGTTGCAGTTGTATTAGAAGTAAATGCTGAAACAGACTTCGTTGCTAAAAACGACAAATTCCAAGCATTAGTAGCTAAATTATCAGAAGTAATTTTAGCTAACAAACCAGCTAACTTAGAAGCTGCTTTAGAAATCGTTACTCCAGAAGGTAAAGTTTCTGACGTAATTGCTGAAGCAACTACAGTTATCGGAGAAAAAATTTCATTACGTCGTTTTGAAATCGTTGAAAAATCTGATGCAGATGCATTCGGTGCATACTTACACATGGGCGGACGTATCGGTGTGTTAACTGTATTAGAAGGTTCTTCAGATGCAGATGCTGCTAAAGACATTGCTATGCACGTTGCAGCAATCAATCCTAAATATGTTGACCGTTCAGAAGTTTCTGCTGATGAATTAGAACATGAGAAAAAAGTTCTTACAGAACAAGCATTAAACGAAGGTAAACCAGCTAATATCGTTGAAAAAATGATTGCTGGACGTTTAAACAAATTCTTAGCTGAAATCAGCTTGAACGACCAACCATTCGTTAAAGATCCAGATACAACAGTTTCTAAATATGCTGCTTCTAAAGGTGGTAAAGTTAAATTATTCCACCGTTATGAAGTTGGTGAAGGTTTAGAAAAACGTGTTGACAACTTCGTTGAAGAAGTAATGGGACAAGTTAAAAAATAATTGATTTCAATTAGTGGGGAATAAGGTAGGAAGCTGCCCTCTATTCCCCTTTTTTTTAGACTTAATTCACTAAGAATCTATATAAGAGGAGTCCTTACAATGGTTGAACCAAAATATAAACGTGTTGTATTAAAATTAAGTGGAGAAGCATTAGCAGGCCAAACAGGTTTTGGTATTAATCCTCCAACTATTAAAGAAATTGTTAAAGAAATCAAAGAAGTTCATGATTTAGGCGTTCAAATTGCAATCGTTGTTGGTGGCGGAAATATTTGGCGTGGAGTAACAGGAGAAGAAGTTGGCATGGAACGTGCACAAGCAGACTATATGGGAATGCTTGCTACAGTTATGAATGCCTTAGCACTCCAAGATGCATTAGAAAACATTGGAGTTCCTACTCGTGTTCAAACTTCTATTGAAATGCGTCAAATTGCTGAACCTTATATTCGTCGTAAAGCAATTCGAAACTTAGAAAAAGAACGTGTCGTTATTTTTGCAGGTGGTACAGGAAATCCATACTTCTCAACAGATACTGCTGCTGCATTACGTGCTGCTGAAATTGAAGCAGATGCTATTTTAATGGCAAAAAATAATGTAGATGGCGTTTATAGTGCGGATCCTCGTATCGATACAAATGCAATTAAATTTAATGAATTAACACATTTAGATGTGATTCAAAAAGGACTAAAAGTAATGGATACAACAGCAAGTTCATTATCGATGGATAATGATATTCCATTAGTTGTCTTCAATTTAAATGAAACAGGAAATATTCGTCGAGTTGTTCTTGGTGAAAATATCGGTACAACTGTAAGGGGGAAATAATATGACAGCAACTGAAATTATTGCAAATGCTAAAGAACGTATGAAAAAAACTGAAGATGCCTTACAACGTGAATTAGGCGGAATTCGTGCTGGTCGTGCGAATGCCAGTCTTTTAGATCGCCTGCAAGTTGAGTATTATGGAGTTCCAACTCCAGTTAATCAATTAGCTTCTGTAACGGTTCCTGAAGCTCGTATGCTTTTAATTACACCTTATGACAAATCAAGCTTACAAGATATTGAACGTGCAATTTTAATGTCAGATATTGGGATTACTCCAACAAATGATGGTAGTGTTGTTCGTTTAGTCATTCCACAATTAACAGAAGAACGTCGTAAAGAATTAGCAAAACAAGTAGGGAAAGAAGCTGAAGGCGCAAAAGTAAGTGTTCGTAACATTCGTCGTGATGCTATTGAGCATTTAAAGAAAGCTGAAAAAAATAAAGAAATCACTGAAGATGATTTACGTGGATATGAAAAAGATATTCAAAAATTAACTGATGACAGTGTTAAAAACATTGATCATTTAGCACAAGTAAAAGAAAAAGAATTATTAGAAGTATAATTCATCAAGTGACAACAGATCTTAGTAATCTTAATAGATTTGTTGTCACTTATTTTTTGAATCGTTGAAAGGAGATTTTATGAAATTAACGAAAAAACAACAATTTCTATTGGTTAAGTTAGCGATATTAGCTATTATTCTAATAATTTCTGGACTTGGTTTATTCTCGAAGAATCAGAAGAAAACTTCTAATAAATCGAATAGTAACCAAACACAAGTAGAAAGTAGTGTAGATTTTTCTGGATATGACAAATCAAAACTGTATACTCTTCAAGTTGGAAAAGTAGCCGATGGAGATACATTCCATGTTAAATTAGATGGAAAAGACTTTAAAATTCGTTTATTATTGATTGATACACCTGAGACCGCTAAAGAAGGAAAAGCTGCTCAACCATTTGCAGATCAAGCAAAACAAAAAACAGAAGAACTGTTAAAGAAAGCTAAAAAAGTAGAAGGTAAGTTTGACGTCGGTGATTATACAGATAAATATGGACGTGCTTTAATGTACGTTTACTTAGATGGAAAATTATTACAACAAACTTTAGTAGAAGAAAGTTTAGCAAGAGTAGGGTATGCTCACCCACCGAATACAACGCTATTAAAAGATTTACAAAAAGTAGAAGAACAAACGAAGAAGAAAAAGAAAAATATTTGGGAAAAAGATGGCTACGTAACAAACCGTGGATTTGACCCAAGCGTTTACTAATCCGTCTCAGTTATGATATAATTTTGCCAAGATTACATATTGATTAGGTGGCAGGGTTATGAAAAAAAGAAGTGTTATCGTAACAATTTTATTTTTGATATATTTAGTAGTTGTCTTTACTGTTTTTTTCAATGATAAAAAGATGATAGCAGTATTTTCATCTATTGGAGCAGCACTTTATGCTGCAAATATTAAAAGATTGAAAGATTCTGAAAACGAATAACTATGTAAAAGCTAAGTACAAAATATAGTGCTTAGCTTTTTTTGTTGGTCTGTACCAAATCTGTTTTTGCCTTATTATCAGGGTTAGAGGCGTTATACTATAACAGTTCTATCCCAATATATTGTGTTTGTAAAAATAAAACAAAAAATTTAAGCACAATATATTGTATTTCATTCTAATATGAGGTATGATACTACCTGTATGAAACAAAAGGGAGAGATGTTTATGTCAAATCGTCAAATTACACTATATTCAAAACCAAATTGTATGCAATGTAACTTTACTAAACAATTTTTCGAGGATAATCAAGTACCATTTGTGATTAAAGATGTGTTTGAATCAGAGGAAGCTTTAGAAGAAGTGAAAGCTTTAGGATTCCAATCATTACCAGTTGTAGTTGCAGATGGAATTGAACCTTTCTTCGGTTTCCGTCCAGATATCTTAGAACAACTAGTTGGGTAAATTTTAATAACTAAATTTATAAAAACGATTTTTCTATTGTAGCTTTCTACTACGTAGAAAAATCGTTTTATTTTTGTTTACAAATTCATTGTTCTATGGTTAAGTTAAAGAGAATAAACGATTGGAGGTTCTTATGAGTTTCGAAGTCATCTTAACAAAAGAAACAAGTGCGAAAGTTTCGCAAATTGCTACTAAAATTGCAGATTGGTTAAAACAATCTAGCAATAATCAAGTGATTTATCTAGTTCCGGATCATATTAAATTTTCTGCAGAATTAGAAATGATTCAAGAAGTGGGTCAATTATTACAGCAACCGAAGAATTCTTATGCTGTTACAAAGCTTCAAGTGTATAGTTTTAAACGTTTAGCATGGTATTTTTTAAGAGATCATGCTGCATTGCAACGTCCTTCATTATCCAAAGTTGGAATTTGTATGATTTTACAAAAAATCTTATCCGAATATCAAGATGAATTAGTACTTTTTAATAAAGAATCTCGTCATAAAGGATTTATTGAACGTTTATCTGCTGTCATGCAAGAATTTCGTTTAGGTGGAATTGAAGTAGAGGACTTCTCAGAGTGGTTTGAACAAGATTCTTATGAAGAAATTGACCAACGTTTAAAAGAATTTGGCATCATTTATAAACATTATTTAGAATATTTAAAACAAGATTTTGTTCAATCAGAAGATTTATTACGGATATTAGCGCAAGAAATTTCATCTATGGATTTATCAAATACTTATGTTGTCATTGATCAATCGTACCACTTAAATGCGATGGAATTAGAAGTAATTGATGCTTTAGTGAAATCATCCGGAGGAGTAGAGTTTTATACGACTGCAACAACTGATGCCTTTAAACCAAAAGAAACGCTAGAATCTGGGTTATTTGACTCCAATCGCCAATTAATTTCTCGCTTATTAAATTGGTTAATGATTGATGAAAGTAAACCTGTTTTAAAAGAATTAAAAGAGACCAATACGACTTATCATCCTGACTTTTTAGAACTTGAGCAATATTGGTTAGAAACAAGTGGTGGTCTTGAAAGTTCTTCTGAATTTTCATATAAGAAAATCGATGCGTTACAATGGATTACTTATGAAGATGAACGACAAGAAATCCAAGAAACATTAGCAACGATTAAATCATTAGTCGATAGCGATAACTATCGTTACCAAGATATTCAAATTTTATCCAGAAATTTAGAAGAACAACAAACATTATTACAGCCTTTATTAGAAACGTACCAAATTCCGTATTTCATGGATTTATCCGATACAATGGAGCATCATCCACTCATTCAAGTGCTAGACGCTATTTTTACTATCCAGAAGCATTTTTGGCGTTATCATGACATAATGAACCTTCTAAGAAGTGAATATTGTTTCTGGCCTCTAAATCGAGCAAATATAGAGAGTAAGGAAGATGAGGAAGAGGCTTTAAGAGAAGCACTGATTCATTATCGTCAAAAATTAGATGAAACAGAAACAATTATACTAGCACAAGGCTATGAAGGAAAAGATTGGATTTCAAGTAAAACGTGGAATTATCAACTTGAAAATATTGATGAAGATAGCTTAAGTAGCAGAGAAGTGTTAGTAAATCAACAGTTAACACAAGCACAAGAACTACGAGAGCAAATCGTCTCTTTATTAGAACCATTTTATAAGAAGTTAGATAAAGTTGAGACAACAAAAGAAGCTATTACTCTCCTATATCAATTATTAGAAAAAATTGGAGTAACAGATGCATTCCTATACTGGAGAAATCATGCTGCCAATATGGGAGACATTCAAACAGCTCGTAGACAAGATCAAGTATGGAATGAATTTCTAAAATTATTAGAGGAGTATGTTTATATATTTGGAGATGAACCATTTGATTGGGAAATATTCCAATTATTATTACATACAGGATTCGAACATACACACTATAATATGGCTCCATCTACGTTAGACCAATTAACGTGTACGGGGATTGATTCTGTGCGTTATTCTCCTAAAAAGGTTACATTTGTTATTGGATTATCTCAAGGAGTCCTTCCTAGAATGGAAGAGGAGAGTGGTTTAATCACCGATGAAGAAAGAGAATATTTATTAAGTAGATTAGATAGTGGACGTTTCTTACATCCAACAACGATTCAAAAACAATCTGTAGAGCCATTTTTATTTTATAAAGTATTAACTTCCGCAACTGAAAAGTTATATTTATCCATGCATCATACGGATAAAGGTGCTAAATTAAAACCATCTAGCTTTGTAGAACGTATTTTAAATAAATTTGAGATTAATATCCAGGATGGAAATCTAAACCAACAAGAACGTTTTGAACAGGGCGACTTTGTAACGATTCATGAATTATTTACAACGTTACTACAAAAACTACGTCAATATAAGTTCTCAAAAGAAGAAGATATCCCATCTATTTGGCTTACTTTACCACATTTATTAAGACAGGATAAAGATTTCCAAAATCAGTACCATACATTAGTAGATAGTGTATTCCATTTAAATATTGCCAAGCAATTACCAAAAGAATTAGCTGCTGAACTATATGGAAATCATTTATACTTATCGACTTCTCAAGTGGAAACATTTTATAAAGATCCATTTAGTCATTTCTTACAATATGGTTTAAATTTAAGAGAACGTAGAGAGTTCGAGTTAACAGCTGCTGGATCTGGCGAATACTTCCATGAAACATTTGACCAGTTTATTCGTAAAGTTCATGAATTACAACTAGATATTCGTTCTATTGATAAAACAACAACTGAAACATTATTAAAAGAAATTTTTGATTCTATGAATGAAGATGCAAGATTCCAAATTTTAAACTCATCTCCTAGAATGAATTGGACAAAAGTGCTACTACAAGATACGATTCGACAAACATTAGCTGCAGCATTAATGCAATTGCAACAATTACAAGTAACACCATGGAAAACAGAAGTCGTTTTTGGTGCAAAATCTGATAAGAAAATTGAAATTCCATTAAATGATACACAGTCTTTATTTATTCGTGGGAAAATTGACCGTATTGACCTTTTAGAAACTGAAAAAGGGTATCATTTAGGAATAGTTGATTATAAGTCTTCAGCTCAAAAATTTGATATTAATCGATTACGTTACGGGATTCAATTACAACTTTTAACGTATTTATCAGTTGCTAGAAATATTGTGTCTGATCAATTTAATAAAGCAGTGACTCCATATGGTGGATTATATATGCATGTTTTCCAACCAAGTTTTAATGCAAAAGATATTAAAGCAGATGCAGATTTTGAAGAAACTCGTTTGAAAAAATATAAATTATCAGGTTTATTAACGAATGATTTAGGAGTTCTGCAACAAGTTCAACCTGATTTTGAAACGGGAGACTCTATTGTATTACCATTTGGAGTAAAGAAAGATGGAGAATACAAGGCAACTAGCCAAGTCTATGCTCCTGATGACATCAATTTATTAATGGATTTTGCTTTCTATCAATTGAAAACTGCTGGAGAAAAGATTTTAAATGGAGAAAATCAACTTGCTCCTTTTGATGAATTAAAAGAATATGCTGATTCAGTGAATGGAAAATTCAGTGCAATAGCAATGTTTGATGCAACCAATCCAGAAAATAATTATCAATTTTTAACAAAAATGCCTCTTCAAGAAAACTTAACTTGGATGAGAGAGAAACTAAACGGAAAGGAGGCGTAATAGATGATACCAGTAAAACCAGAGGGAGTACAAGCAACTCCTGAACAATGGCAAGCAATTTGGCAAAGAGGGGATAATTTATTAGTGTCTGCTTCTGCCGGATCAGGAAAAACAAAAGTATTAGTTGACCGTATTATGGGATATATCGAAGATGGTGTGAATATTGATTCTTTATTAATCGTGACTTTTACAGAAGCCGCGGCTAAAGAGATGAAAGAACGTTTACGTACAAATTTAGAAAAAGCCATAACAAAAGAAACAGATCTTGCTAAGAAACATATGTATGTCAAACAACTAAGTTTATTACCAAATGCAACGATTTCTACCATTCATAGTTTCTGTATGAAAGTCATTCGTCGTTATTTTTATTTAAGTCAATTAGACCCTGTCTTTTCACTATTAAATGAAGTGGAAGGGACTTTATTAAAGGAAAAAGTATGGAGAAACATACAGGATGAATTATTAGAAGAACATTCTTGGATGGATGGATTAATGCGCTATTTTTCTAGTGACCGTAATGATGATGGATTTACTACATTAGTCTACCAACTATATGATTTTTCACGTTCAAAACCAAATCCCAAACAATGGATTTCTTCTTTGGCAGATTTATATGAAACAAAGGATAACTATGGCGAAATTCCGATTATTAAGGATCAATTTGTTCCTTATATTCGAGAAGAATTAAAATATTTAGTTTCTGCCTATGATGAATTACTGAAATTAGCTGAACTAACCGAATTTATGAAATGTAAAGATGTGGTTGAAGCTGATGCACAACAAATTCAAGAAGTGTACGGAGCATTTGAAAGTGGGAATTATACTGCAGCCTATACATTAGCACAAGAGGTAAAATTTGACCGTTTTCCAACTGTTCCTAAAAAAGATGAAACAACGGATAGAGAAGCCGTTCAGGCCATTAAACGGAAAAGAGATAGCTTAAAGAAACATTGGGAAGATCAAGTATTAGCAACTGTATTCTTCGAATCACCTGAAGTTCAAATGAAGCATTTAAGAAATATTTATCCAATGATGTTGCATTTATCTCAAGTTGTCTTGAAATTCTATGAAGCTTTCCAATTAGAAAAGAAAACATCTAATAAAATTGATTTTTCTGACTTAGAACATGATACATTATCCATTCTTTCTACTGAAAAAAATGGAGTTCTAATTGCTAAAAAATATTATCAAGAACTATTTACCGAAGTTTTAATTGATGAATACCAAGACGTAAACCGTGTTCAAGAAGCAATTTTAACAAGTGTGGCTAAAGAGAATAATCTCTTCATGGTAGGAGACGTGAAACAATCGATTTATGCCTTCCGTTTAGCAGATCCGTCTTTATTTAGAGATAAATATGAAGCCTATGCAGATGAAAATGGCGGTAAACGAATTATTTTAGCTGAAAACTTCCGTTCTAGAGATCAAGTATTGTCCTTTACCAACTTAATTTTTAGACAAATTATGGACCATGAATTAGGTCAAATTGACTATGATGATGATGCCGCTCTAAAAACTGGAAACTTGAATTATTCAGAGGATACGGATAAATTTAGCGAATGCTATATCATTCAAAATTCTAATTTGAATGATGAGGAAGAAGAAACATCTGAACTAGAGACAGAAAGTATGATTGATAATTCAGCAGCTGCGGAAGTTCATTTTATTGCAGGTAAGATTAAAGAAATGATGGCAAATCAATTCGAAATCATGCATGAAGAAAGTACAAAGGATAATCCGAAAAAACGACCAATACAATATAAAGATATCGTTATTTTAGCGCCAACAAAAGCCAATAATGGATTAATTGAGGAAATCTTTACGCAATATCAAATTCCTGTTTTAGTCCAAAAGAATCTTCAATATTTTAAACGAACAGAAATTGCGATTATGATGTCAGCGTTAAAAATTATTGATAATCCTACTCAAGATATTCCATTTGTAGCCGTATTACGTTCCGGAATCGTTGGATTAGATGAAATAGATCTTGCTCATATTCGTAAACACAATAAATCTTGTTCGTTTTATGATGCTTGCGTTCAATTTGTGGAGCATTTTAAACTAGAAGAAGTAAATTATTATGATAGTGCTCAACAACAGCAATTAAAAGACCGTGTACAAGTATTTTTAGCACAATTAGAATCTTGGAGAGATATTGCGAATCATCAATCCATCAGTACGCTTATTTGGCAAATTTATATGGATACGAACTATTTAACATATGTACATGGGCAATCTGTGGGACAGCAACGTGTCTTGAATTTACATACCTTGTATAAATATGCTAAAGATTTCGAAGATTCTAGCTTTAAAGGTTTACGTAATTTTGTTCGATTTATTCAGCAAATGCAGCATAAAAAACAAGATTTAGAAGAACCTACTCAAATTTCTGATGAAGAAGATGCAGTACGTGTCATGACGATTCATGCTAGTAAGGGATTAGAATATCCAGTTGTATTTTTAATGAACGCTGGAAAGAAATTTAACCAGCAAGATATTCGCCAACAAGCCATTCGTAGTGATGAATTAGGAGTAGGTGTTAAATATTTACAACTTCCTCAAAGAATTCAATATACAACCATTCCATATGTTATGGCTTATAAAGCAGAGAAAAATAAATTACTATCTGAAGAAATGAGAAAATTGTACGTAGCAATGACTCGTGCACGTGAAAAACTCATTATTGTCGGTTCTTTAAAAGATTTTGAAAAATTTAAAGAAGAACATTCTATGATCGATGATTTGAATGAAGAAGTATTACCATTTGCTCTTCGTTATCATGTTGATAATTATTTAACTTGGATTTTAATGGCCACATTTAGAAAGCAGGATAAAGTTCCATTCCATCAAGAAGTGATTGAATTTGAACAAATTAAAAAGAATGCGCTCAATTGGATACAAGAAACTGAAATAGCTTCAATAAATGAAGAAGAGTGGTTACAAAAGCAAGCAGTAGGGAATACAGTTAAAAATCTTCCAAAACTACTAGAAGAATTAAAACAAACGTATCCTTATTTATTAGCATCTACAACTGCAAGTTATCAGAGTGTATCTGAAATTAAACGGATGAATGAAGAACCAGATGTAAAACAATTACCACATTTAGAAGAACAAACTCAACAAACAGAAAAAACTGTGCAACAATATGTTTATTTAACGTCTGAATTAGCAAAACCAAGCTTTATTGAAAGTAAACAAAAAGTTTCTGCTGCAGAACGTGGAAGCGGTTTACATTTATTAATGCAAAAATTAGACTTAACGAAGGAAATTACTCCTGAATTCATTCAAGAAACGATTCAACAATTAGTTGAGACACAATTTTTAGAAAAAGAAGTTGCTGCAGTAATTCCAGTTGACCAAGTTAATCATTTCTTCCAAAGTGAATTTGGACAATGGATACAGGAACATCAAGCATTATTAAACCGTGAACAAGCATTTTCACATGTTGTAACAGCAAAACGTATCTTTAAGCATTTACCAGATAATGAAGATTCGATGTTAATTCACGGGATTATCGACGGATTTGTGGAATTAGACGATGAGATTATTTTATTTGATTATAAGACGGATCATGTGGTTCCGACACAAAAAGGAATACAGAAAGTCGTTGATAAGTATAAACAGCAATTGAATTTATATGCTGAAGCATTAGAAACCAGTTATCAAAAGAAAGTTACAAAACGTATGTTATGTTTATTGTCGATTGGACAATCCATTGATATTACTAATGTTTAATAGATGAAAGAAGGACGTTCGTGAGGAGCGTCCTTTTTATGTTTGTTTAGTTGATGGTGGAGGATTTTTGTTTGTTGGTTTATTTTCAATACGTAACTTTCTTTAATATATATTATGTAAACCTAGATATCGTTCGAAATATTCCTTTGTTGTATCAAGCACGCCAGCAGCCAGCTATAAGCTGTCTCATGGCTAAAATTTGAGCCTTGGTCTCAAATTTTGCTGTAAAAGAATCCTCTGGATTCTTTTACTTTTGATACTACAAAAAATATTTCTCACTTTTAACGTTATCCATTAGAACTTTAGGTACGGTATCCATTATGCTTCACTTTTTACGTTGTAAGTTTCAGTTAAGAACTTCAGCTAATGTATTAAATATTTCTTACTTTTTACGTTATCAGTCTAGAATGTTATCTATTGTGTTTTAATTATGTGATATGAACTTACATACGATAACTTGCTTAAATTTGGGGTTAATCGTATAATGTATTTTGTATTTTATTTGTTAAAGGATGGTTTTAGATGAAATTTAATGAGGAAAGTCCTTTTTGGCGTTTTGCTACGATGTTAGCGGATTTTATTTTGTTGAACTTATTAGTGATTGTAATTAGTATTCCTATTGTAACGATTGGGCCTGTGTTGGCGGCTTTGTTGTATACAATGATGAAGTTTTCTGAAAATGAAGATGGTTATTTAGTGAAAACGTTCTGGAATGAATTGAAACATCTTTTCTTTGTACGAGTTGCTGTTTCTTTAATTTATACAGCAATCATTGGAGCTACAGTATATGTGATTCAATTTTGGTATAGTTTCCAAAATATTTTTGGAATGATGTTAGCCATTATTTTCTTTTTATTCTTATGTATGACGATCACAGCCATGTTGATTTCATTAGCAAGAACACAGTATTTTGGTACGATTAAGAGTTATATTCGTGATGGATATTTATTTATTTTTATTTCATTAAAAGAAGCTGTTGCTATTTTAGCTATTCCAGTTATTTTAATTGGTTTTAGCATTTTCCAAGAAACGGTTTTATATTTCATGGGAATTATCGGGATTTCATTAATGGGATATGCTTTAGCACCATTGTTTCATAAAATGTTTTCAAAAGTAGAAAAAAAGCATGAAGTTTAATCCTTCATGCTTTTTCTTTTATCCTCGTGCTAAGTGAGTACGAATTTTCGTTGATAAGAATTCAATAACTAATACTAGTACAATTAATCCGCATAGGATAGCCCCTACTTCATGCCATTTATAAGCTGTCATCGCAAAGATTAATGGAGCACCGATACCACCGGCTCCAACCATCCCTAATACCGTCGCATCTCTTAAGTTCATATCAAAACGATAAATTACTGTAGAAATGAATGCAGGAATTAATTGTGGTAAGATTCCAAAACGAATTTTTTGATAGAAATTACATCCGCTAGCATCTAATGATTCCAAAATCTTATAATCTAAGTCTTCAATTGCTTCAATATACAATTTAGAAATCATCCCAATCGATGCCACAGACATTGTAAGCAACCCTGTAAAAGCTCCAGGACCCGTTACACGAATAAACATTAACCCATAAATTAATGTTGGGACTGTACGAATCGCCATAATTGCTGTACGTCCAATAATTGCAACTGGTTTTGGTACGATGTTTGTTGCAGAAATAAATGAAAATGGAATCGCTAAAATTGCACCAACTAATGTTCCTAGAAAAGCAATTGCAATAGTTTCTAATAATAAATATGGAACACCTTTTGTTGTAAAGTTTAATAATAACGATGTTTCAGGAGTTACAATCCCTTGTAAAATACTTTGAGAAATTTGTAATCCATTTTCTGGAATTTTACTTAATTCAATCGTAGATCCAGACCATGCAAAAATGATGATTAATAAGAATAAAACGCCTAATTGAACAATCCATGTACGAGGAGCTTTTTCATATTGTTTTAATACTGCTTCATTCATGTGTTTAACTCCCCTTCTATGTTAATTTCGTACGTAAGTAGTAACTTACAGACTCAATAATGACTACAGTGATAAATAAAGTCACTAAAATCATCCCTACATTTCCATATTCACGCCATCCAAGATTTTCGTTTAAAATAATCCCGATACCACCGGCACCAACATAACCTAAAATTGACGCATAACGAACATTACCTTCAAAGCAATATAATGAGCTTGCTAAGTAAGTTGGTAAAATTTGGGGAATAATCGCACTTGTAAATGCTTGACCTTTTGTTGCTCCTAAAGCTTCAGCTGCTTCAAAAGCCCCCATATCTACTGTCTCAATTTGTTCATATAATTGTTTACCACAGTAAGCAAATGTATAAGTCGCAATCGCAAATGTACCCGCCATTGTTCCTAAACCAAAGATATAAGTTGCAATTAAGGCAGTTACAAGCGTTGGTAATGTACGAACCACACTTAAAAATAAACGACTTAAACTAATAATCCATTTATTTTTAACAATATTACTAGATGCAACAATGGCAAATGGAATGACTAAAATCGAACCCAATAAAGAACCTAATAATGACATTTTAATTGTATCAATTAATGGTTGCCAAATATTACTTGAATATTCCCAAGCTGGCGGAAACATACGACCAATAATAACAAAGAATTGAACACCACGTTGTAAAATGGTATGGATATTAAATCCAGTAATTTTAGCTGAAAAATACATCGCAATTAATAAACCAATCGCAACATAAATAGCTTTTGATTTTGGTTCAGTAACGGTTGTACCATTTTTTAAAGTAAATTCTTTTGCAGCGAAGAGTTTATTATCCTTCATGTAACTCCTCCGCCTTTCCTTTATAAATTAAATCTAATACTTCTTTCGTTACTTGGCTACTTGGACCATCATAAACAATTTCTCCATCACGAATCCCAATAATACGATCTGCATATTCTAACGCTAATTCCACATGGTGGATGTTTAATAAAATAGAAATATTTAATTCTTGGTTAATCTTTCTAAAGTCTTCCATAACACGTTTAGCTGTAATTGGGTCTAAAGCGGCAACTGGTTCATCTGCTAAAATAATTTCAGGATTCTGTGCTAATGTTCTCGCTAAAGCAACACGTTGCTGTTGTCCCCCTGATAACTGGTCAGCACGGATAAAGGCTTTATCAACAATCCCCACTTTATCTAAAGCTTCTAAAGCATGTAATTTTTCTTCTTTTGTATAAATTCCAAATAATGAACGAACAAATGGAATATCTGGAACAATCGAAGTTAGTACGTTTTTAATAACCGTTGTTCTTGTTACTAAATTAAATGATTGGAAAATCATCCCTACTTTATTTCTACGGAATTTACGAAGAGACTTTCCTTTTAATGAAGATACATTCGTGCCATCTACAGTTAATGTCCCTTCTGTAATTTCAATCATACGGTTAATCGTACGAATTAATGTCGATTTACCAGCACCTGATAAACCAATAATCGAAACAAATTCACCTTGTTCAATTTCTAAATTAATATTTTTTAACCCTTTAACACCATTTGGATAGGTTTTTGAAACATTTTCAAATTTAATCATATCTGTCCTCTTCCTCAAAAAAAGGGTCAGGAGTCGCTCCTAACCCTCATTTGATCATCATTTCTTTCCTTAGTTACCTGATTTTAATTTTTTAAGAACTTTTTGAGCTTCACGTTCTTTATCGTAATCAGAGGCATTAGCTTTCTTATATCCTGAATGAGAGTAAATCTTAATGACTTCTTTACCTTCATCAGTTTCAGCTAATTTGATCATTGCGTTAGCAAAAGCTTCTTTGAATGAGTCGTCTACAACTGGAGACGATTTACTTACTGAAATTGTATCGTTATAAATATCTGGAGTTACACCAATTACATTTGTTTCTTTCCAAATTTCTTCTGAACGTCCATATTCGCTTGTCCATTTTTTAGCATAGTCAGAACGTAAGTCAGCATATCCAACCATAATATCAATTTGTCCTGAAGCTAAACGAGCGGCAGATGAAGCGTATGAATCAGATTGAACAACATTTTGTAAATCTGAAATATTTTTACCGAATTTATCTTGTAGCCATAATGTAGGATAAATATATCCTGAAGAAGAAGAAGTTCCTAAAACTCCCCAGTTTGCTGAATTTAAATCATCCCATGAAATATCTTTACCGCTGTTTACTTTTTCAGCGATTGCTTTCCCTTTTTCAGTTGGTCCAGCAATTACTAATCCTTTGTATGAAGTAACTTGATCTTTAGAACGTTTTGATTCTTGACCATCGTTCCAATCTTTTGCATTAGAAGAATTTTTTTCCAAACCAGAACGAGTTGCTGTTAATAATACGTCTACCTCTTTGTCAAATAATACATAAGTACCACCAGGAATGAACCCTACATCAGCAGTTCCTGATGCTAAAGCTTCCCCTACTGCATCAAAGCTTGTACCAACATTGATTTCAACATTATTCACTGTATAACCTTCATCAGCTAATTGTTTCTTCAATAATTCTTTCAATGGCTCAGTAGCCGTTACAATCGCTTCTGGATCACGAGAAGGTACAAATGCAACCTTTAATGTATCAATTTTTTTCGATCCATTTCCTTTAGAACCTGAATCACTTGATTGACTTGAACAAGCTGCAAGTAAAGCTGCTGCTGATACTCCAAGTGCTAATTTTGACCAAAAAGACTTCTTCATAAAATATATCCCCCTAAGATATGTTTTCTACAAGATTGAACTCTCAACCTCAAGTACAATCATACAAAATCCGAACGATAATTACAAGTGATTTCTATCTAAAAATACATTTTTAGATGAATTTTCATAAAAATAATTCATTTTCAAACTATGTAAACGCGTAAAACACGAACAATAGATATATGAAAACACGAATGATAAATGTTTGGTAGTTATGGAAAGAAAAATAACATCAAGAACAATAGAAATACCCGAACGTTTTGTTTTGTGACGTTCGGGTATTTTCGTGATAGTTTGAAAAGGCATTTTGCTCTTTAACTTCTTCAGAATACATTGAAAATACTATTGATATAGTACCAAGGTCGCCAGCAGCCCTGCGGTCTCATGGCTAAACATCGAGCCTAGGTCTCGATGTTTCCCTGCAATAAAAGTAACTATCGCTACTTTTATTGCTTTTGCTACTGTATTTGTATTTTCTATGTATTCTGAATCTGTACGTAAAACACTATTTCTCATTCTTTTAATTGATAATAATGTTGCGCAACATCAACGCATTCTTTCATGTCGAATAAGGATACAGAACCTTCATTGATAGTTGTTTTAGCAACTAAATGCTGTTCCATGAATCTATTTTGAATTTCTAAATAGTCATCATATAAATCTAATTCGATATTTTTAAACGAAATCCATTTTTCTCCATCTTCCGTTACTATTTTACTTCTTTCATAAATGACCTCTCTATTCAACCGATTTTCTGCCAAATGAAGTGACGTATTCGTTTCAAAATCAGTTCCAATCATTAATATTTTAGTACCAATAGAATACAGTCTTCCTAATGGCGATTCGTCTCCAAATGGGAAATCAAATGAATCCTGTCCAATAATTTCATTCGCTTTCTCTCCGATTGCTGTGAAAGAATACATAGGATGATTGCTTCGAATGGATTCTGGCAAAATACCAATAAATTGACTAAAAGCTCCCATCGCTTTACTATACGATAACTCCTTAGAATATGCAGGCATAGCATCACGAATTACAGCATGCCATTCATCTGGAACTGGAGGATATTGCCAACTAGCAGGATCTGATATTTCAACCGTTTGAGAAGGAACTACAATCGTTCCCTTCTCTCCAATAACTTCCCTTAACGCCAGATATAAATCTTCAGTCCCACCAACCACATATCCTAATGAAGACAAAGAAGCATGAACTAATAAAGTATCCCCACGTTTAATTCCTAACTGGGAAAATTTATGAATCAAATCGTGCTTTGTAATTGGTTTATAATTTTTATCAATACACTTTTGCATATAAGAATACAACAAACTCACTCCCCTCTTTTACGTATCATTATCCTTATTTTAAACGGTTTGGAAAGAAAAATAAAGACAATGCATAGGACTCAGAATACATAGAAAATACTGTGGACATAGTAGCAAGGTCGCCAGCAGCCAGCTAAAGCTGTCTCATGGCTAAACTTTGAGCCTAGGTCTCAAAGTTTCCCTGCAATAAAAGTAGATATCTCTACTTTTATTGCTTGTGCTACTATAGAGTATTTTCTATATATTCTGAATCCGTACGTAAAATAAGTATTCTAATACAATAAATGACATAAATAATTAAAGTGAATGAATAGATTATACCTTCCTCAGTTGCAAAAGGAATATATATAAATATATATTCCCGCAAAATTCGAGACTACAGGCTCGAATTTTAGCCATGAGACTCGCAAGCGAGGCTGCTGGCGGCGCTGCAACAAACCAGGGAGGTATAATCTAGTTATTAACTTATACGTAAAAAAACATCCCTAGACACTCTAAGGATGTTACATTAAATTCTTAATTATTTTTCTGGGAAATATGAACGTAAGAATTTGTTTGCGAAATGAATATCCTCTAACCAATTTTCTTGTCCAACATACCAGAATTCGCCAGTGAAACGACGAACACCGATTGATAAGAAAGTGTCCACCATTCTCTTGAAATCAATTTGTCCAGTTCCAAAAGGAATTTCACGATAATGTCCAGGTATTGTTTCTTTTAAGTGAGCAGCCACAATGTGACCTTTCCCTAACTCGATATCTTCATAAACATTTTTCGCACCAGGTTCTAAAGAAGCATTTTTTAAGTTTCCTGAATCTGGATAAACTTGTAAATAAGGTGAATCTACTAAGTTTACAAAACGCATTGATTTTTCCACTGTATTCATAAATGGAGTTTCCATTGTTTCGAATCCTAAAACGATTCCTTTTTGAGCTGCTAATAAAGTAGCTTTTTTCAAGTTATCGATAAAGAATTCTAATGTATCAGCATCGCCTTCTTCATAGTATACATCATAACCAGCTAATTGAATCACACGGATACCTAAGTCATCTGCTAATTCAATTGCTTTTTCCATGATTTCCATACTACGTTCACGTACAGATGCGTCATGTGATCCAAATGGATATTTACGGTGTCCACTTAAACACATAGAACGAATAGATACGCCTGTTTCATACATTGTTTTAACAAGTTCAAGACGTTCTTCTTTCGTCCACTCTAAACGAGCTAATTTTTCATCAGTTTCATCCACACTCATTTCTAAGAAATCGAAACCAGTTGCTTTAACAGTTTCTAATTTTTCTTTAAATGATAATGTGTTTGGCATTGATTTTTCATATAGTCCTAATTCGTACATGCTTAACTCCTACCCTTGTCCATAATATGCATTTGCACCATGTTTACGTAAATAGTGCTTGTCTAAAATTGTTTGAGACATTGGTTGTAAGTTTGGATTTAATACTAAGTTATGCCAAGCCATGTTAGCAACTTGCTCTAAAACAGTAATGTTATGAACTGCATCAAAAGCATCTTTACCCCAAGCAAATGGTCCATGGTTGAATACTAATACACCAGGAATTGCATTAGGATCTTTGTCTTTAAATGTTTCAACGATTACTTTACCTGTTTCTAACTCGTAAGCTCCTTTGATTTCTGCATCAGTCATTGCACGAGTACATGGGATTGTTCCGTAGAAATAATCTCCTTGTGTTGTACCAAATGCTGGAATTTCTTGACCATTTTGAGCCATTGTAGTTGCCCATGTTGAGTGAGTATGAACTACCCCATTAACATCTGGGAAATTACGGTAAATTTCTAAGTGTGTATCCAAATCAGAAGATGGTTTTAAAGCTCCTTCGACTTTGTTTCCATCGATATCTACAATAACAATATCTTCTGCTTTCATTACATCATATTCTACCCCTGAAGGTTTAATAGCGATAACGCCAGCTTCACGGTCGTATTCTGAAACATTACCCCAAGTGAATAATACTAAATTGTGTTTTGGTAATAATAAGTTTGCTTCAAGAACACGTTGTTTTAACGCTTCATATGCCATGATAAAAAAGACTCCTTTTTAATTAAAGCTCTAAAGCTGCTGAAATTTTTTCAGTCATTTCTTTTTCTGATAATAAGTTTTGTAAACCAACGATTTTAGTGTTTGGTAAATCTAATCCGTCGAAGATTTCTAATAATGCTGATGAAACAACTACCATGTCATAGCTTTTAGCTGATGATTTTGCTTCTGATACTGCACAGTGATGAACTTCCAACGGAATATTTAATTTACGGAATACGTTTGTTAATTTCATTTTAATAATTTGGCTTGATCCCATTCCACTTCCACATGCTGCTAATACTTTCATTGATATCTCTCCTTTAGAATTTGATAACGGGTAAGTCATTCTTACCCGTTACCTATTTTATAATAAAATTTTTCTGTTTAAAACTAATTAAGCTTGTTTATTTTCTAAATATGTTTCGTAATCTTCTGCAATTGTAAAGTAATGTTCTTTGTTACGGCTGTATTGTAATTGAGGGATTGCTAAAAGAATTACTAATACGATACCTAATCCAATGTATTGGAAGTGTTGCATTAAGAATCCGAATCCAACCCAAACTGTATCCCAGTCGAAGTTACCATGCCATCCACCGAATGCTGCTAATCCGAATGCTCCAGCGGCAACTGCACCACCTAAAACTTGGATTAAACCTGATAAGAATGACATAACTGAAGCAGCACGTAAACCACCTTTGTGGTTAGCATATACTGCAAATGTTGCGTTGTCAAAGAATACAGGAACGAAACCTGTGATGATTAATACTGGAGATTTGAACACGATTAATCCTAAGATTGCTACTACTTGTCCTAAAACCCCGAATAAGAAACCAACTGTTACTGCGTTTGGTGAACCAAATCCATATACAGCAGCACAGTCAACGGCTGGCATAGAACCTGGTAATAATTTGTTAGAGATACCTTGGAACGCTTCTGATAACTCAGCAACGAATAAACGAACCCCTAATTGTAAAATTTGTACATAAACTGTAAATGTTAAAGCAATTTGTAAAATGTAGAAGAAGAAGTTGTCGCCTTCTTTTAATGTAGCCATTTTGAATTTAGAAGCCATAACTACGATTTCTTGACCGTTTACGCTTACTAAGTAATCTTTACCTAATACTAATAAGATAGCTCCGAAGAACACTACCATTAAGATTGAAGTTGCTACGATTGATTCTTTAAAGATTGATAAGAATCCTGGTAATTCTAAATCTTCAATTTTCTTGTCATTTTTACCAGAGAATTTGTGTGCAAATTTATCTACTAACCAAACCCCGAACATTTGTTGGTGACCAATTGCGAATCCGCCACCTTCCGTTAGTTCTTGAGTTGCTTCTACTGTTAAGTTTGAAGCTACTGCCCAATATACACCTAATACGATACCTAATAAAACAACAAATTGTAATTGTTGTACATTGTCACCTAATGCTAAAGCCATTAACCAAGTAGCTGTAGCTGATTGTTGAACCATGATGTGACCAGTAATGAAAACAGTACGTACTTTAGTTAATTTACGGAAAATTACAAGTGCTAAGTTAGTTAAGAATGCTACTAAAAGTACTTGTACTGTTAAACCTGTTGCATGACCAGCTTGTTTTAAAGCTGCTTCTGCTGCTGCTTGACCAAAATATGGGTCAATAACTGCTGCTTGTAAACCGAAACGGTCACCTAAAGCTGCTAATACTGGACGGAAGTTTGAAACTAATCCACCAGCTGCTACGTTTAAGATCATATAACCAACAACTGCTTTAATAAAACCAGCTAATGCGTCATACCATTTACGACCTAATAATAAGTAACCTACTAAAACGATTAAACCTACAAAGTATTGTGGTTTAGTAAAAATGTTTGTATAGAAGAACTGCCAAAAACCAAATAAGAATTCCATATTATTCACCTATTCCTTGTAAAATATTTTCTAGATCTTCTTTTGAACGTGCATTAACAAAAGCATTGATGATATTTTCATCTTCAACTAATGTTACAAGTTCTGATAAATTGCCTAAATGTTTTTCATTGTCAGTCGAAGCTAAAACAAAGAATAAACGAGGTTTATATTCAGAACTAGGTCCGAAGTCAACTGCCTCTTCAACGTTCATGAAGGCAACCGCTGTTTCGTTAACACCTTTTCCTTCTTGTGCATGTGGAATGCAAATTTCTGGTGCGATTACAATGTATGGACCAAATTCGTGAACATTATTAATAATGTAACCTGGATAGTCAGCTGTAATAATGTTTTGGTCTAACAATGGTTGACACGCTGTGCGAATCGCATCTTCCCAAGAAGAAAAACCTTTTTGGAAACTAAAACGATTGTTTTGAATAATTTCTTTTAACACTGATAAAACTCCTTTTTGACGATTTTATTTAAGAAATCGTATTCATCCATATTTTAAGATTTGACCGTTACCGTAGTAACGGTCAATCAGGATGTTAATATTATAAGAATGATGGGAATGGAACGTCGTTTTCTACTGAGAATACGTCGTCAAATCCACGATAGAAGTTAAATTCTAATTTATCTTTATCTGTTGGGTAAGTGTATTTACCACCTACTTGCCAAATGAATGGTTTGAATTTATATTCTAAGCGATCTTTTTTGAATTTCCAGATTTCTGTAATTTCTTTAGGATCTGCTTGGAAGTTAGCCCAGATATCATAGTGAACTGGAATAACAACTTTAGCGTTTAATGATTCAGCCATACGTAACATATCAACTGAAGTCACTTTATCTGTGATACCACGAGGGTTTTCACCGTATGCACCTAAGCACACATCGATTTCGTGTTCGTTACCATGTTTAGCAAACATGTTTGAGTAGTGAGAGTCACCAGCATGGTATAAGTTACCACCACTTGTTTTGAATAAGTAGTTAACTGCGATTTCGTCCATATCTTGAGGCATTTTACCTTTTAATACTTCGCCATCTTTAGCAGTTACTAAAGCTGTACGGTCAAATGCTTCTAAAGCAACGATTTCAATATCTTTGATTTTAACTGAGTCTCCTGGGTGTACAACGATTGTACGTTCAGCTGGAACTCCCCAACCTAACCAAGTGTTTACTACTTCTTGTGGTCCAACGAATTTAGCTTCTGGACAGTTATTAGCAACTGCTGCTGCTGTATTGATATCTAAGTGGTCTGAGTGAATGTGAGTTACTACTAAAGCATCTACATTTTTCACTTCAAATGGATCGATAACAAATGGTTGTGTACGTAAGTTTGGTTGTAAGTTTTGGCAACCGCTCATACGTTGCATTTGGTGTCCAGTTTTCATTTTTCCGTTTCCGTGGCTACGTTTACCAGTTCCACACCATAAGTCACAAAGGATGTTAGTGTTTTTTTCTGATTTTAACCAGATACCTGTACATCCTAACCACCACATAGCGAATGTTCCTGGTTTAACTTCCTCACGTTCGATTTCTTCGTTTAACCATGTACCCCATTCTGGGAATGTTGATAGAATCCATGATTCTTTTGTTACATCTTTAATGTTTGCCATTATTCTTTCTTTCCTTCCTTGAGATTAGCCCCAAATTCTTCTAATTTCTTCTTTAAATTCACGAGCTGATTGTGCAGGATTTTCTGTAGCGTAAATTCCACGTCCAGCAATGAATGTATAAATATCGATACCTTCGAATACTTTCAATGTATCTTTTGTTAATCCACCAGTTGCAGAAACTTTGAATCCCATCTCGATTAAACGTTTGATTTTGTTCAAGTCACTTTCTGTCCAAGTTGCTCCAGCAAATAGAGCGTCACGACTTTGGTGATAGATTACTTGGTCGATACCAGCTTCACGCCATTGCTCTGCTTGTTCAAATGTCCAGTCACCATATAATTCTACTTGTAAAGTGCCAATTTCTTTTTGAGCAGCTTTCATAGTAGGGATGGTAGCACAGCAAATGACAGTCATCCAGTCGGCACCAGCATCTTTACAGTTTTTAGCAACTGTTGATCCAGCATCGGCACATTTTGTATCTGCAATGACAACTTTATCAGGGAAAGTATTGCGTAAGCATTTGATTGCTTTGTCCCCTTCATTCAAGATTAAAATTGTACCAGCTTCGATAATGTCTACTTCATTACCAACAGCAAGTGCATCTTTCAACGCATCTTCGATACGTAAATGGTCTAATGCAACTTGTAAATTTGGAATTGCCATTTTGTCATTCTCCTTTTCTCTCTCAGGGCTTTTGCCACACACAAATTTGAAATAATCATAACCATTAAGACGTCTCTTAAATAATGATTATTTCATAACTACTAGTAATTATTCATGTAAACATTATATTATAAACCGTTTTCTATCACAACGCTTCTTGTGTAATTAATCTTTAATCGAGTTTTATGAACGTTTTCATTTTTATGATTCTTTTGTCAAAGTTCTTTATTTATCAGATTTCTTTAAGATTTTTTGCAAAATATTTATCGAAAATCTTGCAAAATATG
>NZ_CAUUHX010000002.1:0-70551 GCF_963545075.1 uncultured Granulicatella sp.
ATGAATTTCTACTTCATACTGTTTGAGTAATCAACTTTTAAGGAGTTTCATATGATTTATAAAATAACTATATTTATTGTTCGTTTATTGATTATTCTTTTAAATGGATTTACGAAAGTAACGGGATTGGAAAATCTGCCAAAGGATTCTGGCTATGTAATTGTTGCTCCGCACCGTTCATGGTTAGATCCAGTACTAATTGCGATTGCGGTATATCCAAAGTCATTAGTATTGATGGCAAAGCAAGAATTGTTTAAGCCGAAACCTTTTGCATGGTTCATCCGTCAGTTAGGTGCGTTTCCGGTTAATCGTGAGAAACCTGGTCCGAGTGCGATTAAACATCCGGTTACTCAGATTAAGGAACATCAGAAAGCTTTAGTGATTTTTCCAACAGGTACTCGTTACTCTAATGAAATGAAAGGTGGGGCTGTAACAATTGCTCGTATGGCAAAAGCTCCGATTGTACCGATTGTTTATCAAGGACCTTTTACTTTTATGAACATTTTGAAACGTCAAAAGATGTTTGTAAAAATTGGGGAGCCAATTCATTTACCAGAGGGACGTTTATCTAAAGAAGAGTTATCGCAATATGATGATTTATTAATCCAAAAATTCGATGAATTAGATAAAGAGATTAATCCTAACTTTGTTTATGTGATTCCGGAGAAAAAAAGTAAATAATGTTCTTATGAATTCAAAGCAAGAATCTCCACTGCTACAGTGAGGACGGCAGCAGACCTTTGGTCTCATGCCTAAAATTTGAGCCTCGGTCTCAAATTTTCCTTTGTGATAATCATAGCTGATTATCACTGCCACTGTAGAGTGGAGATTCTTGCTTTTTTTATGCGTATATTTCGATTCTTAAGTACCGTTCATCTTTAACACAACTCATTTTATTCTATTTTCTAATTGTATTTCGGATAAAATTTTTATAATTAATGTACATATGTCTTCTAATTTAATATCTTTTGCATACTGATAAGTATTTTGATACCTTTTCCAATCCTCATGAATTTTTGGACTTATCTGAATTGAATTCACCGTCTCTTTATAAATTTTTAATAATGAATACGAATTTCGTTTTAGAGATGTTTGTATCAATGCTTCTAATAAATCAACTTTAGATATGTAACCAGCATGTAGTTTCCATATGATATATACATCATAAAAATCTCTTGATCGTGTCGTTTGATCCCCTCTTGATAAAATTGTTTCTAATTTTTCAGCTAAAACTGTTTCAAGATTGTATGCCAACACAGAAATTTTACTTTCACTGAACATCATCGGAAATTGATATTGTATTTCTTTTGGAGTAATTTGATCCCCTGTTGTAATATCAATTTTTAAAGGCGATGCAATCACTTCATAGTTAGCTATTAAATGAATTCTATACCCATTGTATTCATCATTTTCCCTAATTTCATGAATTGATTTTATTTCAAATTGAATATTATCTTCTATTGGTATATCTATAATTTCTTTAAACATTAACAATAAATGTTCTTCAGTTAAAGGTTGTCCCTTAATTGTTACATCCATATCCATTGTAGTACGTGTATCTAATCCGACAATTGATGCAATTAGAAATCCGCCTTTAAGAATTAAATGATTCTTGTAACTAGAATAAGAAATTCGTTCTAAAAAACGTTCTAGAAAATAATTTTGTAACACTAGTTGAGCAGTTATTCCCTTATCTTTAGCAATATTTTTTACTATTGCTTTTAAAGACATTGCATTCTTCATAATAACACCTCTAAATAGCTACTGACTTTTTCTTCTACTTTCATGATTTTTGAGTATTCTGATAACAATGGGATATTTTTATCTTTTCTTTTTACATATCGTTTAAATGCTTCTGCTGTTATTCCTATTTCTACTCCACTTCTTAGTCTTAGAATATCGCATAATGTTCTTTCAGCATTGTATGCTATTACACTATTACCAGAAGGTGTTAAGATTTCTTCTTGTCCTAATTCATACAATTCATTTTTGGTTCGGCTAGCGATGACTCCTTCTTTTTTTACAGTAGTTAAATTATAATCTTCAGGAAATGTCATTGAATATTGGATTGGTGTTCTATCTGTTAAATCGTACAAATACAATGCTGTTTCTTTAGAATAAATTCCTTTTTTAAAACGTATCTGTAAATGTTGCATTTCATCTTCCCATATATGGGGAAAGATGTATATTCCTCTTGAAGTTCTTTCTAGTAATCCTTTATCAACTAATTTTTTTAAATATTGTCTTGCGATACCATGTTGATCAATCATTTTAGAGGTTACAGTTCCATTATTCTTTTCAGCCATTTGTAAAATTATTTCTTCCGTCATGTTGAATCACCTACCTTTTACATTTACACCCTCTATTTTACAACTAAAGGGCATAATTGTAAAATATTTAGTAATTTTCTTTTAGGTATAAAAGATAGAATCTCTACTGCTGCCGTCCTCACTGAAGCAATGGTAATTATTGCTTTTTTTGACGTAAAAAAAAGAGCAGACATTGTCTACTCTTCTACTCAATTATTTTTTAGCATTTTTCTTTGCTTGTGCTTTCATTGAAGCAGCAATTTGACGAACTTTTTGTTCGGATGGTTTTTGACCCATTTGAGTCATCATACTACGAATCATACTTTCATCAAATGGAGGATTTTCTAGAAAGTAATTCATCATTGTTTTACGTGCGATAAAGAATCCACCGATTGCTCCTAAGATAGCAGCTACAACGACGATTAAAATCCATACACCTGTACTCATGCAAGTTCTCTCCCTTCATTGATCTACATTGCTATTGTACTAAATTATAACAATAATGAAAAGGCTTTTTGAAAATTTTGTAAAATTTGTACTTTTCTTCGTTTCTTTTACTGTATATTTTATAATCCTTCTTCATCCATAATAATAGACATTTTCTCTGTATCCACCGTTACTTTTGCTCCAATAGTAATCGTAAATAATGGTTGTGTATGTGCAAAGTCTAAGTCGTACATCACTGGGATTTGTTTTAAGACTGGATATTTGTCTAATATATACAATAATAATTCTTCAGTCATACAACATTCTTTTGGGAATCTTCCGATTAGAACTGCTTTTGGATTCGGATAAGCTTGTAATAACGCTGCTAAATTTCGGTCAAAATCAAAGTAGTCGCTATCCTCTGATTTCTCAATAAAAAAGGCATACTCCTCTGGAGTTGGAGCATAAGGAGTTCCTCTTAATAATGAAAAAGTTGATAAGTTTCCACCAATTGCTGTAGCTGTAGCTGTAGCTTTACCATGATTGTATATTTTCCATTTTGTCGGTTGAAACGTTAATGTTGCATCTGGTAAATACCATGCATTACTACCCCATTTTTCACTTGGTGTTAATTCATAGTGTGTATGACTTATTGCTTTAAGCCATGATGCAGTTTGATATTCTTGGAGTTCCTTCATTTTAAAGCTTGTATAAGAAGGTCCCATATAGGTCAACATGCCTGTTTTTGCATAGATTGCATTTAAAATAGCAGTTGTATCGGAATATCCGCAAATAATTTTAGGATGTTTGGCGATTAATTCATAGTCTAAATACGGAAGTAATTCATTCGAATTAAATCCTCCAATAGTTGCTAGAATGACATCTACTGAAGGATCTAAAAAGGCTTCATGTAAATCCTCAACACGGCTCTGAATACTTGCGGAACCAAGAATATCATTTTCAAAATAATGCTTGGAATAAGACAGTTTAAATCCTAATTCTTCTAATCTTTCTTTAGCATCCCTATTCGCTTCAAATCCTCCAACTCTTTCAATCGATGAAGAAGGACTAAGTACACGAATATGCATACCTTTTTCTAATTTTTTCATACAATCACCTCATTCTAATTCAAACATTGGGTAAATATTCATTACATTTTCACCACGTAAAAACGGAATAAGTCCTTGAATAATGTAACTTGGAAATACTGAAGGATAAAACTTTCCTTGTTCCAAAGCTTGTACTATCTGTAAGAAATCTTGCTCCGTATAGGGTGGAACTAACATAAATGGTGGCATAATAAATTGGAAGTCATTCAAATCCACAAACATTGGATTATAAATTCTTGGGAAATCAACTTCAATAATGACATAATCATCAGATAAAAATCTCTTCCATAATCCTTTAACGGCGTCTTTATGTTCTCTCATATAAGTTACAAATTCTTCATAGGTCTTGAAAAATGAAACACCTGTTTCTGTTCCTCTTGCAAAGGCAAATAATACTCCTTCTAATTCAATATCATTCAATCGATTAAAGGAATCTGTTATAAAGTCATATAACTCCGTCATTTCTTCGTTGCCTTGTACATATTCACTTAATTGACGTTTCGGAATATACATCCCTGTTTCCTGAATTGATTTTAAAATTTCTCTTTTTTGAATGGTCTAAAATTTATACGTCATTTATTTCTCCTATTCTTATTAGTAGTACTTTTATATTTTTTTAGTAAATAGTTTTACTGTCTAGTTCTAAGTAGAAGCATTCTCGATGATCACGTTAACGAACCTTCTTTTAAACAATTGGGTTTACAACTCAATAACGTGAGGTTCATATCCAATTACTTTTAAGAAGGTAAATAAATCTTCCGTATTGACAAAAATCGTCTTCTCATTTGTATTTGGATGGAAGCTCATTCGTTCTTCAGATACGATTTCTTGATCAAAAAAGACTTGAATATCTTTGTCTTCATTATTTAATAAGCCAAATGGAGATACTACTCCTGGTGGGAGCATCATTTTGTCGTTTAGAGTTTCTGCTGATGCCATTTTAATTTGCTTTTCTTCCACGATATCTTTAAATACATCCATATCTAAACGTTTTGCATCATCCATAATGACTAAATAAAAATTTCTTTTCTTTTTATTCGTTAAGAACATCGTTTTAGTACGAACACCTTCAATGCCTTCGATAAAACTGTCAGCTTGTTCCGTTGTTAGAGCAGGTTCATGTTCCACAATTTGAAATGGAATGCCTAATTCATTTAATTGATCTACTACTTTTTGATACATATAAAAGACCCCTTATTGATTGTTTTCTTTATTATAAACTCTTAGTATACTGCTTTTCAATGTATACTACTATGCAGATGAACTAAATCATGTTATGATGAGAAAAAATTCACATAGGAAAGTGGTTATATGACAAAAAAAGCAATTTTACTAATGACCTTTGGGTCACCTGAAGGATATACTTTTGAAGATATCGCAAGATTTTTTACAAATATTAGACGTGGCGTTCGACCAACGGATCAAGAAATCCAACATTTACATGACAATTACCAAAAAATTGGTGGAAGTCCCTTACAAGAAATTTCAAAACAGCAAGCAGCAAAATTACAAGAACGAGTACAAGGAGAATATACCGTCTATTTTGCCAATAAATTCTCTTCTCCATTCGTTCCTGAAGTCGTTAGACAAATGGAACAAGACGGAATCGAAGAATGCCTCTGCTTAGCGCTTGAACCGCACTACTCTTACTACTCCATTTATGGATATGAAAAATTTATCGAAAGCAAAACTATTCCTTTCCACATAGTAAAAGATTGGTATCATAATCCAAACCTACTACAATTTTGGGAACAGGAAATTAAAAAGATTTTAACCGAAGAAGTCAAAGATGACACTTTTAAAGTATTCTTCTCCGCACATAGCGTACCCGTTATTGCATTGGAATTCGAAGATCCTTATATCGACCAAATTTATAAGAATGGGCAAATCATTGCAGAAAGATTAGGGTTAGAAAAACATCAGTATACTCATACATGGCAAAGCGAAAGTGATATTGGACTACCATGGATGAAACCGGATGTATTAGAATACTTACGAGAACAAACGGAACATCCTGAACATTATATTTTCATTCCAATTAGCTTTATTAGCGAACATATTGAAGTCTTATATGACAATGATATTGAATGTAAGGACTTATGTGATGAATTTGGTATACACTATCACAGACCACCAATGCCGGATGCTCATCCACTATTAGTAGAAGCCTTATACGAAACGGTTCGAGCGCACGAAACAGAATGCTTCACTCTTAAAACAAATGAGGAAGAAACACTAGATGAAATGTTACCACCGGAAACCTCAAAAGACATTCTAGAACAAGAATCTGATATTCAAATGCCGGAATTCGTGAAGAAATTAATCGCTAAAAAAGGCAGAGAGAATGTAAAAATGCCGGAATTCGTCAAACGAATGTTAGAACAACGAGCGAAACAGAAAAAACAATAAGACAGAAAGAACCCTGCACCCAAAACTCTATACTTTTGGGTGCAGGGTTTAATTAATCTATAGGTCTATTTCAATCCCTTTTAGTCGTAAATTCTCAATACATTCCTGTAAGTATACTTCATTATGCTCTTTATAAATTGGTGTATTTATTTCCATTTCCTCAAGATTATCGTAGCTTTCTGCAATCTTTCCACGATAATTCTTATCTCCCCACTCAGTTGCTACTTTGTAGCCTCTACGAGTCATCTCATCCATAATGAATGTATGATAGCAAAATAGGTGATAAGGAGAATATAAAAATACATAATCGACTGTTTTATGTTTCTTATTCCAACCATTTCCCCTAAGTGCACAACATTCTCTATGTTGACCTAATAATTGATTTTTAGGTAATTTTGGTATCATTTGCTCATGCCATAATCTCATCTTTTTCTCCTGTTATTAACGTTGATTGTTGTAAATAGTGATTGGGGTATTTCTCTAATAAAGTATGGATATAATGAATGATAGAACTTTGATCACTTTCTCCAGTTCTATACTCCTCTAGTAAACGAAACAATTCTTCTTTTTCGATATTTTCAGCTGTATTTTTAAAATAGCCCCATACATGAAGAATTGCATTATGAAAGTCCTTTTTACTTTCTTGTATTTCATTCACTTGTCTGATTTTTTGAAGTAACACATTTAAGTCAACTTCCGATTCTTTTAAATATTCTCTGATTTCCAAATAAACTTTATGGGATTTACTCAGCACGTAATATTTATTTCTTGCCCATAGCTGTTCACATTGTTTTCTGATATGTTTTTGATTCACTTTACACCTTCTTTTAAACTAGAAAATAATCTAGCGGATGACTTCTTGCATCATTATAGCATTGAAAGTAGGATTCACGAAATTTATGAACTTTTTTATATAATTATTTCTGATTTAACAAAAAACTCGCCCAATCGTATGATGCTACGATTGGGCGAGTTTTTCAATAATAGTCATTTAATTTATACTTTTTATGGAGAAGAAGATGAAATCAAGATAATATCTAAAACTATTTTTAATACATTAGAATTACTACTCAATTAGAAAAATTATACTTATTCTCTCTATTTTTAAATGCGTCTTCTCCTCCCTCTAATATTTCACATACATGAGTTCTAATACTTTGTTTTTGAAGTAAATATTCAGAGTCAGATATACTAATATCATTTTCTAAAGAACCATTTACATAATCAAATTTTTCTCCATCTTGATTTGGTGATTCATCAGAATGTTGGTTAGCAATAATAATATTTTCAGCATCCCCAGATACAACTAAGTTTGGATTATGAGTAACTATTATTATTTGACGTTTTAATTTAGTTTCCTTTATATATTTTGTCAACTCATTATAAATAGCTCTATTATCTAAATTATCTTCTGGTTGGTCAATCAAAACAGGAACTTTGCTATCTGAAAACTCTAAAATCAACTTTAAAACAATGAAAGCTTTTTTACCTGGAGACATTTGTCTAAATTTGTCCCCTTGATACTCAATCTCAAATTGATAATCAAAGAAATTGGTAGTGAAAAATTTTTCGATATGATGTAATTTATTTTTATTATTTTTAAATGTTAAAGACTCATCTTCAAATATTGAAGGTATAATATTATCAAAATCACCAATTATTTTATCAAAAAAATTTTGTTTCGAATGACCTCGAGAATCAATATAGTCAAATTCACTGTCTAAATCTTTTAAAGAGAAGTTAATAGAAATTTTCAAGTTATCCCCATCTTCTATTTTGAATGAATTGGATAGTTCAGATCTATACCTAGTATACTCTTTATACTTTGTGATTAAATCCGTTCTAATTTGCTTATTTTCTTTATGAAGTTGTTCTAACCTAGATTCGTATTCATTAATCTTTTGTAACATATCGTTTTCTTTTTCTATTAAAGAATCCAACTTAGCTATTTCTGAATTTGTCTTTGTTGCCTCTAGACATTTTTTATAAATATCATTATTTTCAATTTGTAAAATTTCTTGTTCTGTTTTTTGTTTCAATCCCTCTAATTGTAACTTAGCTACCCTAATTTCGTGTTTTTGTTGTGCCCTGACATTATTATATAAACGTTCGATAATTTCACCTAGTTTTATACGTAAGCCTACAGAGGGAGATAGTGATTTATCATAACTTTTTAAATCAAAAGTAATAGGCGGAATTGAGTTAATATACAGTATGTCAGACTCATGATTAATCATTTCTGATTGTAAACGAATCAATTCCGTATTTTTAAGTTCAAAAATATTTCTTTCTTCATCAGTTATTTTACTATCTTTTAATAACTCTTGTTTCTTAAGTTGATAATCTCTTATCCGATTTTCTGTACCTTGCTTATCTGCTTCAGGTTTTATCAACTCAGAATTAGATTTTATGTTAGAAAAATAATTTCGTAGTAAATCACTAATTTCTACCTGTAAATTATTACATTTATTCTCATAATTCTTTAAGTCAAAATCTCTTTCCTTTGAGCGAATTATATCACTCAATAGATTATTTAATTTACTATTATTTCTAGATAAAGTGAACATATATTCTTGAGGTATATATTCAATTTTCCTTGAATTATCTTCTTGTCCATCTCTCCATAAAACATGAAAATCATCTAGATTTTCAAAAGAAAACATACCATCCTCTATACTTCTTCCTAATTTTTTAGCAATAGAATTTAATAAAGTTGATTTACCAGTTGAACGACCACCAATAATTGTATTCAAATACTCTGAGAGGTAGATATCTTTATTTTTAAAATGAATTCTATCAATTATCAATTCATCTTTTTCATGGCAAGGCTTTTCTTTTTCAATACTAATGCGGTACTCAGGTTCAAATTTTATTTGTTTTAAGCCTTCAAAAGTTAAATCCGCTTTTATCCAAGAGTACTTAGTACCGATTTGTTCAAGCGAATGAGCATCAGATGATTGAAGAACTGGTCTAACATATTTAGAACGTTTAAGCCAATATTCTCTATCTTTTTCAAGGTTATTATGCTTACATTTTTTATCATTACAAGATGAAGCATCATTACAACTTGAATGAATTACAAAGTCTGAGTTAAGACAAATTTGCTCATACACAGCCATATTTTTAGGGTCAGAGTCACTAGTAGCACTTCCATGGCCTCTTGACAGAAAACCTTTCAAATAACGTCCATTTAGCTCTTCATCAGATTCTAAAGATTCAATTAATTTTTCAAAAGAGGTATTTGCGAATTGCTCAATTTCAGAAGAGGTAAGGTTATTAAATGCCTTCTCTTTGGCACCTATATTGGCTTTTAGTTGCCCAAGCAAATTTTTTATAATCTTATCAGGTAGTTTATTATCAAATATTATATGATAATCAAAGAAATGACCAGATTTATTGATATTGGATAACCTTAATTCAAGATTCAAAAATGTGACTATTCCTTCTTGTTCCAACTTGCTTTTTAAGCTAAAATCTTCATCATTAAAATTGAAATAATTTGTTAATCCTATTGCTGAAATACCTGCATTTTTTATATTTTCAATAAACTTATCTACATTCGGTTCTCCTCCTGACAGCTTTTCAAATTGATTATTAACTACTGTAAAGGGCGAATGTATATGTAGATCCCATTTTCTAAACTCCGAACCTCTTTGAATCATAAACTAAAAACTCCTCTCTCATCCTAGAATTCTTTCATAATATTTTTTCACTATCCTTTTTATTTTAAATGTTTATTTATGAAACTTACAAACTGGCCTCACTATAAAACACTCTAAAAAGACAGTTTCAAGTATTAATTTTATAATTTTTTAGAGTCTTACTTATCTTGAAAAGCTAGAATACGTTAAATATCATTGATTAATACATTTTTACAAGGTTAATTTATTTCTTTTTTATATTTTAGATTCCTATATCTTCCTTTTTTAGTTCTTACTTATGAATCGTTTGTAAACTCACTCCCGTTATCTGCTTAAATAATTCTAATAGTAAGTACAAATTTTTCTTTTTCATTTACTTACAATCTTAATTATACTCTTTAAATTAAATAATACTAGATTTTTTAGTGACTATTCCTATTTCTTGTATATCGTCATCATTCCATTTTTTATTTAACTTCTTATAAAAGAGAATAAAAAAATCGACCTAAAATCTTAAGTCGATTCTTATCACAATAACTTATTGAGTTTAAACACTATTCCATTGCTCTTACTTTCTCTTCAATAAAGGTAATCTCATTTTTATCTAAACCATATTTTTTATACAATTGTTGGTCTATTTCAGAAATACTTTTAGACCAATCAATATCAGAATTTTCTGTAAAATCTTGAATGGGAACATATTTCCATTTAGAAGCGGGATTATCCTGAGTTATTTTTAATACACCTAACATAGTTCGAGCAAATTTAGTTTTTATATACTTCATAGTATTAATTGCATGTAATTCACTTGTATATTTACCAATTGAAATAAATGTTTGTGTAAAACCGATTAGGGGTTCCCCTATTAGGGGTGTTGATAAAACTTCACCAATTGCACCAGAACCGTTTGCTTTTGGTAAAATAACTTTAAATTTATCATGAACTTCTGGTTCATTTATATAATCTTTTCTAATCCAATGTTTTACTCTATTCCCCTTAAATCTTCCTAAAACTAAACAATATTCAAAATTATCATTAGGTTTTTCTTCAAAAAAAAGAATATTATTTAGAGATTCCAAAACACCTGTACCTACATCATTAGGATGACTTTTAGATAGAATATTTCTTACATTTGGATTTTCATTATGCATTTTTGATGTAAAACGATAAATACCTTGACCGGTAATTATTGAATCAAGTGTTTCTTTAGTTTTTAACATTACTTTATTAATTATTGAATTTAATTCCCTATATACAGTAAATATACCAATTTTGTTAAATTCTTTGGTAATATCTCTATATACTATTGCAACTCCACCTTTAATATCAGTGTTTGGAAAAACTAAAGAAGAATTTTGTTCATAATATGTTACTTTTAAGTGAGAATCATTTAACATTTTTTCATTCCATTTTTTATCAGTACTACCTGCATTAAATAAAAATCTACCTGGTGATATTAGTATATAAATTGGAGAAATAGTTTCTGCTAAATCATAAAAATAATTATAAATTGAATCATCTCTAGTATCAACTTTCGATTCTTGAAACGGTGGATTACCTACTACAACATCAAATTTCATTTTTCTTTCCCTCCAAATAATTCATCACATTTTTCTTCAAAGTTACCCTGTCCCATTGCATAAGGCGTAGTATCTAAATGTACTATATGAGAATCATTAAATTGTTTTGCAACTTTATCAAATCCAAAAATAAAGTTTCTTGCTATATTGTATATAATTTCAGTTGGAGCAAAACCATATACCTGATTTTCTAAAATATGTTTTATTCTATCATTTTCATTTGGAATTTCAGATTCAAGACCTTTAAATAGTCTTTTTACAATTTCAGTGATATATAATCCTGATTTCATATATAAATCTGCAAATGTCTTACTTGAATCCTTAAAAATTGACGGATTTTCTTCTTCTAATTTATCAACCATCATTTTAACTACATTTTTAGGAGTAAAAATTTGATTTGTTTTTTGTGGTGGAATATAGTCAAAAATATCTTCCTCTTGAGATTCATCGAAGTAATTTGCTAATTCCTCACGTTTTCTTAAAAATTCTTGTACAGATTCATCAAATACAATCGGATCAAAGAATTGATACGTATCTCTTAAAATACGAAATTGTTCTAATGAAATACCTGTAACATCTTTGAACACCTCATCCTTAATGGTAACGTCAAATGTACTTAATGTTGTCGTTTCTTCACCATAAGCCATTAAGAACGAAGGAATTGTACGTGTGAATCCTCTCAATCTTGCACGAATCTCATCTTCAACTGTATCTTTTTTCTTTTCTTCTGCACGTTGAATTATTTGTTGAGTCGTTTGTTGTGGAATTTCTTTTGTTTTTTCTTCCACAGTCTGTTTCACAGTTTCTTTGAACTGTTCATTAGCTTCTTGACGTTTTACTTCGTACGATTGAATAATTTCTTCAATTTTCTCTGGTTGATGGGCAAACTTTTTCTTTTCTTGATTCATTTCTGCAATTAATTCATTTTGCTTAATACGATGATTTTCTTCAATAACACGTACTTCTTGTGCAATTTCAAAAGCTTGTTTTTTAACAATTTGTTCTGCAACTTTTGCACTTAAACCAACTTCTTGAGCAATTGTTTTTGCAGCTTCTTGTGTGGTTTCTTGAATGGTGTTTTCAATTACTTTTGATAATTCAGATGTTGTTTTGTTTTTTGTCACTTCATCATTAGTAGATGTTAAGTCGTCTAATGATTCAACGATATCAGTATAAACTTTCGTACCAAAGTGCGCATTTGTTTTTGCAATTACAATTTCTGTATCAGCAACTGCATTTCCCTCTTCGTCTACTTGAACATTTTTTAGATTAATCTCAGACTTCTTATGATTTGGCATACTTTCGCCTTTTCCAGATGGATTCATTTGCTCAAGGATTTCTCTTGCTGCTGGTGAAGTAAAGATACCAGAAATATTTTGGAATAATAAGTTAGACATAAATCCACGCTTAACAACTTCTTTTGCTTTTATAGATTTTGGAATTGTTAATACTTTATCAACATCTAATGGAATCATTTTACCATCAGTATCTTCAGCGATAACTGGGAAGAAGTTAAGAAGTTCTCGAATATTCTCTCTTCGTTCTTCTGTCGTTCCATTTCCATTTGCAGTACTAATCGCAAGATTATTCGCAAATTCATCATAAATCATTAATGTACGTTCTGGAGCAAAATCAAACACATAGGCATTCTCTTTTCTACGAACTTCTCCATTTACTTCATATTCCCATGGATTTTGAGCACGAAAAGCTGCTTGCATATAAAGACTTGAAGATTGCATATTGGACAACATTAATACTGCCGTCCATTCTGGAATCGTAACGCCTGTTGTTAATTGTCCTACAGATAATGTAATAGTTTTATCATGAATTTCAATCGCTTTTTTCACACGATTAAATGATTTCTCATTCTTTTTATCTTCATCATCAAATGATTTACCATCCCCTGCAGCAAGTACTACCTCATATTGTTCAAATACAGGGTGATTATTTAAGAGTTTCTTCAATGCTCTTACACTATCTACTCGATTCAATAACCAAAATGTATGTTTTAATTCTTGTCTTAACTCTTTTGTCGAAAAAGGATATTTCTCATTACGAGCTAGAGTGTCTAACCATTTTAGAATATCTTTTTCATGAACAAACTTTCCGGTTTCATTCGTTTCAAAAAATTCATTTAAATCAAAAGCATAATCAATATTTGTACCATCTAATTGAGCTCCTTGATTTACTTCATCCGTTATCATTGCACTCATTTGATAAGAGAACATATTTAATTTTGGTAACTTAATATAAGGATTGTTTTGTTCTAATCCAGAATCCCATTCAGTTTTTGCTTTTTGTTCATCTGAATATGTCCAATTATAAATTTGTTCTTCACTAAATTGTCCTGAACCAAGTTGTTTGAATGGTGTTCCTGATAAATGAAGCGTATGATTTCTTTGAATATTTCTAAACGCCACATCTGTTTTTAATGTATCTACACCTTCATGTGCTTCATCAATTACTAGTAAATCCCACTTAGTATCTTTTACCCATTTTAATTTTGAATATCCTCCACCAAAATGAATTGATCCTTTTAGATCTTGAAGTGAAATAAATGATATAAGTTTAGCTTTCTCATCTTTTTTTGCTATATCAATAAATTCATCATGACTTAATGTTTTTCGATCCTTTAATGATTCTGATGTTGATACAAATAGAAAATCAGATTGCCAAGAAATAAATTTTTCAAAATCATCAAACCATGAATTCGCAATAGCTGGACGATTGGTTACAATTAATATACTACTAAATTCCATTTGTCTAATTAAATCATAAGTGGTCAAAGTTTTTCCAAAACGTGGTTTTGCATTCCATAAAAACTCTGATTTTGAATTCTCTTTAAAATAATTAATTGTTTTTTCTACTGCATCTTTTTGTTCCTTACGTAACTCATAATCAGTTGTATCTTTTTCTTGATTGTAATCATGATTTCTAAAATCATTAAAATCCATATATGCTTTTTCTGGAGTACCATTATAATAAAACCATTCTGAATTTGGTTCTCTTTTAACTTCTTTAAATTTCGTTAAATAAGCATGTAGTTGATGATCTGTAAAGTATTTATTTTCTTGAGAAAACTTAGCAGGTTCTGCCCATAATTTTTCATACTGTAGTCTTATAGCTGCAGTATGAACTTGTTCTTTAATTCTCTCATCAACATCTTGTCTAGTCGTATAACCAATTTTAATCCAACCATCTTTTTCAGGAATAGTTGGTAATGTATATGCATAAATTTGAGGATAAATTTCTTTGGTTGTTTGTATTTTAGTGTTATCAATCATTATTTTAACCCCTTGTCAAAGTATTCCATTTTATTTGTTTCCCAATTCATGATTTTTACACGTTTACCAGGAATTACTTCAAATTCTCCACTTATTTCATCATCAAATAATGATAGTTGATAATTCTCAATTCGTTCAATTCTTTCAGATAGAGGAATAATATATTTTAATCCATCCATTTGAAAAACATTATAACTAATAATATTTGCAATTCGTAAAAATAGACTTAGTAAAGGTTCTTCATTCCACTTATCTACGTAATAATCTCGATAAGTGTATAACAAGTTTTCTCTAGCTAATAATAAAGAATCTCCACTCCACTCAAACCCATAACTAGATTGAAAAGCTAACTCGACAAGTCTTTGCCACTCCGCTTTATCTGAAACTTCTTTATTAATCCTTCTTAATTTTCTATCAACAAAACCTACTCTATCTTCCAGTGGAATTAGTTCTCCAGTTTCCATTTCATAACGAGATACCATATAAGGAGCTTCACCACAAGTAATTTCTAACCATTTTCTTGAAACGTATTTTTCTAAAGAATCATCCGTATAGTTTTCATCCACTGCATCATTTTGCTTTTTTACAATCCAACTTGGAGTAAAAACTTCAGCTTTAGACTTTGTACGTTCTTTCTTTAAATCATTTGATTTTAGTGCTCTAGGTTTAATCAAATCATCCATAGTTCCTGTAATTAAATCAGCAGTAATTTGTGCTGTTGGTGCATATTGTTTGAAACCATATTTTTGATAGTTGTCATTTGCCCATATGATATTGTTTATTTTTTTAGGAGTTGAAGTTGTTCTATCGATTAATAGAATATCTAGAATTTCAGGCATAGAATTTCTAATATTTTCTTCAGAAATATCTATCATAAAATCTAACTTTTTTTCATCCAAAATGTTCACTCCTTCTTAGGTTTACTCATAGTTATTATAGCATATTTAACAGAATAAGTTATGGGTGGAATGTATATCAAAATAGATTTACAAAAAAATCAGTTAAAGCAATCTATAACTTTAACTGATTTTGGAAATTTGATTCAAAGATGAATTGTAAAATGAAGTACAATAAAAACATAACTATCTGATACACTTAAATAGACTTAATCAAAGTCGATTTTAAGTGACATAACCTTTTATTATTTGTAACATTTAAGATTGTCAATTCACATAATAAAATTATATCATAGAGATTTCTTTTTAAACCAATATTTATAAAAAATACTAAAATTCTATTATTCAATCTGTTACTTGAGTATCATTTGCCCAAATATCTGTTAAAACAACATCATCACTAGTTGGTCTAATTTTTTTCTCTCTATCAATTTTAACAAATACTGGAACCATCATAGATTGTCCTGTAATAATAGTTTCCCCTTTTCCTAGACTAGATATCATCTGATATGAATTTCTATCTAAAGTTGGCATAGCATTTTCAAGCATTCTCAAGTCTTTTTCATTTACAATTCGATGAATCAGATAGTTATGAATCTGAGACATTATTGTTGGAGAAATATCGGAGGGACGTTGACTTGATAGAGTTAGATAAAAACCAAATTTTCGTCCTTCTTTAATAATTTCCTCGAAAATTGACAAACGATAATCTTGCCAATCATCTCCAATATTACTATAAACAGAATTCAGGATATTGTGTGCTTCGTCAATAATGAGATGCTTAGTTTTAGTCACATTTTTACCTGCTACACTTGATTTATGTTCATCATAAATCATTTTTGAAAGTAACATTGGTATTAAACGTCTAATTTCTTGGTTAGAATGAACAAGTGATATAATATTAAATGTTTTATAGTAAGATGAAATATCTGGAACCACTTCTACTACTTTACTTAAACTATTTAATGATGTATTTATTCTATTAAATAATGGTATTATATGCTCACGATTAACCTTATCCCATGCTGTTCGATGCTCTTTATTAAAATCCAAAAACATTTCAAGTCTATCAATAGGACTTTCGACATGATTATATGCTTCATTTAAACCAGTACTAATTTCAGATAATTTTATTTCCTCCAATAATTCATTGACAACAGCTCCGGTTGCACCTACATTAAAAAAATTTCCTTTAGCTGTAAAATAACATTGATTTTTTGAATGGTATTGTATTTTCTCAATTTCCGAAAATACTTCATAACTACCTTTAAAATATTTTTTTGAAGTCTCTATCCAACTCTCTAAACTACTTTGATTAGTAGAGTTTCCTGTTGTTAAAATCTTCTTTAGTGTTCCAGTCACAAACTCTCCGAAATTAAAATTAAGTTTTTTGGATTTTTCCATGTATAATTTTAAAGCTTGTCTCAAAAAAGGTACTTGAGTAGCAGGTCTAGCATCAAAAAGTATTGATAAAATATCAGAATTAAATAGATATTCTTCTTTGATTGGTAATTTGATACCTTTATTATTTCTTGTGTCTATTTCGATAATTAACTTATTTTCATTCTGAAGTCCGAACATTTCACCTCCAGTATATTCACCATTAAAATCAATAAGGAAAAATTGAGATTTTTTTAAAATTGAATATTTAAATTCACTCTTAAATAGTTCTAAATACAATTTATGTAATGTATTCGACTTACCACTCCCAGTATTCCCAAAGATTCCGATATGAGAAGCAAAAAAATTATTTATTGGGATTCGAAGATGCTCTCCTTCAATAATTGATTTTCCAATGTAGATTGAATTTGATTCGGAATCAACCCCATAAATTATTTTTAATTCTTCTTTTGTAGTTAATGTTATTTCATTTCCTATCATTGGACAATATTTACTTGTTAATGTAAATTTATTTCCTTCTATAACTCCTTTTGTCTTTAATGTTAAAATTCTTTTTACTGTTCCCTTGCTAAATCTATTATCAAAAACTTCACTTTTAACATTATTTTGAGTATCAATTATTTTTTCACTAGTTACTGAAGCGATAATCTTTATATCATTCTGGTTAATAGTTAAATACGCACCCACTCTTGGTCCTGTTAAAATTTCACCCCTCCAGATATACTCAACATCATTGATTAAACTATACATACCAACTTGTGATGAATCTCCATCAACAGCAAATTTTTTTTGAAATTTCAATCATTAAAATCAGCCTCATTTTCTTCGATATTTAGTAGAGTTGTTAAATTTTTTATTGTAAAATATGGAACAGAATTAGTATCTAATGAAAAAATTTCTTTTCCAAAATCTTTAGGAATTAAAATTTTACAATTTAAATTTTCGGAAATATTCTTCAAATTACCCATAATTCTCTCTTTATCCTCGGTATTATAGGCAAAAATATATATCATTAACTCAGGATTCAAACATGCTCTTCGTATCATTTTAGCAATATGACTATCTTGAAATGAAAATCCAATAACAAATAAAACAGATTGAGGTTTATCAAGTTCCAATTGAAATACTCTTAACATCTCATGAAAATGATCATTTAAAAAAGTTTCTTGTTGTTCATATCCGGTAGGGGGTACAACAACTGGATTATCTAAAACAAAATTATTTACTTTAATAAAATTCGAATTTTTAAATTCAATTTTTTCCCAATTTACAGATCCATGGGGCTTAATTAACAAAATACAAGGGATTTCATTGATATAATTATCATTTAATCCTTTATAGGAAGCAGTGCTATTATAATTTGAACTATCTAATATACGATTAAAATATCCTCGACTTCCGTCATTAAAAATGAAATAGTTTTTTTGTTGTTGAATATCTATCGCTTTTTCAATAAATAAGTCATAGTTTGTTGTAAATATATTTATATTTTTTGGAGTTTGACGTGAATTTGAATAATTTAGTAATTGTATAATACTCAATATAAAACGTTCATAATTTTGAATGGTTTCTAAGATATCAGTATCTTTTTGTATTGCTTCCTCACCATTTAAAATTATATTACTCTTTTCTTTAACTCTCTTCAGTAATGCATCATTCCTATTTTCTTCACTATAATCACTCATTAATGAAATAGCTGGTAATGAAGCTCCCGATCCAATTAAAAAATTAAGTTGTTTAGTAATTGCTAATTTACGAATAGTTTTTACTATATCTTTTTCACCCATATGTCACCTACTTAAATTTTATATTTTTACACAAACATCATAAGTTATATTGTTTTATTTTTCAACAAAAACACAATATATTGTGTTTTTGAAAACTAATTATCTATTATAATAAATAATCAACTAATCAATCCAATTTTCACATAAAAAAACGGCTTACGCCGTTCCTTTACTCCCCAAACGTCAAGCCGCCCTTAATCTTCTCTTCCGCTATTTTCATCTGCTTTATCAACTCATCGATAATAGCATCATAGCTAAAGTCTTCAATCTTCCAATATTGGTAACAATGGCAATACTTTGCTGCAACGTTACCATATTTGCAATAATTATTTCTCATTTTAGAAGTGAGATTTTGCTTTTCGATTTCTTCTGCGAAGTTTCTCTTGAAGTAATTACATTCGTATAATTTCTCAATCACTACTTTCTCATGATAATTGCCTTCTTGCGAAGCTCCTCCATAAATTCTGAATTGGTCGCCTTCTATTTGTACGCCAATCATCCCAATTTCTTTTGTTGGATCCCCATCGATTCTTTGTGAGAACACGATACTTAGAGTTGGTTTCTTATGGTTAAAACTGAGTCCACAGACTGGTTTTGCCCAATCTTTGTAAGGTTTGAATGTTAGTCGTTTATTAATTTCTTCCATGAATTCTGAACCTTTTAGTTTGACATAAATATCTGAATAACGGATTTTTTCTAAGTCTTTGTCTCCAATAATGTATTCCCCTTTATTTTGCTCCATTTTGCTTTGGAATAAGTCATAGAGTACTTCGATGTCTTCTGCATATTGCTTAATATAGTCTGCAAAATCCATTGTAGCGTGTTGTTGTTGGATATTTTGAATTCGTGTTGCTATTTCTTGGTAACTTAAGAATGACCATGTACCTAACTCTTGAATATCTAATGAGGCATATAAACCTGTTAGTATTCCTGTGATGGCTATGTCTTGTTTTCCTAATTCTTCTTCATATCTCATCAATTGTTCTTTTGTTGGAATGGACTTGATTTTATTTTCGATAATGAGTACTTCAGTAATATTGGCTTTGTTTTTATACGTAATCGTTAAATCCACATGTTTCTTTTCTCGTTCGACTGAGACGAATGTACATCCTTTTTGATAAAAATCAGGGATAAATACTTCGATAAATGGATGTTTTCCTTCTACTTCTTGTTCGAGTAACCATGCCCAAAAATTAGAATGAGATAATTCCTTCCCACTTAATGAAATCGCAAATAATGGGGAACGATTTAGTCTTTGTAATTGTTCTTCTATGATGCTCGTTGTTTTCTTTTTCATGTTATTATCCTTTAACTTTGTTAGTACCTTAACGTTAACATAGTCGATATTTGATTTCAATGCATGATGCAAAGATTAGATTCCAGTAATATTTCTTATTTTCCTCTTTATGAGTGATGTCAAAGTATGGTTTATAGTTATTATTCAACTAGTACTACAACTTTCCCAAATTTCTTCTGTGCATATTCCGACTATTTACGATACAATAAACGTGAAAATACCAATGGAGGTAGTGTTAATATGAAAATAGAAGAATTTGATACTGTTCTTTTAAAAGACGGTCAAACGGCAGCAATTGTAGATAAGTTAAGTGAAGATACGTTTATAGCTGACATTGGAGACACTCCAGAAAACTGGGATACGATTACTATTACAATCGATGAAATTGAAAAAGTAGTTTATAGAAGTAATAAATCTACTGCTAGGTGATAATGATTATGAACAAGAGTGTAAAAGATAATTTAATAATCATTAATGATGATGAATATGTACATTGTCCAGTATGTGGAATTATTACTGCGGTATATGATATATGTGATACGTGCCAATGGCAGAATACAGGTGAAACGAATATTGACGGAGGTCCTAATATTATGACTTTAGCGGAAGCTAAAGAAGCATACACAAAAGGCTTACCGATAACATAAACAAGCCCCTAGTTGATTCTAGGAGCTTGTTTTATATATAATCCATTTTTTATTTAACAGTATTTACCTTTATTGCTACCAGTAGCATTAGTATGATTCATTTTGTTTCTTCTTTTCTTTCAATCTAAAATACCCATAAATTAAATATTAAAACTAAATGAAGCAGCAATCTAATAATATGATGCGACATATGTACTTTCTTAAGACTTTCCTTTCTATCCACATAAAACATGAACGAAATCAATAACAACAAACAGGAAATTGCTACTTTAATAATGATATTAGTATAAAAGAGATGAATCCCTGCAAAGAATGTTAACAATACAACTAGTAGAATTGAAGGAATAGATATTCCTAACTCATTTTTATAAGCAAAAAATGCTAACATACATAACATTAAACTGTAGACACAAAGTGTGATGTTCATAACTACTTACCTCCATTTTTTCAATAATTTTCAAGATTTGTTCTGATGTCTTCATAACAACACCTCGGTATAAGCTCTTAACTCATTTTCCATTCCTAGTTGCATAGCATAAGTTGATAAACGTAAAATATTTTTATCTTTACTTGAAAAGTAGGTTTTTATGCTTTCAGTAAACACTTGGGTATCCACTCTATCTTTGTCTTTTATAAGATCCAATATCGTACGTTCTTTATCATATACTACAATTTCTCTACCAAATGGACTAAGGGAAGTGCTTTTTCCAATTTTATAAAATTCTTTATTAACATACTTGAATAGTATATTACTTTTTACTGATTTTACACGACTGACATTATCCCCTACGGCTACTGTCATAACATAACTGAATGGCAATCTTGTAGTAAATCCATGTAAATAAGCTGCGGTTTCATGAGAAAATATTCCTTTCGGAATTCGATGTGTAAAGTATAAATATTCATCAATACTTTCTCCAGGAAGTCCATATAGTCCATTAGCAATTTTTTCCAGTTCTTCTTTAATAACCATATTTTTTAATACGTCTTTATGAATACCATACTCAATAACTTGTTTAGTAGTAATGACTCCATTGTTTTTCTTTATTTTTTCAAGTAATAATTCTTTTTTACTCATACTGACACCACCTTTTCGTGCTTAAAATATACTGTTTTTAAGAACAAAAGTCAAGAGTTAATACTAATAATTTCCTCAAAGAACTTTATAGTGCAAACAAGCCCCTAGCACTTACTAGGAGCTTATGGTTGTCATATTACTATTATTCTCATTCAAATTCAACATAATGGATTTCTGAGTTTTCGTTTCGGAATGTTTCGCCTTTTGGAATTTCTTTTGTATCTTTCTTGAAGGCTATCCATGCCATTCCTTTTTCAGATAAGAATACCATGCTTCCATCATAGTCATATTCATTATGATGCTGTAAGTCAATCAAACGAAAAGGTGTTTTGTAGCGTCCTGATTCAGTTTCAGTTGCTGAATAACTCATGAATCCAAGGTGATTTTGTTGAATAAATCCTGTGCTTGCATATCCATAGACCCAATCATATTTCTTCTCTTCTTGATTAACATGGTAAATGGTTCCACTCTTCAAATCTGTTCCTAGTGAAACATATAATTCGTGCTTATCAATCAATAATTGATTTAAATGCTCTGTTGCACTTTGATGCGTCAAGGTCACTTTCTTGTCCCCATTCTTCCTATCATATTGAACAACTTCTGAATGGTTATTGGTTGCATCATAGCGAATATAATAGAGTTTTCCATCGAAAAGAATCGGTGAAAATGTGTTTTGATCAATGACTTGCTCTTTCATCGTTGTTGGTTCCAATAGATGAAGAGTATTTGAAGAAGTATCTTTTTTACTATCCTTCACAATATTAAATACTAACTGTGCATCTTCGGTTTTGAGTCATTAAATTCTTCAAAAAATACCCAATTCTTATCGACTGCTCGAACCCATTGCTGGGAAACTGTTGCATCGCTCACTTCATGAACTAACTGATGCTGATTTGTTTTTAAATCAATTTCTAAAATTCCAACATGATCCACACTTCCGTATAATTTTCCATCCTCTGACAACACTTGCGGAATAAAGTCTGGATACTCGTCAGCATATTGAGCGACTACACTCTTGTCCTTAAACGTTTCATTAAATGAAACAGTATTAAACTGATTACTTCCCTTTCCTAATTGAAAATTAGTGGATTTACTTTGTTCCACTGTAGTAATACTTTCTTGAACCGTTGTTTCTTGTGTATTATTTTGCTGACCACAAGAAGCTAAACAAATACTTAACAATACAATACTTACGACTCTACATTTTCCTAACATAAAGATTCCCCCAATTACTGTTAAATATATGAACGTGACACAATCATTCTACCCTCCTTAACTTTTTTGATTTCTAATTCCGAAAATAACGGAGATGATGCAAAGAATAACACCTACAACAAACATAGGGATTTCAAAATTCTTAACTTCTTCAATAAAAGGAATAACATACATACTTAATTCAATACAGATGACACCTACTAAAATGGAAATTCCCAATAATATCTTTTGCTCTTTTCTCATCATTATCTCCTACTCTCAAAATGTTATCGTTTTCAAAGATAGTATACTACTTATTTCAATAAGAAAAAAGACTTTTCTCCGTAGCATTGAAGAATAATGCCTAAAAACTTAAAGAAGCAGTTGTCAAAACAATAAACAGATTTATTTTTCTCTGATATAATGAAGTTATAAAACTTTAGTAAAGGATGATATTTATGAATATACCATTCGCCTCTTCTGATTTAAAACATAATTATACGCTTCCGAAAAATCATATTGCCTATTTCATACATCTGTTTGTAAGCTCTATACCAGAGTCAATTATTGTTTCCGAATCACATTCTATATTGAATCACGACCCACAATTATTATTGAAAATGATTCTATTTGCCTATCATCGTGATACGTTTAGTGGGAAAGAAATTGTAATATTAAACGAAGATAATTTACCAATGATGTGTCTTTCTCAACAAACAGATATCTCTTATGAGGAGTTCAATGCTTTTAGAAAAAATGAATATTATTCTGACCTAATTAAACAAGTTTTTATCCTTTTGAACTTATTACTTCAAGAGCATCCAAACTTACAAGATGAAGAAATTCCAGAATTACTCAAATGGAATCATGCGATTGAAAATTATGATAAAGCTTTGTATGAAAAAATGAGTCAAGACTATGATCAAATCATTCAAAAACAAGTAGATATTGCAATAGAAAAAGAACAAGTCTAGCATTACATTTTTCATGGATATTCAAAATAAAATGACTTTTCCCTATAGCACAAACTGACCAAAGTCTAAATGCTAGAACAGAGAAAAGTCATTCATCATTTATTTGCTAGTTTTATATGAATACACTGCAGTAATGCCGATTGTTAGCACTAAAACGATACTCACAAGAATCATTACTAATTGATTCAATACAAATAACGAAATTACAATAAAGATTACACCAGAAATCGTACTCGCAAATCCGAAGAATCGTTGTGTTTTACGAAATGCTTCATCATTGTTCATAATCCATGGCACACGGAAACCAAAGTGCTTATTCGTTTCTTTAATTTTAGGACTAACATTTCCAATGAATATCATAAACACTCCAATTAGAAATGCCATCAAACGTCCCATTTGGGATACCATACTATACCCCGTTAAAATTAAGAAAAATTGGAAAAAGGCGATAGCGTTAAACAATAGTAATGTAACTCTAAAAATATAACGGCTAATTTCCTTGTTTTGACTTCCGACCAATCCTTTACAATCAATCCATTTGATCAAGCCAGATAATAATAAAATGAAGATTGGTAAGATTAAAATCGTCCAACGGGAAGCTGTTGCAACAACATTTCCTTCTAAGTCAAAACGAGATACGATAGTCTCAGGTGCATACCAAACAACGCATAAAGCAAGTGAAATAGGTAAAAACGTCAAAATGACATCTAATAAATAAATCTTTCTTTGTTCTACTAACATATTAATTTCCTCCAATAATTGAATTCATCCAAACAATTGCCTCTTCTAAAACGGTTAAATTTAATTCATAATATATGAAGTTTTTTTCCTTTGTTTCATAAATTAAATCCGCCTGTTTTAACTTCTTTAAATGATACGACAATGCTTGCGGTGTGATTTGTAAGCTATTTGCTAAGTCTCCAGTATTCGTTCGCCCCTGTCGTAAAATTTCTAAAATCTTGCGACGGTTTTCATCCGATAATGCAGACAAAATATCATTAACTGACATATACTCATCTCTTTCTATTTAAAATTTTCTTTAAATAGATAATACTCCTACTGTAACTAAAATGCAAGAGTTATTTAAAAATATTTTTAAATAGATGTTCTATTTTTAGGCAATAAAAAAACACCGGTGTTTTAAGTCCGGTGTTTTAGATAAGTTCCGAAAAACTTTATCGCTATTAGTGTATTTATATTAACAAAAAAAAACTTTATTTACAAGTAAAACTATTAATCTTTACAAATTATTTAACAATTGATTAATTTTCGACAAACTATCAACTCCAAGAATTAAATGAACATTATGAGGATCTTTAATCGATTGAGAATAATCTTTAATTATTTTTTTATAACGACTAATAAAATTCTTTATTTCTTTTTTTGAAAATCTAAGTATTTTCAGATAGTACGCAATGAGTATAATATAATCAGTAATTGTAGTAAAATTAATATTCTTCACCTTAGTATGTTTTTCTAGATGTGTAATTACCATATTTTTAATTTTAAAAGTATTAAAACGACAATCAAAAACAACATTATTATGAGCAATTGCGTTACGCAAATCTTTTAAAATAAAGATATGCTTTGATAGCAATTCCACTTTTGTATCCAAACTAGTATCCGAACAGCCTATATCTTGTTGAATTTTTAATCTAGTATTATTATTCAATCTCTCAATTATACTCCCTAAATCCCCCATTGTCGTATGTTCAAAAATAGCCCAAATGGGTATTGGTTTATTTTGATGTACATAATGTTGAATAATAGAACTTTTAGTATAATTATTTGCTATCGTACCTTCTAAATTACGACGAAGATTTAAAAATTTTGCCATTTCCTTCTTATATTCTACAGAATTTTTAGAAAAATCATCAAAATGATTAAGTTTCTCTTTAAATATTGAATCCATATCTATTGCTGAATCTGTAACCAAAACTTCAAGGATATAATTAGAAATGGCGGTTTCAATTTTCATTACTTCTGAGTATAATAACGACTTTAAGGCATTATCAAAATTATAGGTTCCCCTAATTTCATCAAATGTAGTAAAACTTAACGGATTATTCTTTTTATGAACAAATTTATAAGCTTTATATCCATGAAAATAACCAATATTTCTTAGAGTTCTTTTATGCTTACTACCATTTATTAAAACGTTATGATTATTTCTAATATGTCTCATCAAGCCATCAATACTTTTCCCTTTTTCTCCCATACTTCCTCCTTCCTACCTTTCTCTATCCAGAAAAGCTTTAAATCAAAACCTTATTTATTTCATTATAACATAACAATTTCATACTATTCACTAGAAAGTGTTTTTTTACTATTATTAATTTTTCAAATAATCAATCTTGTTAGAATATAATACAAATGACTTTTTACCATAGTTTTAGCAATGAAATTCGCTTTAGCGAAGCTGATAACGTAATTTCATTAATGAATGAAAACACAAAAAACTTTCCACTGTAGCACGAGTAAAAGAAGTCATCTATACGCCAATTCATAAAAGAATGGCAAAACACAAATAACTTTTTACCGTAGTATCAGTAATATAAGCCTTTCAGGCTTATATTACAGGAAAACTTGAGACCTTAGGCTCAAGTTTTAGCAATGAGATTCGCTCTAGCGAAGCTGCTTGCGTCCATACTACAGTAAAAAGTCATTTAAAAAACTACTTCTCTTCTTCGTTAAGGTTAAGCACCGACATGAATGCTTCTTGTGGTACTTCAACAGATCCCACTTGTTTCATACGTTTCTTACCTTCTTTTTGTTTCTCTAATAACTTACGTTTACGAGAAACGTCACCACCATAACATTTCGCCAATACGTTTTTACGTAATGCTTTAATATTTGTACGAGATAAAATTTTGTTTCCAATTGCTGCTTGAATTGGCACTTCAAATTGTTGACGAGGAATTAATGTTCTTAATTTCTCAGTAATAGCTTTACCACGATTATAAGCAAAATCTTTATGAACGATAATACTTAAGGCATCGACTACTTCACCATTTAACATAATATCCATCTTCACTAGTTTACTTTCACGATAGCCGATTAAATCATAATCTAATGATGCATATCCTTTAGTACTTGATTTCAATGAATCAAAGAAATCAAAAATAATTTCAGATAAAGGCATTTCGTAAATCACATTGACACGATATTCATCTAAGTAATCCATTGTGACAAAAGTACCACGTTTACGTTGGCAAATATCCATTACACTTCCAACATACTCATTCGGTACCATAATTGAGGCTTTTACATAAGGTTCTTGAATGGATTGAACGCTAGACTGATCTGGCATTTCAGCAGGGTTAGAAACTACTACTTCTGTTCCATCTGTCTTTTGAACATGGTAAATTACCGATGGAGCTGTTGTAATTAAATCTAAATCAAATTCACGTTCTAAACGTTCTTGAATAACATCCATATGAAGCAATCCTAAAAATCCACAACGGAAACCAAAGCCTAATGCTTGAGAAGTTTCTGCTTCGAATTGCAACGCAGCATCATTTAATTGTAATTTTTCTAATGCATCACGTAAATCATTATATTTAGAAGAATCAATTGGATATAAACCGCAGTATACCATTGGATTCATTTTACGGTAACCTGATAAAGGTTCACTTGCTGGATTGTTCGCTAATGTAACAGTATCCCCTACACGAGTATCCTGGATTGTTTTAATAGAAGCAGTAATATACCCTACATCTCCAACCATTAAGTAATCACGACTAATTGGTTTAGGAGAGAAAATACCAACATCAACTACATCAAATGTTTTTCCATTACTCATTAATTGAATCTTATCACCAGGTTTTACAATTCCGTTTTGAATACGAACATTCAAGACTACTCCACGGTAAGCATCATAAACTGAGTCGAAAATCAACGCTTGTAAAGGAGCTTCTAAGTCTCCAGTAGGTGCTGGAATCTTATGAACGATTTGTTCTAAAATTTCTGGAATACCAATTCCTACTTTAGCACTTGCTAGAACCGCTTCACTAGCATCAATTCCAATAACGTCTTCAATTTCTGTACGAACACGTTCAGGATCAGCAGCAGGTAAGTCAATTTTATTAATAACTGGAACAATTTCTAAGTCATTATCAATTGCTAAATACACATTCGCTAATGTTTGAGCTTCAATCCCTTGAGCAGCATCTACTACAAGAATTGCTCCTTCACAGGCTGCCAAGCTACGGCTCACTTCATACGTAAAGTCCACGTGCCCTGGAGTGTCAATTAAGTGGAAAATGTACTCTGTTCCATCATTGGCATCATACGTTAATTCCACCGCATTTAATTTAATTGTAATTCCACGTTCACGTTCTAAGTCCATAGAGTCTAATAATTGGTCTTGCATTTCACGGTCTGCTACAGTATCTGTTGCTTGTAAAATACGGTCTGCTAAAGTTGACTTTCCATGGTCAATATGCGCAATAATCGAGAAGTTTCTGATGCGCTCTTGTCGTTTTCTCATTTCTTCTAAATTCATTCATAATCTCCTTCATATCTAAATTAATAACGGTAAAAAGACTTGTGCAATTCCTAGGAAAAAGAAAAATCCTAGAACGTCTGTTGCCGTTGTTACAAAGATGGTCGATGAAATGGCTGGGTCTAATTTCATAGCTTTTAATACTAAAGGTACAAAGAATCCAAAAATTGCTCCCACCATTAAATTCATAGCCATCGCTAAAACTACAATAATCGATAAATAAAAGTTTTGATAAGGAATATATAGCGCAATCGCAGCTACAACTCCGGTAATAAGTCCATTCATACAGCCTAAAACAATTTCATTCCAAACATACTTTTTATCTTTTTCCAATGATAATTGTCCTAATGCAATTTCTTGAATTGCTAGTGCTAGAGTTTGAGAAGCTGAGTTTCCTCCCATCCCCGTAATAATCGGCATGGCAACCGCAAGAACAACGACTTGTTCGATGGTTGATTGAAACATCCCAACAACAGCTGAAGCCATAAAGGCTGTAATTAAATTAATTAATAACCAAGGAGTCCGTTTCTTAATGGATTCCATAAATGGACCACCAATTCTTTCAGACCCTTCAACCCCACTAATTAAAAGCATATCTTCATGATGCTCTTCTTGAAGAACGTGGACGATATCATCAATTGTAATAATCCCAATTAAAAGGCCCTTTGTACTAACTACGGGTACAACTGATAAGTCATATTTTGAAGATAGACGAGCTACTTCTTCTTGGTCTTCTTCAGGAACTACAGAAATAATATTTGTATGCATTAAATCATGTAAACTGACATCTAATTCATTTGTAAATAAGTCACGAATATCAATCCAACCAATTAATTGATTTTGGAATGTTGTCACAAAAATTGTATGAATGACTTCTGTATTTGGAGAAATTTCTCTTAACTTCGTCAATGTTTCTTCAACGGTTAAATGTTCCTTCACGGAAATAAATTCTGTCGTCATAATCCCTCCGGCAGAATCTTGAGGATATTTTAACATCGTTTGAATTTCATCTTGAGAAGAACCCTTCATCATATTCAAATATTTTTTACGAATTCCAATTGGCAGATTTCCTAAAATATCCACGACATCGTCATTGGACATTTGTTGGAATAATAATCCTACACGGCGGAATGGTAATTTTTCTAACATTCGAATTTGAAGTTCGGGATCACTTACTTCCAAAATGGAAGCTAATCGTGTATTGGAAATGGTATACATGAAGTTTTTAAGCACTTCATCGGTTACTTCTTCCAATCCTAGAGCAATATCGATTGGATAATTCTGGTTGAATAATTCCCTAATTCTTTTGACATCTTTAGATTCCACCATTTGTTCAATAATTTTGGACATATCCATCGTTTATCACTCCATTCTGTAAACATACTATTGATAGTATACCATATTATATCGATATAAAAAAAGAGATACCCTCAAGATATCTCTGTTGTTTGATAGATTATTTCGCATGAAAAAAACAAAGAAGAACAAGAAGACTCCCTATAATAGTATGCTTAGGCATGAGAGCCACATTCACGAGCATACAGTCGTTCTTTACTACTATGACAGAAAGTCATGCGACTTTATATACGGGCTCTCATTAGGTCACGTAAATCAAGAAGACTTCCCATAGTAGTATGAGTAAGATAAGCCTGTTTGGCTTATCTTACAGGAAACTTTGAGACCTAAGGCTCAAAGTTTAGTAATGAGACAGCGAATGCTGTCTGCTTACGTCCTAATACTACTATAACAGGAAGTCATTCGAAATATATTAAAGTTCTGTTGGATCAAAAGTATAAACTACGTTATTCAAATTCCCATATTCTTTATTAGAATCATACTTCACAGATTCAATATGAAATCCATTATCAACTGATGTAAAACGATAACACCCATGTTTCATCGGAAATCTATTTGGGAAAGATTTAGCTTCCATAAATGAGGTTGCAAAACTACCGCTACTATTTTTGTCTAAAATACCAATATGAGCATAAGGTTTTTCATCAACATAAACCGTAAAGTGAAGAGCTACTTTATTAAAATCGTCATTTGGAGAAAAAAGAGTATACGGTTCACGAATTGTTATCGTCTTATCCACTAATTGTTCCTTTTCTTCTTTAGGATAGTGAGTTAAAAATACATTCTTAGCTTCTTCTAAATAATCTGCATCAACTTCTTTTAAACGTTCAAACAATAATTCATCACTCTCATCATTTTCAGAATCCACCGTTAGATTAACGTAAGGATTTATAGAATATTTTATTTCTTTTGAACAACTTGATAACAGGGCAACGGAACAGACAAGTAATGCCAATAAAATAAATTTTACATTTTTACACCATTTCATTGTTAACTCCCCCTAATCATTCTCTTGATAAGTAATTCTTAAAACAAATTTTGAAAACGCTACCCTCCTTCTAATTATAATTATATGGAAATTTTAGGGAAATACAACATGTTTGTGAAAAAAATAATTTTAAATTAACCTCAATAATTTACCTTACTACTTTTTACTCAATCCTGTATGAATACTAATCGTTACTTTCACTCCATCATCTTCATTTTTAATTTCTAATATTCCATGATGTAATTCTGACACCCTTTTAACAAAAGCTAGTCCTATTCCAAAATGTGCATCATTCAGATTGCGATTTTTATCATTTCGGTAAAATAATGAATCTGCATGTTGTAATGTTTCTTCAGTTAAATGTGCACCATTATTCCAAACGCTTATCAGTAATTGCTGATGAGTGTATTGTAAATACACTTTGATTGATTTTTTATCTGCCTGACTATATTCCAGTGCATTTTGCATCATATTCATTACTGCTCTTAATACATAATTCAAATGAAGATATACTGTAGTATTTTTATCTATCTGTTCATCATATTGGAATGTAACAATACTTTTGTCTTTTAGCAAATAATGGATTTCTTGATCAATAGATTCAATCACATCTTCTAAGGAATACTCTTTCCATTCATTTTCATTCTCATAGTAAGTTTTCGAATACAAGAGTAATCGATTTATATATTCAATTATACGATTGCTTGCTATATGAATATCTTGAATATAGGGAAGATATTTTCCTTCAATAGCTGATTGAGATAAGAGTTCAGAATTTCCTTGAATGACTGTTAATGGTGTTTTTAAATCGTGGGAAGCTGCTGACACTTTAAAAGCTAATGCTTCCTTTTGTTTGCGTTCATTTTCAAGCATTCCTTCAATTTGATGTTGCATTTGATTAATCTTTTGATTTGTCTCAAGAAATTCTCTAATTGTTAATGATTCTGTTAAATCTGTAGATTCTAGCCACATGGATTGATGGTAAACGATGTTCATCTCTTTATGAATTTTTAATAGTAATTGTCGTATATTCAAACTAACAATCACTAATAAAGCAATACAGATATAAATCCAAGAAAAAATATTCAAAAATACAGGATAAGCTGTTTCTTCACCTGGCACTTTAATAGAAATAGACAATAATGGAAGCAGGTATAACACTAAAATAGCAATCAAAAACTCCACTATAATTTTAAGACAAGTCTTTTGAACAAGTTGTTTAAAGCTTATTTTATTTTCCATTTATACCCGCCTCCTCTCATTGTTTCTATCGGATTTAAATGATACGGTTTGAATTTTGAACGTATTTGATACATATATTCAGAAATAGAACGAAATTGAGTATTAGAACTGTTAGGATATACTACTTGATAGATTTCTTCAATTGTAAATATTCTGGATGTTTGACTAGCTAATAACTGTATTATCATAAATTCACGGTTAGTTAGTTTGATTTCATTTTCCTCAACAAAAATTGTTTTTAAATTCATATCAATTGAAATCGAACCAAATTCTAATCGTTTGACCGTTTGTCTATTTCGTTCTTCACGTCTAAGATGCATTTTAATTCTTGCTAAAAACTCATTTACTGAGAAGGGTTTAGTAATATAGTCATCTGCTCCCGCTAATAATCCATTAATTAAATCTTCCTCCATATCTTTAGCTGTGATAAAAATAATTGGAGCTTTAATCTGTTCTCTAATTTCATTACAAATCGTTATTCCATCTAGTGGCATCATAATATCTAGTAATATTAAATCAAAGTCAACAAAGTCACAGATATTTACATCTTCAATACCATTCCTAGTAGTAACATCATAATCATTTAACAATAATATATTTTTGATTAATCTTAGTACACTTTCGTCATCATCAATTACTAGTATTTTATACGACATACCCCAACACTCCTATCTTAGACTAATTTTGCTTTCATTTTACACTCTTTCGATGCAAATGGTAATAGGCTAATCCGATAAAAACAATTGTCCATAATGATTGAATGAAAATCCCTTCTGTAACGTTTGGATAAATAGAAATTGGTTCAATTGAAAAACTATTCATAGTAGCTAATACAGGGAGTACATTCATCCTAGAAGAATATTGTAATAATAGCTGCCCTAGTCCTAACAACATGGATAATACAATTGTTAAAGAAGATACCATCGATTCCATGAGTATTGTTAGGCATAATGTAATCATACTAATTTGAATCGTTGCTAACATAGGTGGAATAAGTTTCAACAATAGCTGACGAACAAATTCAAGATTCAATTGAAATTTAAAATAGAATGCTACTAAACCAATCCCTATTCCAATAGCTATACATAAACAACATAAAATAAAGAACAAAGTTACAACTGACTTCATACAAAAGAATTTCAAACGATTAGGATTTGCTAATAAACTAGTTCTTAACGTACTTTTTAGAAACTCTCTTCCCCAAAAAAACGCAGAAAAAACTGCAAAAATCGTTTGAACTAAATAAATACTTTGTAAAAACTGTGTCAGTATAAAATCTCCATTAATTATTGAAGCAGATGGATTTAATGCCAGTAACATTGTTAATAGAAATAAAATAGAAAATACTAAAGTAAGTAATAATCCTTTATGATAGATCATTTTGAAAAATTCACTTTTTATCCGATTTCGTAGCATTAATATTTCCCTCCTACATCACTTTTTTCAAATTGAAAATATACTATTACTCCAAAAATGAACACCCAAATACATAATAAAGTGAGAGTCAAAATTGGATGAGTTGAAAATCTAGTATCCGATGATGCAATTAAATGATTTCCAAGTGCAACTGGAAGAATCTTTCCCCATTGAAAATGAGTAGAGAGAAACTCCCCAACATTATAAACTTGAGGAATTAAAAATAATAAGGGAACAATGGCAGTGCGAAACAAAAAAGCTATAAAGTAAGATAAAACCGTAAGACTTGTCCATGCTAGTGTCGCAAATAAAATAAAGTACCAAACTTTTAAACTTAATAAAACACTTAGTCCTAAATTCCCTAATGTAACATGAGTCACTTCAATCGTGACTATAATCGATAGAAATGAAAGGACAAGTGATAAAAGTGTTAATGTCATCAATTTAAAAAAGTATAAACTCTTCTTATCACTATTGGCTAGTAAAGTTGTTCGCAATTGATGGTTTTTAAACTCACTTCCACCATAAACAGCTCCCAAAATAATCATCGGCATCAGCCCTAGCATAATTGCATCAAATCCTAAATATTCAATTGGAGGTATTGCTTCTGCTAATATAGGTGTATTCTCGGGAGTTGCTTGTAAACCAAACTCTAAGACAGCCTTTGTTCCGAGATAAGCGAAAAATGGTTGAACAATAAAGATTAATAACAAAACAATCTTGAAAAGTTTTGAATAGCTAATCTTTAATAATTCACTATAAAATAACTTCATCTTCTTTTCCTCCTTCTTGAATCAAGTTGAAAAAGACTTCTTCTAAAGTTGCAGCATTCTTCATGATGTTTTTTAATTCACCATTCGCAATAATTTTCCCTTTATGAATGAACACTACATCATCTGTCACTGCTTCAACTTCTGACAATATATGTGAGGATAATAAGATCGTCTTTCCTGCTTCAGATTGTTCCTTTAAAAAATTTCTTAGCCAACGAATACCGCTAGGATCTAACCCATTTGTTGGTTCATCCAATATTAAAAATTGTGGATTTCCAAGTAATGCTGTAGCAAGACTAACCCTTTGTGTTTCACCAAGAGATAAATGTCCAATGGATTCATTCTTTTTGTGGGCAATATCCGTTATTGTTAGTACTTCGCTAATTCTACTTTTCTCAATTCCATTGCTGGCAGCTACGATTCTTAAATGTTGATAAACCGTTCGATCACTTGGTGAACCTAATCCATCAAAAGTTGCTCCGACAACAAATAATGGTTGTCGGATATCCTTATAGTTTTTCCCTGCAATGGTTGCTCTACCAGAAGTGGCTTGATCTAATCCTAATAATATTCGTAAGGTAGAACTTTTTCCTGCTCCATTCGGACCTAAAAATGCAGTAACTCTCCCTTCTTTTGCCACAAAATTGATATCGTCCAATATAGACGTATTTCCATATACTTTACATAAATTCTTAATTTCAATACTATTTTCCATAAAATCACTCCTCGTACTCTTTATAAATGTATTGTAGAGTAACAACTTCAGAATAATTTCAGAAAATCAATGAAAAAGAAAATTTATGCAAAAAAAAGAAGACTTCCTATAGTAGCATGCTTAGGCATGAGACTCGTTCCACGAGGCTGCTGCCGTCCAAATACTACTATGTTAGGAAGTCATTCGTAAACTATTACAATTCTGTTGGATCAAAAGTATAAACAACATGATTCAAATTCCCATATTCCTTTGTAGAATCATACTTCACAGATTCAATATACATTCCATTATCAATCGCTGTAAAACGATAACATCCATGTTTCATCGGAAATCTCTCAGGTAGATATTTCGCTTGCATAAATGAGGTAGCAAACTTATCTTTATCAACTTTTCTTAAACCAATATAAGCATACGGTTCATCATCTACATAAACCGTAAAGTGATAAGAAGCGATCTCATTATTATTAAAAAGAGTATACGGTTCACGAATTGTTATCGCCTTATCCACTAATTGTTCCTTTTCTTCTTTTGGATAGTCTACTAAAAATACTTGCTTAGCTCTTTCTAGATAAGTTGAATCTATTTCACCTTCTCGTTCAAATAACAATTCATCGCTCTCATCATTTTCAGAGTCAACTGTTAGGTTCGTATAAGGATTTATAGAATATTTTCTTTCTTTTGAACAACTTGATAACAGAGCAACAGAACAGACAAGTAATGCTAATAAAATAAATTTTAAATTTTTACACCATTTCATTGTTAACTCCCCCTAATCATCTTCTTGTTTCATAATTCTTAAAATAAAATTTGAAAACGCTACACACCTTCTAATTGTAATTATATGGATTATTTAGAGAAATACAATAACTTTGTGAAAAAGTTATCCAAAAAAATAAAAAAAGACTCCCTATAGTAGTATACTCAAACATAAGACTCGTTCCACAATGCTGCTGCCATCCAAATACTACTATAACAGGAAGTCATTCACATCATATACGGACTCACATCAGGTCACGTAAAAAAAGAAGACTTCCTATAGTAGTATGAGTAATATAAGCCAAAAAGGCTTATATTACAGGAAACTTTGAGACCTTAGGCTCAAAGTTTAGGCATGAGACCGTAGGTCTGCTGCCGTCCTAATACTACAATGACAGGAAGTCATTCGAATATTTTGTAATTATTTAAAACTGTCCTTAAATGCATCCTTCATTTTATCGAAGAAATTGCCTTCACTCTCAACATGAGTACCCGCTTCTTTAGCGAAAATCTGCATCGCCTCACGTTGTTTATCCGTTAAATGCTTAGGAGTTACAACACGTACTGTAACATGTTGATCACCCATTCCGCCACCACGAAGTCTAGGCGCACCTTTTCCTCTTAAACGAAGAACCGTACCAGATTGAGTTCCCGCAGGAACTTTTAATTTCACTTTGCCGTGAACCGTTGGAACATCTACTTCATCTCCTAATGCAGCTTGAGCAAAGTTGATTGGAAGTTCATAGAAAATATCTGCTCCTTCACGTTCAAATGTATCGCTCTTACCAACACGGAAAATCACATATAAGTCACCATAAGGGCCGCCATTTACTCCAGCTTCCCCTTGTCCACGTAATGGCATTTGGTTTCCATTTTCAACACCGGCAGGGACTTTCACTTTCACTTTATGCGTTTCTTCTACATGTTTGTGACCATGACAAGTTTCACATTTTTCTTTGATTTCTTGACCAGTACCACCACAGACATCACATGTTGTTTGAGACATCATTCTACCAAATGGTGTGGCTCTTTCAACATTGATTACACCTGCGCCATGACATTTAGAACAGGTTACAGGCTCTGTACCAGGTTTTGCACCAGAACCATGGCAAGTTTCACATTCTGCATTACGATGGTAATGAATCACTTCTTCTTTACCAAAAATCGCTTCTTCAAATGTTAAGTCCATGACATATTGTAAATCTGCCCCTTGGCGTGGCATATTGGCACGATTTCCACGACGAGCTCCGCCGCCACCAAAGAAAGAATCGAAAATATCTTCGAATCCACCTGTATAACTTCCAGAGAATCCTTGTCCTCCAAAGCCACCAAAGCCACCAAAACCGCCACCAGAAAATCCTGAGTTTGGATCGTATGAAGCATGACCATACTGATCATACGCCGCACGTTTTTGACTATCGCTTAAAATTTCATAAGCTTCTGCTATTTCTTTAAATTTTTCTTCTGCTCCAGCTTCTTTATTAATATCTGGATGGTATTGTTTGGATAATTTACGATAAGCTCGTTTAATATCTGCATCGGAGGCATCTTTGGAGACTCCGAGTACTTCATATAAATCACGTTTTGCCACCATTATCCCTCCTTATCATATCATTCTACAAAAGAGCGAGTGGAAGAAGTTCTCCCACTCTTACTTACTCTATATTAGTCTTTTACTTCTTCGAAGTCAGCATCTACTACGCCATCTTGTGGTTGAGAGCTTGCTTGTTCAGCTCCTGCTGCTCCTTGAGCTGCTTGGCTAGCTGCTGCTGCTTGTTCATATAATTTTACAGATAAGTTTTGAACAACTTCATTTAAAGCGTCACGTTTAGCTTTCATTGCTTCTAAATCATTTGCTTCTACAGCTGCTTTTAATTCATCACGAGCTGTTTCAGCTTTTTTAACATCTTCAGCATCTACTTTGCCTTCTAAGTCTTTCAATGTTTTATCTACTGTGAAGATTAATTGATCTACTTCATTACGTAAATCTACTTCTTCTTTACGTTTTTTATCTGCTTCAGCATTCGCTTCAGCATCTTTTACCATGCGTTCGATTTCTTCGTCTGATAAACCTGATGAAGATTTAATCGTGATTGTTTGTTCTTTACCAGTACCTAAGTCTTTTGCACGAACATTTACAATACCGTTTTTATCGATATCGAATGTTACTTCAATTTGAGGCACACCACGAGGTGCAGCTGGGATATCTGTTAATTGGAAGCGACCTAAAGTTTTGTTGTCTGCTGCCATTGGACGTTCCCCTTGTAATACGTGAACATCTACTGCTGGTTGATTATCTGCAGCTGTTGAGAACACTTGTGATTTACTTGTTGGGATTGTTGTATTACGATCGATTAATTTAGTAAATACACCACCCATTGTTTCAATCCCTAATGATAATGGAGTAACGTCTAATAATACGATATCTTTCACATCACCTGAGATAACTCCACCTTGGATTGCAGCACCCATTGCTACTACTTCGTCAGGGTTTACTGATTTGTTTGGTTCTTTACCAGTTTCTTTACGAACAGCTTCTACAACTGCTGGAATACGAGTTGATCCACCAACTAAGATTACTTGGTCGATTTCGCTTGCTGATAATCCTGCATCGCTTAATGCACGACGTACTGGTTCTTTTGTACGTTCAACTAAATCTAATGTTAATTGATCAAATTTAGCACGAGTTAATGTTACTTCTAAGTGTAATGGTCCAGCTTCACCTGCAGTGATGAATGGTAAGCTGATTTGTGTTGAAGTTACACCTGATAAATCTTTTTTAGCTTTTTCAGCAGCATCTTTCAAACGTTGCATTGCCATTTTATCTTGTGATAAATCAATTCCGTTGTCACGTTTAAATTCAGCAACTAAGAATTCAATAATTTTGTTATCGAAGTCGTCTCCACCTAAGTGGTTGTCTCCTGCTGTTGATAATACATCGAATACGCCGTCTCCTAACTCTAAGATAGATACGTCGAATGTACCACCACCTAAGTCGAATACTAAGATTTTTTCTTCGTGGTCTACTTTATCTAAACCATATGCTAAAGCTGCAGCAGTTGGTTCGTTAACGATACGTTCTACTTCTAAACCTGCGATACGTCCTGCATCTTTAGTTGCTTGACGTTGAGCGTCATTGAAGTAAGCTGGTACAGTAATAACTGCTTTTTCAACTTTTTCACCTAAATATTCTTCAGCATAACCTTTTAAGTATTGTAAGATCATAGCTGAAATTTCTTGTGGTGTATATTGTTTGCCTTCGATTTCAACTTTATATGATGCGTCACCCATATGACGTTTAATAGATGAAATTGTATTTAAGTTTGTTACAGCTTGACGTTTTGCAACTTCACCTACTTGAATTTCACCATTTTTGAAGGCTACAACAGATGGTGTTGTACGGTTTCCTTCTGGGTTTGGAATAATTTTAGATTCATTTCCTTCTAATACAGCAACTGCTGAGTTTGTAGTTCCTAAGTCAATACCAATAATTTTACTCATAATTCATACACTCCTATAATTTTAATTTTAAATTTTTTAATTGGCTTATTGAGAGACGATAACCATCGCTGGTCTTAAGACACGGTCTTTCAACATATAGCCTTTTTGAAATACTTGAACAACAACATCACTTTCTTGTCCTTCTTCAGCTGGAATCGCTTGAACAGCGTGATGTTTATTAGGGTCAAATGGTTGATTTAATGCTTCAATTTCTTCAATACCTTCTTCTTTTAGGGCATATAAGAAACCTTCATATACCATTTCAATCCCTTTTTTAAGATTTTTCGCTTCTTCTGATTCACTAGGTGAGGCAATCGCTCTTTCTAGATTATCAATGACATTCAATAAGTTTTGTGCTAGAGATTGACTACGATACTTCGCTGCATCTTGTCTTTCTTTTGCATTTCTTTTTTGAATATTCGCAATTTCTGCAGATAAGCGATATACTTGGTCATTTAATTGAGAAACTTCTTGTTGTAATTTTTCTTCAACAGAAGGTTCTTCCTCAACGGTTTCTTCGACAGTTTCTTGAAACTCTTCTGTTTCAGGAGATTTCTCTTCTTCTACTTCTTGAGTTTGTTGAACGTCTTTTTCTTCATTTGTTTCCAAGCTTCCATCTCCTTTTATAAATTTTTATAATATTGCTCCATTGTTGTTGTGAGCTCTTCTTGTAATCCTTTGACAATCGATAGGACATTCGAATACGGCATATTTTTAGGTCCTAATAAAGCAATAATTCCTTTATCGTGTTTTGGAGTTTCATAGCTTGCTGTAATAATACTAAATTCTCCTAATAATGGATCATTCATCTCAGACCCTAAACGAATTTGGATATCTCGGTTAGAAGGCATCACTAATTCGTGCATCTTCGATTGGTCATCCATTAATCGATAGATTTCTTTTAAATGATGGACATTAGCATGTGAGTCGAAGTAGTTTAATAAATATCTTCTTCCTGCAACATGGAGTCTATCTTGTTCAAATTGGTTCATCATATCTTGAATCACTTTAACAATTTGAATTTGAGAATTCATATATCGATTCATTAAAGCTGGTAAATCAGACTTCAAACGTTGGAGAACTGTTTCTAGTGGCAAGCCAATCAATTCCTCATTAATAATTCGAACGACTTTATCTAAGTCGGAATCATCAATCGCACTTGGAATCGAGTACACTTTATTTTCAACTAAACCATTGCTCATGACTAAAATCGCCATTACTTGGTTTAGCCCTAGTCGAACAAGTCGAAATCCAGATAATGTAGCACTCCTTACTTCGGGTCCAATGGAAATCGTTGTGTAATTCGTGAGTGTCGACAAAATATCTGCCGAAACTTTAAAAACATCTTGAATTTCCATGGTCGATTGTTGGAAAGTTTCACGGATTTGATTACGAATACTTAATGAAACTGGACTGTTTTGAACAGGTAAAATATTATCTAAATAATATCGATACCCCTGATTCGATGGAACACGTCCTGAAGAGGTATGGTTCTTTTCAAGATATCCCATCTCTTCTAGCTTCATCATTTCATTTCGAATGGTTGCAGAGCTAACTGCTAAACCCGTTTGCTGCATCAACTTTTTTGATCCAACTGGTTCTAATGTTTCCGTATATAGTTGAATAATCGATTGTAAGATTAGCAATTGTCTATCGGTTAACATTTTGGTCACCTCTCTTTAGCACTTGACTAAGACGAGTGCTAACCACATGTATAATTTATCATATTGGTCAAATTAAGTCAATAATAAAACACTCAGACTTTAGTCTGATTTTAAAAATAATTTATATAGAACAAAAAAGGCTATGTATCGGGATTTCTCCTTTACATAGCCTAAAATAAATAGACTGTAATATGTAGTAGCAAGGTCGCAAGCAGCCAGCTAAAGCTGTCTCATTGCTAAAAATTAAGCCTAAGGTCTTAATTTTTCCCTATAGTCTGCTACTACATAATAGTCTTATATTTATAATTTTAACTTTATACTAATTTCTCTTTTAATGTTCTGACCATATATTCTCCTACGTCAATAATTGGGAGTTTGGTCAAACTTTCTAATTCTTCTTTGATATAAGGAAAATGAGTACATCCTAAAATGACTGCTTCTACATTGCTTCCATTAAAAAATGAAAACAAACTGCTAAAGTCAAACTTTGTTGCAATTTCTTTTGGAGTTAGATTAGCTTCAATAGATTTGACTAATTCAAGTAACGTAATTCCGATGACTTGTAAACTTGGATTTGCTTTATATAAATTATTCTCCACTCCCATTAATCCATGAGAGTTTGCTGCCATAACAGCCACTTGTTGATAATCCATTGCTAATTGACGATACATTTGCATTGGCGTAATCATTGGCATCTCATACTCCTGAGATAATTGATCAAAATCTACTACCGAACTAAGAGAATTACAATATACAAAAATGGCATCATATTCGGCTCTAAGTTCTTCAACCTTTTCTCTCATAAAAGCCATTCGATATTCACTAGATGAAGATTGAAAAGTTGTTTGTTCAATCGGATTATTCGAAATAGGAACGGGCAAAATATCGACAAAGCCATGCTTTTCTAATAATTCCTTTCCTAATCTTGAATCAACAGGAGTTCCACCCATTACTGCAATTTTCATCTCTATCACCTCTTTAACACTTTTTGCTAGTGTAACATAGGATAGTAGAAATGGAAACAGAAGCGAATTTCTTTTATTTTAAGAAACTATTTTTTATTATTTTGTTTACTTTTCTCTTTGTTTAATCTATACAGCTCAAAACCTGTATAAAAAATTTGAAAATAAATTTGATGAGGAATTCGATTCTTAAAGTATTCAGTAAAATATGCTAAGAAAACGATAATGATATTTGTAACTGTTATAAGTAAGAACCTTTTAGAATGTAACAATAATGATGCATACTCTTTAAAATTTCCCATATAATAACTCTTCTTTCTTATAAGGATTTTATTTACAATTAAATTTTAACAGTTATTAAAATAAAGAGTATAATACAATCAAATTTATGGATAAACAACTTAAGCATTCTCTTCCGTAAACTTCTTCAATACTTTCTGATGTTCAATAGCTTTTGAAATATCATTCATGAAATAGAAATATTCGATACACTTCTTACATAATTTCTCTCCTTCATCTCTATTTTTTGTACCAATTAAATAGAGTCCTTTGAAAAATTTACATTGATTCTTTTCATAATATAATTCTGTATCATTTAAATGCTTTTCAATGATATCTATGACTTCTATTGCAGAATTAAAATTATTATCCTTCAAATCTGCATAACAAACATTCAATAAAATTCGAGAAAAAATCTCAGTATAATTTTTATCCGAATAAAATAATTGACTCTTTCGATTTATCATTTTCACTAATTTGTGTCTCATATCTGATGACATAAATCCTACAAAATTACCAATTAAACTAATTTCATAACGTCCACATTCATCAACAGTTAAGATATAATGAATAATTTCCTGAATATCATGATGATTAAATGGAGTGTTAGAAAATTTATCAATATAAGCCTTTAATAGAATGACATTATGTTTATGTCGAATATTATTTGATTTACTTTTTAATTCAATTTCCCGAGTTAATAATTCGTTTAATAAGTACAAATCATTATTGGCTACTGCAATAGATAAGTCTTTTAAAAAAGTAGATTGGTTATTTTGCGTCTTATCTAAGAGTAATTCAAATTCAAAAAGTGAAATATTTAATCTATCTAATAGTTTCAATAAAGTTTGAAAAGATACATCATTTTCACCACGTTCAATTTTTGATAAATGATTTTTGGATAAAATTCCATCTGATAAATCAGATTGGGAAACTCCTTTTTCTTTTCTTAAAGATTTTAGTAAATAACCGTATTGATTCATAACTTCACATCCACTACTCATATTTGATTACATTTTCATCATTTTATCACAAACAGAAGGAAATTCTACATCTATTTCAATAAAAAAATAACAGTTCGCAAATGCAAACTGTTATTCTTCATTTTATTCATTATTTAGTTGCACGACGTACGTATGTACCTTCTGAAGTGTTAACTTCTAAGTACTCGCCAGCTTCGATGAAGTCTGGAACGTTTACGACTAAACCTGTTTCCATAGTTGCTGGTTTACCAGAACCTGTAACAGTAGCACCTTTAATTGATGGTTGAGTTTCTGTTACTTGTAACACAACTGTTGAAGGTAATGAAACCCCAATAACTTCTGTTCCGTAGAATTGGATTTTAACTTCCATGTTTTCCAAAATGTATTTCAATTCGTTTTCGATTGTTTCTTCTGGAATTTCATATTGTTCATAGCTTTCTAAGTCCATGAATACACCAACGTTATCTTGGCTGTATAAGTATTGAACGTCTTTAGTATCAATGTGTGCACGTTCTACTTTTTCATCAGGTCTCATTGTAGTATCTACTGTTGATCCGTTACGAACGTCACGGATTTTCATACGCATTACAGTATTTCCTTTACCTGGTTTGTGGTGGCTGATTTCCAACACTTTAATTAATTTTCCATCAAGAATGAAAGTCATTCCTGCTTTTAAATCACTTACGTTAATCATGTTAACTCTCCTTCATATTTTGTTTACTATACGTTTATACCATATTTTTTAGAAAAATGCACTAGTCAAGTCCAACTCTATGGAAAATTTCATCAACTTGTCGAATATGATAGTAATAATCAAAGGCATCATTCAACTCTTCTGCACTTAAATGTGACATAATTTCTTCGTGGTTCTCAATAATTTCTCTAAAGGAACGTTGTTCATCCCAAGCTAATGCTGTACATGGTTGTACTAAGTCATAAGCTTTTTCACGGCTTAATCCTTTATCGATTAATTTTAATAGAACACGTTGGCTATAAATTAATCCAAATGTTGCATCCATATTTTTAAGCATTCGATCAGGAAAAACCGTTAAGTTTTTAACAATATTACCAAAACGATTTAACATATAATTTAATAAAATCGTGCTATCTGGAATAATGATTCGTTCGGCTGAAGAATGCGAAATATCTCTTTCATGCCATAAATTAACATTTTCATACGCTGTTACCATATGTCCACGAATCACTCTTGATAAGCCAGCCATATTTTCTGAACCAATTGGGTTTCTCTTGTGCGGCATTGCTGAAGATCCTTTTTGACCTTTTGCAAAAAATTCTTCCACTTCACGTGTTTCTGATTTTTGCAAGCCTCGAATTTCAGTCGCAAATTTTTCAATACTAGTTGCAATTAAAGCAATCGTTGAAATGTAATCTGCATGTAAATCTCTCGATAAGATTTGTGTTGAAATTTCTTGTGGACGAATTTGTAACTGCCCACATACATATGCTTCTACTGAAGTTGGAATATTGGCAAAAGTTCCAACGGCTCCACTAATTTTACCAGCTTCTACCCCTTGGGCAGCACGCTCAAATCGTTCAATATTGCGTTTCATTTCTGAATACCAAAGTGCTAATTTTAACCCAAAAGTCGTAGGCTCTGCATGTACACCATGCGTTCTTCCCATACATACCGTATATTTATGTTCCAGCGCTTTTTGTTGAATAATTTCTAGGAAATGTCTTAAATCTTTTCTTAAAATATCATTCGCTTGTTTTAATTGATAACCATAGGCAGTATCCACTACATCCGTACTTGTTAAACCATAGTGAACCCATTTACGTTCTTCTCCTAAAGTTTCACTAACCGCACGAGTAAAGGCTACAACATCGTGTCTTGTTTCTTCTTCAATTTCTAAAATTCTGTCCACTGAAAAACTAGCATGGTCACGAATTTTTTGAACATCATCTTTAGGAATCTCTCCTAACTCTGCCCAAGCTTCGCAAGCTAAAATCTCAACTTCTAACCAACAACGATAACGATTTTCATCTGACCAAATATTAGCCATTTCTGGTCTGGTGTAACGAGTAATCATACAAATGCCTCCTATTTTAAAATCATATCCATATGTTCAATTCCAACTAGCTGATAAGGTTGTGACCACACTTCGAAGCCTAATGACTCATAGAATTGTTGTAAATACGTTTGTGCATGAATCATAATTGGTTGATCGACATACCATTCTTGACAAATTTCTATCGCTCTTTCCATTAGAGCTGTCCCTTTTCCTTGTCTACGATAAGCTTCATCAACAAGGACACGTCCGATATGAGCGCCATCTACTTCTTGGAAAATTCGTAAATAAGCAATCACTTTTCCAGATTCATCAGTTTCAAATAAATGCCACGCTCTTTTATCAATTTCATCCACTTCTTGATAATTTAATTGTTGTTCCACAATAAAGGTCTGAATTCTTGCTTTATAAATTTCAATGACTTCTGTTTTCGATAATTCGTCAAAATTTTTCAAGTACCACATATTTTTCCCCTATTATTTTTCAAAATATTTTTTAGTATTTAATTCATCCTCTTTTAATTGAGCAATCAGTGCCTCTACTCCATCGAATTTTAATTCGTCTCGTAAATAATGCAACCATTTTACTCTTACTGGGAATTCATAAATATCTCTTTGGAAATCTAAAATATAGACTTCAATCGTAATTTTTGTGACATCATTAAAAGTTGGATTCACACCAATTGAAGCCATCGCAGGATACCATTTGTCTTCAACTTGAATTTCTACAATGTAAACACCATTTTTCAATAAATACGTATCCGTTGAAACATCAATATTTGCTGTTGGAAATCCTAATAAGGCACTTCCACGTCCAAAACCATGAACCACTTTTCCAATCATCGTATATTCATAGCCTAATAGTGCATTTGCTTCTTCAATTTGACCTGTTTCTAAATATTGTCGAATAGCGGTTGACCCAATTTTTTCTTCTTCAGTATGTTGTTCTGAGATTGTTACAATCGAGAATCTTTCTTTTGCATATGTCGGTAATAATTCCATATTCGCAATATCTTTTTTCCCATAAGTGTAATCAAATCCTGCTACAACTGCTACAGCATTTAGCCCAACCATATATTGATTCACAAACTCTTGCGGACTTAATGAAGCAAATTCTTTTGTAAAATCAATAACGTAAAAAATATCTACTCCAAATTCTTCTAATAATTCTACCTTTCTTTCAAAAGGAGAAAGATATTGTAATTCGTCTGGGTGTGCTCCTTGGAATATAATCGAAGGATGATGGTCAAATGACATTAACGCTAATTTAACGCCTAGTTCTTGAGCTTTTTCCTTTGCTTGTTGAATCACTTCCTGATGTCCTAAATGAATGCCATCAAAAAATCCAAGTGCCAACACAATCGGTTCTTGAACAATTTGAGAAGACTCATAAGGATGGGTGATTTTTATAATTTGCATGTTATCTCTCTTTCCTTAAAACATTTTAATCGGTTTTAATAGTCCTTTTTTTTCAGGATGAGGTCCATATAAGGCTATTAATTCACCTTCAATATAAAAAGTTGAAGGTTCTATCACTTGTGGTAATTCTGCTATTGTTAAAATGGCTCCATTTTTTACTTTTGTAATAAACTCCTCTGGAACATCTACCCTAGGGTATGTTTCAAACACTTCTTCTAAAGGACGAAGAATGGATTGTGCTTGATTTTGTTCTACAAAAGCTTCTAATTGTGATAAGGTCACACATTGTTCTGAAACAAATGGTCCACTTTTAATACGAGTTAATTGAGACATATGAGCAGGAACGCCTAGTTTTTCTCCTAAATCAACTGCTAATGTTCGAACATAAGTCCCTTTACTGCAGCTAACTTCAAATGTCCATTTTTGTGTTTTAGTAACTTCATCATAAACAGGAGTCGAAGTTCGTTTAAACTCGTAAATTTTCACTCTTCTTTCTGGACGTTCTACAGGTACCCCTTTACGAGCATATTCGTACAGTCTTTTACCATTGACTTTTACAGCAGAATACATTGGTGGGATTTGAATAATTTCTCCCTTGAAAGTTTCCATCATGGCATCAATTTCTTCAATTGTAAATGGAGAAATAATCTCTTCTTGCTTCACGATTTCTCCATGTGCATCTTCTGTTTCAGTTGCGATTCCTAAACAGATTTCTCCTTGATAGACTTTATTAGATTCTAATAAATACTCTACCACTTTTGTTGCTTTTCCAATACAAATTGGTAAAACACCATCTACTTCTGGATCTAAAGTTCCTGAATGCCCTACTTTTTTCGTTTGTAATAAGCGTCTCACTTTAAAGACACAGTCGAATGAAGTCATTCCTTTTTCTTTCCATAATGGTAAAATTCCGTCCATTGATTTCTTCCTTTTTCAATAAATTTAACTTAATAACCTTTCATATTTTATCATAGATTTCCTTAAAAACAAACAAATCCTATGCTAGAACAAGTTGCTATTCTCAGTAAAAAATATTAATGCTAGGCGTTTGATAAAAAAATATGCTATGATAGAAATACATTAAGTTAAAAGGAGTGACAACATGTCTCGTATAATGATAGTGACAGATTCAACTGCTGATTTAACCGAACAAGAAATCCAAGATTTCAATATTCATGTAGTTCCATTAAATATTACAATTCAAGAGGAACATTATTTAGACGGTGAAACTATTACAAAAGAAGAATTCAAAAATAAAATGATTACAAGTTCTGAATTACCAATGACTGCTCAACCTTCTATTGGTCGTTTTGTAGAACTTTATGATGAATTAGGAAAAGATGGATCGCAAATTATTTCGATTCACTTAATGAATTCGATTAGTGGAACTGTGAATGCTGCAAGACAAGCAGCTGACATTACGGAATCAACTGTAACGGTTGTTGATTCAGACTTCACTTCTCGTTCAATGGGAATTATTGTTCGTGAAGCTGCTCAAGCTGCAAAAGAAGGTAAGAGTGCTGAAGAAGTTTTAGCAGTTATTGAAAGTACTCGTCAACGTACGAAATTATATTTAACTGTTTTAAATTTAGATAATTTAATTAAGGGTGGCCGTATTAGTCGTGTCATGGGAGCTTTCTCTAATTTATTAAATATCAAACTGTTCTTAGAAGTTATTAATGGTAAAATTGAGATTGTTCAAAAAGGGAGAGGTTTAAAGTCTCTTCAGAAGAAATATGATGAAGTTTTTGAGGAAATGAAAGCTTGCCCTACTGGGATTCAAGAAATTGGCATTATGCATGCTGGATTAAATGAGTTTAATCAGTCTCAAATTGATACTTTACGTGAGTTATTCCCAGAGGCTAAACTTACAATTGTAATGACTTCCCCAATTATTATGAGCCATACAGGTGTAGATGCGATGGCGGTTACTTACCTAGAAAAATAAATTTAAATTGACTTTCAAATAGTAGCAAGGACGGCAGCAGCTTCGCGTAGCGAATCTCATGCCTAAATTTTGAGCCTTAGGTCTCAAAATTTCCTGAAAGATAAGCCTCTGGCTTATCTTTCCCATACTACTATAGGAAGTCTTTTTCATTAAAATAAGACAAACATCTTCTTAGTTTTTTCTTCTAAGTTGATGTTTGTCTTTTCTGTTACATGAGGAAGTTTCCTACTAATATTCCTATATACGTTCCTAATATATATCCTAATGTTCCTACTAACATAGTTGGTGCTACGAAGCGGTGCCAGCCTTTTGATACTGCCATGGCTGCTGCCGTTGTTGGACCACCAATGTTTGCATTGGATGCTAAAATAGCTTCTTCAATCGTAAAGCCAAATACTTTTGCCCCTAAGAAAGTTACGAACATATTTACAAAAACCATAATAGCACAGAACACTAAAAGTAATGGAGATTTTGCAATAATCGCCTCAATTGAAGCTGGAATCCCAATTACGACAAAGAATAAGTAAATTAAGAAAGTTCCAATTTCATTTGCTCCATGAATTTTCTTGAAAAATGAAGAAAATAACGTTGAAGCTGCTACTGTTAAAGTTGTTAGAATCAAATATTTATTAGAAATAAATTGAACCACACTATTTTGTCCAAGAGTGGCAATTCCTTTTGATAAACTAAAGCTTACTGTTACAATCACTACTGCTATCGCAAATACAAAAGCAATATCTTGTAAAGTCACAAGCGTTTTAGATTGAAATTCTTTTGAATCCTCTACCTCTTCATTTGAATAAGCAGATTTAAAATGTTTTTTGAAAAATGCCATAGATGGAATCATTAATAAAATTAAGAAATAAAACACCATTAATAAATTATCCGCTACAGTAGCTGCAGAAATTAATTCCTTTGGAATATCAAAAGCAGTTGCTACTGCGACAAAGTTAACTCCTCCACCGATATAACTTCCAACCATCATTCCGGCAATATGATTCAACACCGGAATCATTTTTCCTAAGAAAGCATATCCTACTAAAGCCCCTAAAACAGTTCCGACAGAACTAATTAAGAAAATCATTAATAGACGTCCGCTTTCCTTCCAAATTTGTTTTAAATCACATGTAAATAGCAACATTGGAATGGCTAATGGAACGACAATATCCCAGACTTGATCATAAACAGGAGATTCAACAGGGATGATACCAACATTACTTAAAGTTGCTGCTGCTAATAAACCAATAATTGGACCACTAATTTTTGAAGCCCACTTATAATGATTTTCTAAATAAATACTTGCTGTTGCAATGACAATAATAATGGACCAAAGAATCCAAGTTTCATTTGCAGAAATCATAGCACACCTCTTTTATTCATAGTGTATTTATTATACCACAGATAGAAATTTTTTCACGATGTTATTGAAATAAATAAATACACTCTCTGTAGTAGCTTGGGACGCAAGCAGCCTCGCTTTTGCGAGTCTCATTGCTAAAATTTGAGCCTAAGGTCTCAATTTTTCCCGTAATGAAATCCTTCATCAGGATTCCATTACACTAGCTACTACGGAGAGTATTTTTTGTTATAATTTTTTACGTTTCCTACTTAGAAGTATTAAATCTTAAGGTAAATGCAAATAAAAAAATTCTATAGTAATATGCGTAAAAGTAGCCATCTGGCTACTTTTACTAGGAAAATTTGAGACTATGGCTCAAATTTTAGCCAAGAGACCCCATAGGGGGCTACTGGCGTCCTATATTACTATAGAAAAACTTTTTTATTTGTATTTAACGCTCTTCGTCCTCTTGTTGGATACTCTTCAACAATTCTTCAATATGGTTTCCATAATCAACAGACTCATCACGTTTAAAAATTAATTCAGGCGTTTTATAGAGAGATAAACGTTTCCCTAATTCACGACGAATTAAACCTTTAGATTTTTCCAATCCACGTTCAGTTGCTTGGCGCTCACTCGCTAAAGTTTGCAAAGTAGTATAATAAACCGTCGCAATTTGTAAATCGCCCGTTACATCTACCTCAGTAATTGTAATTTCTTGCACACGAGGATCACGAACTTTTTTAGACAAAATATCATTCACTTCTCTCAAAATCTCTTGAGAAACACGACCAACACGGAAATTCGCCATTTGATACTCTCCTCTCTTCATTCCATCATTTAATGATTATTTTCTTTTAATTTCAACCATTTCAAATGCTTCGATGATGTCATCTACTTTAATATCATTGTAGCCTTCAATCATAATTCCACATTCAAATCCAAGTTTAACTTCTTTAGCATCGTCTTTGAAGCGTTTCAAGCTTGCTAATTCACCTTCGTAAATAACAATGTTATCACGGATTAAACGAACTTGACTAGAACGTTTAACAACCCCTTCAGTTACATATGAACCAGCAATTGTACCTAATTTAGATACTGTATAAGTTTCACGAACGATAGCAGAACCAGTAATTTTCTCTTCAAATTCAGGATCTAACATACCTTTCATCGCTGTTTCAATTTCATCAATAACATTATAAATAATACGGTGTAAACGAATATCTACTTGATCAGATTCAGCTTGAATTTTCGCTTGAGGTGTAGGTCTAACGTTGAAACCAATAATAATCGCATTACTTGCTGTTGCTAAAGTAATATCACTTTCATTAATTGCCCCAACAGCTGTATGGATAATTTTCACACGTACGCCTTCAACTTCAATTTTTTGTAAACTTGAAGCTAAAGCTTCTACAGAACCTTGCACGTCTGCTTTAATAATAACGTTAACTTCTTTCATTTCTCCATCTTTTAATGTTGAGAATAAGTTATCTAATGTAATACGGCTTGATGCATTACGTTGTTCAATTAAAGCACGTTTCGCACGTTCTTCACCGGCAGCACGAGCTGATTTTTCATCTTCAAATACTACGAAGCGGTCTCCTGCTTGCGGAGATGCATTTAACCCTGTAATTTCTACTGGAGTTGCTGGAACAGCTGTTTTCACACGACGTCCTTGGTCATTTACCATTACACGGACACGTCCGAATGTATTACCAACAACGATTGGATCCCCAACTTTAAGAGTTCCTTCTTGAACTAATAATGTTGCGATAGGTCCTTTTGTTTTATCTAAACGAGCTTCAATAACTGTACCTAATGCTAAACGATTAGCATTTGCACTTAATTCTTGCATTTCAGCTACTAATAAAATCATTTCTAATAATTCTTCGATATTTTGATTAAATTTAGCAGAGATTTCAACAAAGATTGTATCTCCACCCCATGCTTCAGGAACTAAACCTAAATCAGATAATTCTTGCATTACACGACCTGGGTTAGCAGCTGGTTTATCAATTTTGTTTACAGCAACAATAATTGGAACATCTGCAGCTTTTGCATGGTTAATCGCTTCGATTGTTTGTGGCATTACACCGTCATCAGCAGCAACTACAATAATAGTAATATCTGTGATATCCGCACCACGAGCACGCATTGTTGTAAATGCCGCGTGACCTGGTGTATCTAAGAATGTAATTGGTTTGCCATCAATTTTAATTTGGTAAGCACCAATATGTTGTGTAATTCCTCCAGCTTCTCCAGCTACTACAGAAGAATTTCTTAATTGGTCAAGTAAAGTTGTTTTACCATGGTCAACGTGTCCCATGATTGTAACTACTGGAGGACGAACGGCATGTGAGTCGCTCTCAGTAGCTGCTTCTTCAAAGTATACATCTAAATCAGAAATATCTTTTTCGATTTTTTCTTCAGCATCCATACCATAGTCTGCTGCTAATAATTCAATCGCATCTTTTGATAATCCTTGATTTAATGTTGCCATTACTCCTAATAAGAATAATTTTTTAATAATTTCTGCTGGTTCACGTTTAATCTTTTTAGCTAATTCAGCAACTGTCATTCCATCTGTATACACTAATACATCTGGTAATTCATGGAATTTACGTGCTGGAACTGCTGGTTTTTGTTCAGCATTCTTTTGTTGTTTACGGTTATTTTTTTGATGACGATTTTTCTTGTTAAAGTTTTCTTGTTGATTACGTTCGCCACCACGTTTTTGATTTCCACGTTTGAAATCATTATTCTTCTTAGAATCACGATGATTTGAATATGATTCTTCATCATGAGATTGATGTTTTGGTCCTTTGTTTGCTACTTTTTCTTGTTTTTGCATAAATTCCTTCTTATGTCCATTTTTATTTTGATTTGGTTGATGATTTTTATCCTGTTGTTTTGGTGAATGTGCTGGTTTATGTTCCACTTTTTTCACTTCTTCTTTTTTTGCAGTTTCCTTCTTAGGTTCCGCTGCTTCTTTTTTTGCCTCTACTTTTTTAGGCGCAGGAGTTTCTTTCTTTTCAACTACTTTCTTTGGAGCTTCTTTTTTTGTTGAAATAGAAGCTTTAATCTTTGAAACTTCTCCATCTTCCATTGTTGACATATGACTGTTATAAGTAATGCCTAATTGTTTTGCTTTTTCGATAATGTCCTTACTAGGTAGTTTTAACTCTTTTGCAAGTTCATATACACGTGTTTTTGACATACGTTCACCTTCCTATTCGTTCATATCGTTAAATCCTTTCATCTTCATCAGACTTTTTGTAAAACCTTGATCAGCAATTGCGATAATTGAACGTTGTTTTCCAATCGCATTTGAAACTTCTTCTGTTGTAAATTGCTGAATAAAAGGGATTTCATAATATTCACATTTATTTTTGATTTTCTTTACGGTATTCTCACTACTATTTGTTGTACAAATAACGAGATTCACTTTTTCTTTTTGAATACTTTGCAGTACTTGCTCTTCTCCAGATATTAGTTTACGAGCGCGAGTCGCCATTCCTAATAAATTGAGAGCTTTCTTTTTATCAATGCTTTCCATCACTAAATAACTCTTTTCTAGCTTTTTGGTGATCCACATATTGCAATAGTTCTTCATAGAAACTATTTGGGATTTCGATTTCTAATTGACGTTCAAATAAATGATTCTTCCACGCTTTTTCAACAAGAGTCGGTTCTAATGTAATATAAGCTCCTCTTCCATTGACTTTTCCAGTAGGATCAATTTGAGCGACACCTTCACTGTTACGAACAATCCGTACCAATTCTTTCTTAGGCATCATTTCTCCAGAAGCTATACAACGACGCATTGGAACTTTTCTTTTTTTCATAAGATGCCTCCTTAATAATTATTCTTCAGTTTGAACTTCTTCACTTGAAGCTTCTTCAACTGTAGGTAATTCTGAATCTAATTGGTCTAAATATTCTTGATAAGCTGATTCTGATTTAATATCAATACGGAATCCTGTTAATTTAGCTGCTAAACGAGCATTTTGTCCACGTTTCCCAATTGCTAATGATAATTGATGATCCGGAACTACAACGATGCAGCTATTACGATCTGAATCAAAATCTACTTTCACAACTTGTGCAGGATTTAATGCATTCGCAATGTATACTGATGGATCTTCGTTCCATTCAACGATATCCATATTTTCTCCGTTTAATTCATTTACGATATTTTGAACACGTTGACCACGAGGTCCTACGCAAGTACCAACTGGATCTAAGTTCGTATCTCTAGAACGTACCGCAACTTTCGCACGATCTCCTGCTTCACGAGCGATAGAAACAATTTCTACAACTCCTTCGTAAATTTCAGGAACTTCTTGTTCAAATAAACGTTTTAATAAATCTGGATGTGTACGACTTACGAAAATTAATGGACCTTTAGTTGTGTTATCAACTTTAGAAACTAATACTTTAATACGTTGATCTGGTAAATATTCTTCTGTAGGAATTTGATCTTGTTTCGTCATTCCTGCAACAATTTTACCTAAATTCACATATACATAACGGAAATCTTGACGGTCAACAACACCTGTCATAATTTCATTTTCGTATTCGATAAATTCATTATAAATATTTGTACGTTCAGCATCTCTTAAACGTTGCATAATCACTTGTTTCGCTGTTTGAGCAGCAATACGTCCAAAATCTTTTGGAGTTACTTCAAAACGAATTTTATCTCCAACTTCATAAGCTTTATGTAATTCATGAGCTTCTTCAATACTCACTTCAAGTGTTGAATCAAATACATATTCCACAACTTCTTTTACTGCGTATACATGCATTTTTCCTTTTTTAGCATCAAATTCAACTTCAACATTTTGTGCTTGTCCATAGTTTTTCTTATAAGCAGAAACAAGAGCCGCTTCTAAAGCTGTAATGACAACTTCTTTAGAAATCCCTTTTTCTTCTTCAAGAATATTTAATGCTTTAATCATTTCTTTACTCATAATGTGACTCCTTTGTCAAAAATGTTTCTAATTGATTCCTAGAATTGAATCGCTAATCGAGCTTTTGCAATATTTTCACGTACAATCGTAACTGATTTTTTACGTGTTTTAATTTTCACTTCTAAAGTCACTGACTCATCAGTTACTTCCGTTAAAAATCCTTCTAAAAACTTCTCGCCTTCAACTTGTTGATAGAATGATAAATGAACATATTGTCCAATCGCTTCTTTCAAATCTTTCTCAGTTTTCAGAGGACGTTCAGCACCAGGAGAAGATACTTCAAGGAAATACGCTTGAGGAATCGGATCTGGATCTTGTGCATCTAATAATTCACTAAATTTTTCACTCATAAACGCACAATCATCTAAATCAATTCCACCTGGTTTGTCAAGGTAAAAACGTAAAAACCAATTTTTCCCTTCTTTTACAAACTCTAAATCGACTAATTCAAACCCTTCTGCTTCAATAACTGGCAAAGCGAGTGTTGAAACTAATTCTGCTACTTTACTCATAGATAACCTCCTTTACATAACTGCGTAAAAAGAGTGAGCATTCCTGCTCACTCTCCTTTCCACGTCATCTTAATTCATAAATAGTATAGCACAGATGAAAATATCAATCAAACAAAACGCTCATAACTAATAAGAGCCACTACACTAAGGCTAACAATAAACCCCAAAATAGCACCCCTTCAGGCAAACAGCAAAGCGCATTTGCCACACGTCAGCACGTAAAAGATACTTCCGTACCCCACATCCTAAACGTACCCTAATATTATGCCCGAAAAAACATGGGATTGGGCGCCGTTGTGTAAATGAAAGTACTCTGTTCCAGAGTACTTTCATAGGTAATTTTTGAGACCCTAGGCTCAAAAATTAGCCATGAGACTTGCTTCGCAAGGCTGCTGGCAGCCTCACAACCCCAAGCGCAATCCCAAACCAATTTAAATTCTCGTTTGGTACATAAGTACCCCACTAGCAATCGCTACATTCAACGATTCCGCTTGACCAAACATAGGAATCTGAATGATACAATCCGCAGAATCAATCAATTCGTCACGAACGCCATTTCCTTCATTTCCAACCACAATTGCAACAGACTCTCTGCCATTTAACCATTGAAAATCCTTTGCGTCACGATGAAGTGCCGTTACAGCGATTGGAATATCATTTTCTTTTAACTTTCCATACACATCTGTTAAATTTTCATGATAAATTGCTACGTGAAATTGGCTTCCTTGCATGGAACGAACGACTTTGTCATTATATAAATCCACACAGCCTTCTCCTAAAACAACTGCATCAAAACCTGCTGCATCAGCAGTACGAATAATTGTTCCTAAATTACCTGGATCTTGAACCGCATCTGCTAAAAGGTAACGCCCCTGAGGAACTTCGACCAATGTTTTCTTTTCTAATGGTACAATCGCTAAAATACCTTGATTCGTTTGAGTCATCGATAACTTTTCAAACACTTCTTTAGAAACAAACATTGTTGGATAGATTTTTGTCCATTTTTCATAAAGATGAATCGTGTCCTCACTGACTACTAAGCGTTGAATGGAAATATTTGATTGAATGGCTTCTTCAACTAAATGTTCCCCTTCAATCAAATACGCTTCCGCTTTTTTTCTACCTTTAGAAGTTTGTAACTTTTGATAATTTTTAACCATTGCATTTTGGTGCGAACGAATAATTTCCATGTCCGTCTCCTTTATTGTTCCATCATTACTCGGAACAGTTTTAATTGTTCTTTTTGATTTGAAAAATATTTAGAACGATGAGGGATTTCAAATTGAAACTTTTCTCCCTCTACTTCAAAACTTAATTCATCATTTGATAAAAATTTCTTTTGATATTGTACTTTCTCTACTCGTTCAACAGGAAAAAGTAGCGGTCTTGTATCAGAAAAAGTCGCATCATCTTTTAATTCAAAAAATACACATCCCATTGAAGACCAATAACAAATAGCATTTTCTTCATGGATTAATCTTTTAACTTGAATCAACACTGATTTCTCTTCATAGGGTAAATGATATTCTTCTAAATGATTTTTCAAAAACTCCAATGTAAGCATCTAAGAAACTCCTTTTTACTTTTTCTTCCCTAACGATTTTTTAGATTTAAAGGATTTTTTATCTTTTGATGGATAAGCTTTTTTAGCGGATCCTTTTTTATCTTTTGGTTTATAAGGTTTCTTTTCCACTATTTTTTTCTTTTGAGCAACTTGTAGTTGACTCGAATGAACTTGGAATGCTTCTAGTTTTGCATCAGCTGGAATGAGTTTTTTCAAGTCTCTCACTTCTTTTTCTGTTACAAAACTAATGATTAAACCATCTTTCCCCATTCTTCCAGTTCTTCCTGAACGGTGGGTATATACTTCTTTATTTTCAGGTAAATCATAATGAATCACGACTGGTAAATCTTCAATATCTAATCCACGTGCTGCCACATCCGTTGTTAATAAAATAGGAACTTCTCCTTTTTTAAAGGCATGAATGGCAGCTTTACGATTGATTTGATTTTCATTACTCGTTAATAAAGCGCAAGGAATATTGTGGTATTGTAATTTCTCAGCTAAAATTCCTGCATTTGCCAATGAATTTACAAATACTAAGGCTTGATATTCCTTCATATTGGCAAACTTTCTTAACAATTCATCTTTTTTTCGAACAGGGGATTCAATATACACATGTTTTACATTCCCATTTCCTGCCATCTTTTGTTCATTTTCTACCCATTTTGGTGTCATATTAATCCATTGATGAATAGATTCTAATATTTCATTTTTAGTGGCTGAAAAACAAATCATTTGTCGTTGTGATGGACATTTTTTAATAAATGAACGAGTTTGTTCTAAATGTTCTTGCGCTAATAAATAATCCGCTTCGTCTAACACTAATGTTTGAACTTTGTGTAGCTTTAATTTTCTTTGATTTGCTAACTCCGTTAATCGACCCGGAGTACCAACCACTAATTCTGGTTTTTTCTTTAAATTTTCAATTTGACGTTTTACATTAGCTCCTCCAGCTAAAACTAACATCGTTAATTCTGGCAATTTCCATTCACGAATCACTTCACCAATTTGTTGTGCTAACTCTTGACTAGGCACTAAAATGACTGCTTGTAATTCATGATTGACTTCAATTTTTTCTAATAATGGTAATAAGTAGGCGAGTGTTTTTCCTGTACCTGTTGGAGAAACTGCTACTACATCTTCCCCATTTTGAATCAATTCCTTTGTTGCTTCTTGAATCGGTGTTAATGCTTTAAAACCTTTTTCATTCCATTTATTTTGAATATATTCTTTCATAATTTCTCCTTAATTAAATATAATTCCTGCTGAATTTCTTAATGCTTCAATCACTTCTAAAACATTTCGACTGATTAATTTACTTTGTTCATATTGTACTAGTGATTCTGGTGTACGTTCTAATATATTTGCAAAGGCAATAGCTTCCCATTCTAATGGATTTTTACGCAGTTTATATTCCTTTGTTTCTTGAACTTCACTCATATAAAGAGTTCTTACTTCTTTAATTTCTTGGCAATCATTGATTTGTAATGTTTCTTTTCCAAAGTAGATTTCTTGAGGAAGACATACGTTCAACACTTTTCCAACAAAAATAGTTACATCAAATGTTGGATACGCCAATGATACGATTCCTTGTCCATCCGCTTGATTCTCTAATTTACGAGCTTGATAATGCACATTTTCCGGCATTCCAAACCAGCTTATCGCATTATAAATAGGATAAACTCCTAAATCCATTAAGGCTCCACCACCAGAAGCTAATGAAAATGAATTTGCAATCTCACCTCTTAAAAATGCATCATATTTTGAAGAGTATTTTGCATACGATAAAACAGCTCCTTTTACTTTATTCATTCTAGGAGCAATGAATTTCCCAATTTCTTGAAAGGCTGGCTCAAAATAATGACGAATAGCCTCCATTACGAATAAGTTTTTTTCAACCGCTAATTGATGAACTTCATCCCATTCTTCAACAGATAAAAAGGATGGTTTTTCAACGATAATATTTTTTTGATGTTCTAATAATTGTTTTGAATAACTACCATGTGTATGGTTTGGTGATCCGATATAAACAACATCCCAATTTTCTAATAAAAATTCATTCCATTGATTTGTCCAAGAATGAATCTGGTGTTTTGTAGCAAATTCTTCTGCTTTTTCTATTGTTCTACTGTATACAGATACTACTTCAAAACTATTTGTTTGTTGTACCGCTTCTACAAAAGAAGAAGATATCCACCCTGTGCCTATAATCGCTAATTTTTTCATGATCACCACTCCTTTTCTTCCTGGATAGTCTATCATATTTTCCTTAAAATCTCTAGCAATCCTCGTTGCAAGCAAAAAGAGGCTGGAAATCCAACCTCTTCATCTTTAATATAATGATAATCTTTTTTCTAAAATTTTCTGACCTTGTTCAAACACTAAACAGATGCACCAGTAAATTAAAGCTACTAAAATATACATCGTCATATAGTCGAATTCTCGTCCTCCAACAATTTTAGCATTTTGAAAAATATCCGGTACCGTAATCATCGCTGCTAACGACGTTCCTTTAATCATATCTAATAAGACATTACTTAATGGTGGTACTGAAATTCTAAATGCTTGAGGAACAATCACTCTTCTTAATGTTTGAAAATAATTCAATCCTAAGGAAGTTGAAGCTTCCCACTGACCATAGTCCACTGCATCAATCGAAGAACGTAACACTTCACAGATGTATGCACTACTTGCAATACTAAAACATAAAATTGCACAGACTAGAGCTGGAAGTTGAATTTTTAAATAAGGTAATCCGAAATATAATAAGAATAAAAATACTAATGTAGGAGTTCCTCTCATAAAAGAAACATGAAAATTAGCAATCATTCTTAGAACTCTGATATTCGAGCGTTTCATTAAAACAAACATGAACCCTAAGATCGTTCCAAAAATAAAACTTACTCCAGCAATTCCTAATGTATATTGTAAACCACTTAATATAAAGGAAAGACTATGAATCGCTAACTTAAGATTAAACAATCGTCATCGCCTCTTATTCTACATCAGAAAAATCAATTTTTTCTAATTTCAAGTCTTTTGGTTGAGTTACATCTTCACCAGCAAAGAATGTTTTAGAAATTTCAGTTAATGTTCCATCTTCTTTCATTGATTTTAATGCTTCATTGAATTTTTGTTGGATAACATCATTTCCTAATTTAATAGAGAAGCTTGCGCTATATGGGTTTGCGTAAATACCTTCGTTAATTTTAATTGGGAAAGTATCTTTACCGAATGCTACAGCAATTTTTTGTAAATAGTAGTCATTGATAATAACATCTGTACGACCATTTACTAAATCAGACATATAAACATCATTTGTAACATTGTCATAGATAACTAATTCTGCACCTAATTTTTTAGCAATTTTCATGTAGTTTGTACTTGCAGCACCTGCAGCTTTTTTACCTTTTACATCAGCCCAAGAATAAATTCCTGAATTGTCGCTTTCTCGAACAACCATTGATGTAAATGAATATTTATGTGGTTCAGTACGTAAATATTTATCAATATTTTTTGCCCCATCTTCAATTGAATAGTTAGCAATATCTACTTGACCACTATCTAATGCTGTTAACATACCGTCAACACCCATTTCAGTGAATTCAACTTCTAATTTTAAGCGTTTAGCTACTTCTTTTACGATTTCAACATCATAACCAGTTAAAGAGTTGTCTTTATCAGTATGGAATGATTGTGGATATAAAGTACCCGCTGTTGCAACTTTAATCTTTCCTGCTTTCTCAATTGCATCCCAATTTTTTTGTGCTTGTGATACAGTATCTTTGCTTGTTGTAGTACTTGTTGAATTAGAACAAGCTCCTAAAAATAATGTTGCAGCAACTGCACCTAGTTTAAACCATTTGTTCATGATTTTACCTACCTTTTTCATATATTTTTGACTAACATAAAATAGCACACACTGAGAAGGAAATCAATCATTTTTTACTATTTTTACAAAAAAATATAACAGATTGAAAAATCTGTTATATAAAAACTTGAACAATTCTAAACCTTTTTATAACAATTAAAGGTACAGAAGTGAGCCTGAATTAACACAATTCTCTCAAAACACAGCCTCACATCCCCAAGAGAAATCACCATCCATGTACCCCAATAGGCAAACAGCGCAAAGCGCGCCTTTGCCACACGTAAGAACATTAAGGATTTTCACGTACAGAACATCCTAAACGTATCTAAAGTTAATGAATGGAACACATGGGATTTATCGCAGTTGTGAAATAAAAGCTTCCTGACATCAGGAAGCTTTTAAGGCAACATTTGAGACCCTAGGCTCAAATGTTAGCCATGAGACTCCGAAGGAGGCTGCTGGCGGGCCTCACAACTTTCCAGAGAAATCCCAATGAATTTATTTCACTGATTCTTTGATTCTCTTTGCTACTTTCTCAGAAATTCCTAGTTTTTGAATCTCCTCGACTGTTGCCTCCTGGATTCCCTTCATCGTTTTAAAATGCTGTAATAATTTCGTACGAGTTTTTGGTCCAACTCCTTCAATGTCATCAAGAATCGAAGAAAAAGCATTTTTACTTCGTACTTGACGATGGAATGTAATCGCATATCGATGGACTTCCTCTTGAATTCGTTGTAATAAATGGAATGCTTGGCTCGTTGGATCTAATTCAATTTGTTCATAATTTTCTCCATACAGTAAATGAGCAGTCTTATGTTTCTCATCCTTTACCATTCCAGCAATCGGAATATATAATCCAAGTTCATCTTCTAAAACTTCCATGGCAGCTCTCATCTGAACTTTTCCGCCATCCATCAAAATTAAATCAGGTAAAGGTTTCTGTTCTTTTAATAATCTAGAATATCGTCTTCTAACAACTTCTTGCGTCGTTAAAAATTCATGACTCCCTTGTACGGTTTTAATATTAAATTTTCGATAACTCTTCTTCTCTGGTTTTCCATCTCGATAAACGACCATTGCTGATACAGGATTTGTCCCTTGAATATTCGAGTGGTCGAATGATTCAATCACGCTTAAACGACTTAAATCAAGTGCTTGTCGTAATTGTTCAACCGCACCTAATGTTTTTTGCTGACTATTTTCATCAATCTTGAATTTTTCAAGTAAAGCTACTTCACTATTTTGTGTTGCTAAATCCAGCATTCGTTTCTTTGGACCTCTTTGAGGAGTTAAAACTTTGACTTCTAATACTTCAGCTAGTAACTCCTTATCAATTTCTGATGGTACTAATATTTCTTTTGGCAAAATATGATTTTGTTCTTGATAAAATTGTACGATAAAAGATGTTAATTCCTCTTCTGCTGAATTATAAATAGGGAATAAAGCTGCTTCTCTCTTAATAATGGTTGATTGTCTCAGCAAGAATACTTGAATAGAAATCCATCCTCTATCCATATAAAATGAGAATACATCACGATTTGTAAAGTCTTGAGACATAATATGCTGTTTTTCTACGGTTGTTTCAATATATTGAATTTGATTTCTATAATCAATCGCTCGTTCAAATTCTAATTGTTCTGAAGCTTCATCCATTTTCTTTTGCAAATCTTGCTTAATTTCTTTTACATCACCTTCAAGAAAACGTTGAATTTTTTTCTTTTGTTGTTGATAAATTTCTGGTGAAACTTCATGGTCGCAACAGCCAATACATTGCCCTAAATGATAATAAAAACAAGCACGCGTTTCATTTTTTCCACATTTTCTCAATGGATAAATCTTTTGAATCAATTGTTGAGTTTCTGTTGCAGCATAAACATTCGGATAAGGTCCAAAATACATGCCTCCATCTTTTTCAACATTACTTGTAATCACTAGTTGAGGATCTCGTTCATTCGTAATTTTTAAATAAGGATACATCGTTCCTTGTTTTAATTTAATATTGTAATAAGGTTGGTATTTCTTAATTAAATTAATTTCCAACAATAACGATTCTTTATTCGTTTTTGTGACAATAAATTCAAAATGATGAATCTCACTTACTAATTTTTCAGTTTTAGTATTATGTGCTCCACGGAAATAGGAGCGAACTCGATTTTTTAAGTTTTTTGCTTTACCAATATAAATAATTTCATCCTCTTGATTTTTCATCAAGTAACATCCTGGTAAATCAGGCAATTGTTTTAACTTTTCTTCAATTAATTCACTTGCCATCTTTTCGCTCCTTTCCCGTACTATAATGCAGTTTGATAAATAATTCTTGCATCTTCTAATTCTAAATTATGATGCTCAGATAAATGGATTTTCTCGTGACGTCCTAAGCCTTCCACTAATGCTTCAATCACTGATTCATCTAATGAAACATCTTTAAAACGAATCGGTGCTCCTAATGATGCGAAGAATTCTTCTGTCTTTTCAATGGCTCCATTGACGATTTCTTCAGGTGTTCCTGATAACTCCCAACCTCGTTTACCATATTGAATCAATTTGTCCCATTTTTGTTCTTTACGGACTTTCATCATCGCAGGTAATACAATTGATAATGTACGTCCATGGTCGATTCCATGATTTAATGTAATTTCATGTCCTAAGGCATGAGTTGCCCAGTCTGTTGGGACTCCTGCAGAAATTGTCCCATTTAATGCATTTGTAGCACACCACATAAAGTTCGCTCTAGCTGCAAAATCATGATTCTCTTCATCAATAACTGTTGGTGCAATTTCAATTAATGTTTGTAAAATCCCTTCTGCATATCTGTCTTGTAATTTTGCATCTACAGGGTATGTTAAATAATTTTCCATTGTATGAATAAATGTATCTAAAACCCCATTGACTAATTGACGTTTTGGTAATGTATAGGTTAATTCAGGTTCTAATACTGAAAATTGAGGGAATGTTACATCCGGTCTAAAACTTACTTTTGCTTTTAATTCTACAAAAGTAATTACCGCTCCACTATTCATTTCTGAAGCAGTAGCAGGTAATGTTAAAATTGTTCCAAACGGAACAGCTTTCGTAACAGGAAGACCTTTTCCAAATCCACCTCGAAACATATCTAATGGATTACCCTCGAAAACACTTGCTGCAGCGACAAATTTTGTTCCATCAATGACAGAACCTCCACCAATCGCTAGCAAATAAGTAAAACCTTCTTCTTTCACTCGTGCAACAGCTTTGATTAATGTTTCGTAAGTTGGGTTTGCTTCGATTCCACCAAACTCATCCCATTCACGATTTCCTAAGGCTTGTACAGCACGATCAAAGGCTCCATTACGTTTAACGGAACCTCCTCCATATAAAATTAATACTTTTGCATCTTTTGGAATTTCTCCATCAATGTCCTTAATACGATCTGTTCCAAATAAAATTTTTGTTGGGTTTCTAAATGTAAAATTACGAATTCCTAATTCCATAGTATCTCCTACCTTTCTATTTGATGATATCAAGCTCTAGTTGTAGAGGCAAATCACACGACTTAAAAAGAAAAAAACTCCTGCAGGAATTTCCAACAGGAGTTGTTACAGATTACACTTCATCCATTATTTAAAATATCTTATTTGAAATAAATTTCTAAATATTTATCCAATCTCTCGGCTGAAATTTCTTTTTCTAATTTTGATATTTCAGTTGGACTTAAACTAATCTCGCCATGACATACACCAGCTTCATCATATGCAACAATTACTTCACCAATGTCTTCCCGTTGTTCTCTTTGAACTTTTACAAAGTTCTGAAGTAAAGTTTGTTCTACTTCGGTCGCACAATGCTCACGTAACAGGCAAAAATGTTCTGCAATTGCTGTTGGGATATAGTAACAATCCACTAATGTCATTGCTTCTTTTGAATTTTTAGATGCTTTACCTTTAGGTTTATTTTTTTGACGCTTCATGAATAACCTCTCTTGATTTCTCTTCATCTAGTATACAAAAAAATCATCCATAAGGCAAAAAGTTATCGTTAAAATTTTTAAATATCAAAACTTTTTTAAGATTTTACTAGCTATTTTCCAAATGAGTCATTTCATGGTAGAATAGTAAACGAAATTGTTTCTTAAAGGAGTCAATATGTTAACGATCAATATGCTTACACGAGCAGATAGTGTAAAAGGACAAGGTGTTCTATCTGCTACAGAAGAACAAATTAATCTCGTAACAGAAGGTTTAAAAGACTATCAAGTCGTAGTGAATCAATTAAAAACATATGATATTACTCATATTCATACGATTAATCCAGATTTTTTAATTAAATCTGTTATCACAAGACAAAACCGTCCAATGATTGCTTCTGTTCACTTTTTACCGGAAACTTTAGAAAAAAGTATTTCCTTACCTCGTCCGATTAAAGAATTATTTTATAAATATGTTCTTCAATTTTATAAACAAGCAGATTATTTAGTAACCGTTAATCCACGTTTTATTGAAGATTTAGAACATTATGGAATTCCAAAAGAAAGAATCACTTACATTCCAAACTTTGTATCACGTGATACTTTTTATAAAATTACTGATCGTTCAAAAGCAACTCTACGAGAATCTTTTGGATTAAATCCAGATAAATTTACCGTTGTCTCTGCAGGACAATTACAAATGAGAAAAGGTGTTTTAGAATTCATTGATTTAGCGAAAAAAATGCCAGATATTCAATTTGTATGGGCAGGTGATTTTGCATTTAAAGGGATTTCAGAAGGTCGTAAAGAAATTATGGAACATATGGATGAATTACCAAGTAATGTTCATTTCTTAGGGCTTGTAGAAAGAGAACGAATGAATGAGTTCTTTAATATGGGTGATGTGATGTTACAACTTTCATTCGAAGAGTTATTTCCTATGACGATTTTGGAATCCATGAATGCAAATATCCCATTATTATTAAGAGATTTAAGAGAATATCGCCCAATTTTATTTGATTACTACTTAAAAGGAAATTCTCAAGTACAATTCCAAGAGATTTTACGTCAATTACAGCAAGATGAGGCTTTCTATCAAGAAGCTTGCGAAAAATCTAAAAAAGGAGAACAGTTCTACTCTAAAGAAAACGTACTCCAACAATGGCAAGCCTTTTATGATAAAGTAGCTGTTGAAAATCATTTGAAATAAAGGAGAATTTATGACTGAAACACAAATTAAACAAGGTAAGCCTTTATCTCCCTTTGCACAAAGAATGATGCATGCCTCTTCAGTTGCTGGAGCAATTGCTACAGTCATCTTTTGTATTTGGGCGTATCAAAAAGGATTATTTACTTCCCAAGAAGCACTTAGTGAATATATGCAACGTGCGGGTATATGGGGACCACCTGTTTTTATCTTATTACAAATTTTACAAACCGTTATTCCAATTATACCGGGTGCCTTAACAAGTATTGCAGGAGTCTATATTTACGGAATGTTTATCGGAAATGTATACAACTATATTGGAATTATTATTGGTTCCATCATCGCTTTCCATTTAGCTAGAATTTATGGACAACTATTTGTAAAATCAATGGTCAATGATAGTACGTATCATCGTTATATCGGATGGTTAAATCGTGGAAATAAATTCGATTACTTCTTTACTTTCATGATGGCATTTCCCGTTTCACCAGATGATTTCCTATGTATGCTAGCAGGCTTAACAAAAATGAGTTATAAAAAATTCATCCTGATTATTTTAATTTGTAAACCTATTACTTTAGCTGCATATACTTACGGATTAACAGCGATTATTGATTATATTTGGGCATTTTTCAAATAATTGAAGAAATATTGATATTTATCAAACTATTTTTAGTTTTTTTGCTAAAAATGGTTTGTTTTTTTATGCTTTCATTTTATAATAGGCTTATGTAAAAGCCGTTACATTTTGATAGGAATCAAATTGATAACGATTGCATATTTTATATTTAATAAACGAATGGGTTAGGAGAAAAAAGAATATGTACCACAGCATTACAAATTTTATTGAAAAAGCTAAACTGGAAAAATTATTAGATCCAATAGACGAAATTTATACAACGAATCAATTACTGCATCTATTACAATTAGATGATTATAAACCAACTGATATTTCACCAAATCAATTGTCCTCTTTAGAAGATTCAGTAGATGAAATCATTGAATTAGCGATTGAATTAGGAGTCATTGAAGATATTTTACCTGAAAAAGAAGCATTTGAAGCAGCCGTAATGAATTTGTTAACGCCACTCCCTTCTGTTTTAAATGCAAACTTTTGGAACAATTACAAAGAAAATCCAGAAAAAGCAACTGATTATTTTTATAAATTAAGCCAAAAAAATCACTACATTCAAACAAGAGCCATTGCTAAAAATATTCAATTTCCATATTCAGGAAAATATGGCACTTTAGAAATTACGATTAATTTATCAAAACCCGAAAAAGATCCAAAAGCGATTGCTCAAGCTAAATTGGTAAAACAATCTAGTTATCCTGCTTCTCAATTAACAATGACAAACGAAGGATACTACGGACGTTTTAACCACCCTGCTCGAAGTAATCATAGAATTATTCGTTTAGAAATTAATCATGAAGATTGGGGATTCCAATATTCTCCATATTCTTATTTTAACGAACATTCTATTTTCTTAACTCAAGTACCTCGTCCAATGCAAATTACAGAGCGTTCATTTGAGAATTTAATGGATATTTTACGTCAGTTCCCTCACTATTTTGTTGGCTCAAATGCTGATTTACCAATTGTTGGTGGCTCTATTTTAGTTCATGATCATTATCAATCTGGTCGTCATGTATTTCCTATGGATGTTGCTCCAATTTTAGAAAATTACACGTTTAAAGGATTTGATGGAACAGTTTCTCGTTTACATTGGCCTTTATCTGTTATTCGTTTAGCAAGTAAAGATACAAACCAAATTGTTCAATTAGCGACTCATATTTTAGAAAAATGGAGAAATTATTCTGATGAAAGTGCGGATATTTTAGCATTTACTGATGAAACACCTCATAATACGATTACTCCAATTGCACGTGTTCGTAATGGTATTTTTGAATTAGACTTAGTGCTTAGAAATAATCGTACGACTGAAGAATATCCAGATGGTATTTTCCATCCTCATGTGGATGTACATCCAATTAAGAAAGAAAATATTGGTTTAATTGAAGTGATGGGGTTAGCGATTCTTCCTCCTCGTTTAAAAACAGAACTAAAAGAAGTTGAAAACTACTTACTTGGACAAGCTCATCAAATGCCTGAAATGCATAAAGCATGGGCTAACGAAATTAAAGACAATGAACAAATTACAACAGACAATGTTGAAGGGTTGATTCGACAAAAAGTTGGTGAAATTTTTGAACGTGGTTTGGAAGATGCTGGCGTCTTTAAACAAACTGTAGAAGGACAAGAAGCGTTTGGAAGGTTTATCGATTCCTTAAAATAATTACATTTTTTAATGCCTTTTCTGGTATAGTAGCAAACGGACGGCAGTAGCCTCGCTACAGCGAGTCTCTTGCCTAAAAGTCGAGCCTTGGTCTCGACTTTTCCTGTACTAGAAACCTCTCGGTTTCTAGTACTCATGCTACTATGAAAAGGCTTATTTTGTTTCCATGATATAAATACGTCTTTCATGACTAAAAGTTATTTTGTATACAAAAAACGATTTCCAAATGGAAATCGTTAATCATTACTTTCTAATAATAAACACGATTGAAACAATAATCGCACTAATTACACATGCTAATCCAATAATAATTGCACCTAATAAAATTGGTTTATCAGAAAGACTTAATAAAAATTCTTCAAAATTAAAAGTTAATTCTGATTTAGCTTCTGCAGTTGTATTTTGTTTATTATCTTTATTCTCTTTATTTTCTTTTACTTCTTCTGGAATAATAGTTACTGGATAAGCTAATGGTTCAATTTTTGATGTAATACGAGGAAGGTCTGTTTCAATAACAATTTTATCCTCTTTTAAACTAAATTTAGGTGTTTCGCCGATTCGAACTAAAGTTTTAATATCTTTATCTAGTTGAACTTTTACACCATCAATGGTATGTTCTCCTGCTTTTAACACTGTTTGCGTTTCATATTCAGAAAAAGCTTTTTTCAGTAATCCATTCCCAATTTGACTCTTGAAGAAAGAACTATTGTCTTTATCTTCCCAAGCCCCGACTCCTAAAATAACTTGAATAAAACGAGTATCTTCTTGTTTAGCAGTCAATAAATGGTTAAATGCTGCACTAGGACTTGAACCTGTCTTAAATCCATCTACTCCTGGAAATCCTTGGTACATTCCTGGGATGGAACTATTATAAGTGTAAAACGATTCTTCATAAGGAGTTCCCACCATAACCGTAATTAATGGATTTTTAGTAAAGTTAGTGATTTCTGGAAAATCTTTCAAGAAATGATACGCTAAAATCGCTAAATCTCTAGCAGTTGTCTGATTATATCGATTATTATTATAACCTTCTGGTGTATAATATCCTCTAAATGCTGAAGCTACTGCTCCACTAGCATTATTGAATTTCGTATTTTCCATGCCCCATTCTTTAAATTTAGCATTCATTTTATCTAAAAACTCAGTATCTGATAACCCTGTAGCTCTTGCTACCATCAATGTGGCAACATTCGAAGACGGATAAAACATCATATATAATAATTCTTCAATTGGATAATCTACTCCAGCGACAATAATATTATTACTAATTTCTCCAATCGTTGAAATTGCACGATCTTCTTCTGTTGCAGTGACAATTGTATCTAAAGACAACTTACCTTCTTTCATCGCTTCAAACGCCATATAAGCTGTCATCATTTTAGAAATACTAGCCGGATCCCATGGCTGATCAATATTACTGCCAAATACAATTTCTCCGGTATCTGCATCGACCATAATAGTACTTTCTGGTCTATACTGTTCTTCGACACCATATCCATATTCTGCAACTGCTTCCATTACATCTTGTCTAAATGGAATAGCCACAGTTGTTTGTTCAGTTTTTTCTTCTTGTTGAGTTGATTCTGTTTCTACTGTTGTTCCTTGCACAGCCTCTTTTGTACTTGAATCATTTTCTTCCGCTAAAATAGCACTTGTACATAATAGTGAAGCCATAAGGAAAATTAATCCTAAAATACTTTTTATTTTCACGAATTATCCTCCTCTATCAACTTTTATATTCTACCTTTTTTTTGAGAATTTAGCAAAAAATCTTACTAAAAAATAAAGAAAAAAACGATTCAACTTCACTCATTGAATCGTTTTTAGAATTCAGATTATTAAAATTGTTTTAAATAGAGTCTCCATTAAAAATTGAATTTTTAACAATAACATAATCCACTTTACGAATTGATTCTAAGTCTGAACCACCTGCATATGAAATTGATGATTGTAAGTCTTGTTGCATTTCTACTAATGTATCTTTTAATGATCCTTTATAAGGAACAATAATTTTTTTACCTTCGACATTTTTACGTTCACCTTTTTGGAATTCAGATGCACTACCGAAATATTCTTTGAATCGTTCTCCATTAATTTCAACTGTTTTACCTGGTGATTCTTCATGACCAGCAAATAATGAACCAATCATTACCATTGTAGCCCCAAAACGAATTGATTTTGCAATATCTCCGTGAGTACGAATACCACCATCTGCAATAATTGGTTTACGGGCAGCTTTTGAACACCAGCGAAGCGCCGCTAATTGCCAACCACCAGT
>NZ_CAUUHX010000003.1:0-56176 GCF_963545075.1 uncultured Granulicatella sp.
ATACTAACTTCTAGTTTTGATACTTAACTAGAAGTTACTTTGAAACTTTACGCTTAGACAAATTATTTGGAATTTGTAGTAGAGCCATTGACAAAGGTCTAGGATTTTGTTATTATAAACAGGCAAATCGTAAAAAAATCGATGAGTTATTGAATCTATTTGGAAATGAGAGGTGTCATTCATGCGTATCAACATTTTATTAGAATGTGCTGAAACAGGTGAACGTTTATACTTAACAAGCAAAAACAAACGTAACAACCCAGAACGTTTAGAATTAAAAAAATATTCTCCAAAATTACGTAAACACGTTGTTTTCAAAGAAACTAAAAAGTAATTTCGAGAAAAGTAAATGGAAGGTCAAGCGAAGCTTGGCCTTTTTTTCTTGGTACGGAAGAGAAATGGATTTTTTGATATAGTAGCAAAGGACGCCAGCAAACCTGCGGTTTCATGGCTAAAATTTGAGCCTAGGTCTCAAATTTTCCTAACATTAGTAGCCACCTGGCGGCTCCTAATGTGCTTGCTACTATAAAAAATCATTTCTCTTTTTTCGTGATCGTATAGGAGAGCGTATGTAAAGTGGATTTTTTGATATAGTAGTAAAGGACGGCAGCAGCCCTCCGGTTTCATTTGCTTGCTACTATAAAAAATCGATTTCTCTTTTTATTCTGTATTTTACAGAATTACCATAACACTACCTTAATCCTTTAAAATCTTGTATACTGTTAAAGGTGATTAAAATGGAGAAACAGAATACAAAAAATTTTATAACGAGTGGAAATATTAATCGAGTCATTTTGACGATTGCCACTCCTTTAATGATTAATAATTTAATTCGAACTTTATATAATTTAACGGATGGATTGTATGTAGCTCAGTTGTCTGCTGAAGATTTTGCGGCGACTGCGTTTATTTGGCCGTTAAATTTTTTATTTATCTCAATTGGATTGGGAATTAGTGTTGGAGCAACGGCTCTCATTGCGCAATATTTTGGAGCAAATGATTTAAAATTAGCCAAAAAATATACTTGGAATACGATGGCATTAACGGTTGTATTTGGCTTTCTATTGTCGACCATTGGCTATATTTTTGCTGGTCAATTTGTAGAATGGATGGGAGCCAGTGGCGTCTTTTATGAGAAGTCGACTTCGTATTTGAAAATTAATTTTATTGGATTGTTTTTTGATTTTGACTATTTTGGATATCAAGCGTTGCTGAATGCGCAAGGTAGAACGAGAGTAATTACAGTGGTTAGTACAATTTCCTCTATCACAAATGTTTTGTTAGATCCGATATTTATTTTTGCGACGATTCCTTTTACACAAATACCGGGTTTAAATGCTGGGATTGAAGGAGCTGCTTGGGCAACGGTGATTGCAAAAATTATTTTATTGATTTTAGCGATTATGGCTACTAGAAAAGAGTCCATTATTCATGTTCCATTGTATGAAATGGATTATGATGCATCTGTTATTCGTAAGATATTACAAGTAGCATGGCCTTCTGCATTTGGATATGGAGGAGCAGCATTTGGGTTTACTGTATTAAATGGATTAATTCAGTCATACGGTACGTCTGTTCTTGCAGCTTATTCAATGGTCAACCGTATTTCAGATATTTTAACGCAACCGCAAATGGGAATTGGATCTGCTTTGACGGCTATTATTGGGCAAAATATGGGAGCTGGTTTATTTGAACGAGCTCATGCGATATTCAAACGAGCATTGATTTGGGTGTTACTCATTTCTGCACTTGGAAGTGTCGCTATTTTTATGTGGCAAGATGCTCTACTTCATATCTTTATTAAAGATGTGTCTGATACAGTTCTTTGGAATAGTGCGGTTGAATATTTATATTATACAGCATTCATTATTTTCTTTATGGGGATGTTTTCTGCTTATAGTGGATTTTTCCAAGGTTGTAGTGCAACAAAATATTCGATGAATATGTCAATTGGTCGTTTATGGGTGGCTCGTTTACCAATTATTTGGATATTAGGAAGTTTAACAGAGTTAGGGGCTACTGGGATTTGGATTGCGATGTTACTTTCGAATGCTTTAACGGTTTTATATGGACATTTAGTTTATAAATGGAAAGACTGGAGTAGCATGCATTATGCAAAAGGAGAGAGTTAGTACATGTTAAAAGAATTTATTAAATATTATAAACCGTATCGAAAATTATTTTTATTAGACTTTACTTGTGCGGTTATTGTGGCAATTTTAGAATTAGCTTTTCCTGTAATGGTTCATCGTGTCATTGATGAAGTGTTACCACAGCAAAATGTTGGAATAATCCTTGTAGTAGGGTTTAGTTTAGTTCTTCTATATGCGACTTCTACAGTGTTAAATTATATTGTCGTAGCTTTTGGGCATTTATTAGGAATTAATATAGAAACGGATATGAGAAGAAACTTATTTGCACATATTCAAAAGCAATCATTTTCATTTTTTGATAATATGAAAATTGGGGAATTATTGAGCCGTTTATCGAGTGATTTATTTGATATTAGTGAATTAGCCCATCATGGTCCTGAAGAATTATTTATCGCTATAATGACATTAATTGGTTCATTTGTATTGATGTATCAAGTTCAACCAACGTTAGCTTTATGGACAATTGTGTTTGTTCCATTTTTAGCGATTGCTTTAGCGGTTTTCAATCGAAAGATGTCAGCGATTAATCGTCAAATTTATAAAGGGCTAGCTCACTATTCTGCAGGTTTAGAAAATGTTTTAAGTGGGATGCGTGTCGTAAAAGCTTTTGCCAACGAAGAACATGAACAACAATTATTTGAAGGATTAATTCAAGAATATCGTACGAATAAAATTCAGTTTTATAAAACAATGGGTTCAAGTAGTTCATTTAATTATTTATTAATGCGTAGTATTAATTTATTTACGTTAATGCTAGGTTCGTATTTTACTGTTACAGGACAACTTACTGCGGGAGAATTAGTGGGGTATATTTTACTAGCAAATGTCTTTGTTCGACCTATTGATAAAATGAATTCGATGATTGAATTATATCCAAAAGGAGTTGCTGGATTCCGTCGTTATCAAGAATTAATGGCTATTGAACCAGATATTCAAGATCGACCTGATGCAATCGAAGCTCCTCATTTTGAAGGAGATATTTCTTATCGCAATGTAAGTTTTGGATATGAAGAAAATAAAGCAGTCTTGGAACATGTTTCAATGGATGTGAAGAAGGGAGAAACCGTTGCGTTTGTTGGTCCTTCAGGTGTCGGAAAAACAACATTAGTGAATTTATTACCTCGTTTTTATGAATTACAAGAGGGAGAAATATTAATCGATGGGCAAGATATTCGAAACTTTACACTGCAATCGTTAAGACGTCAAATTGGAGTTGTTCAACAAGATGTATTTTTATTTAATGGAACGATTCGTGAAAATGTTCTGTATGGACGATTAGATGCAACAGATGAAGAAGTAGAAGAAGCCATTGAGCGTTCGAAATTAAGAGAAGTTGTCGATGATTTAGAGTTTGGATTGGATACTCAAATCGGAGAACGTGGGGTCAAACTATCAGGTGGACAAAAACAACGGTTATCGATTGCGCGTATTTTCTTAAAAAATCCTTCGATTTTAATTTTGGATGAAGCAACAAGTGCATTAGATACGCAAACAGAGAAATTCATCCAACAATCTTTTGATGAACTTGCAAAAGGAAGAACGACTTTTATTATTGCGCACCGACTAGCAACCATTCAACATGCAGATCGCATTATAGTAGTAACAGAAGATGGTTTAGCAGAAGATGGTACGCATGAGGAATTATTGAAGAAAAATGGCATTTACGCTGATTTGTATCATGCGCAATTTGCGTAAGGGTAGATATTGTTGAGAAACGCACCAAATTTGGTGCGTTTTGTTTTTGGGTGTGCTATAATAATTTTATCGAATAGGGGGATGTAACTATGATTGGAAAGAATATAAAAGCATTACGAAAGAAAAATCAGTTAACGCAACCTGAATTTGCCAAAATGATAGGAGTTTCTCGTAATAGTTTAAGCCGTTACGAAAATGGAACAAGTTCTATCTCTATTGAATTAATTGATAAAATTTGTCAGAAATTAAATGTTTCTTATGTTGATGTTGTAGGAGAAGAAAAAATGTTAAGTCCTATGGAAGAGTATGAATTGACTTTAAAAATTGAAATTGTAAAAGAGCGAGGGGCGAATCTGTTAGCACGTCTTTATCAATATCAAAATATTCTAGGAGTAGAGGTTGATGATGAAAGTAATCCTTGGGTTGTTATTAGTGATGATTTATCTGATTTAATTCATACCAATATTTATTTAGTGAATAGTTTTGAAGAGTTAGAGCGTTATGTTGGGTATTTGGATGGTATTGAACGTATGATAACCATCTCAGAGAAACGGATGGTAGCGTGATGGATATTGCAGAGTATACGGAAGAAGAATTTCAACTTGTACTGAAACGCAATATACGATCTTTGATAAGGGGTAAGCACTCCACTAAAAATCCAATAGCAATTTTACTGGGCGGTCAAAGCGGAGCTGGTAAAACAACAATTCATCGTATTAAACAAAAAGAGTTTCAAGGGAATATCATTATTATTGATGGAGATAGTTTTCGGTTTCAGCATCCATGTTATTTAATGTTACAGAAAAACTATGGTAAAGATAGTGTTGAATATACAAAGCAATTTGCAGGGAAGATGGTAGAATGTCTAGTAGAGAAGCTAAGCGATTTGGGATATCATCTTTTAATTGAAGGGACATTACGAACTGTAGAGGTTCCCAGAAAAACTAGTGAAATATTACAAAATAAGGGATATATGGTTCAATTGGCTTTGATAGCTACAAAACCAGAATTGTCGTATTTAAGTACAGTCATTCGATATGAAGAACTATACGCTATTAACCCGGAACAAGCTAGAGCAACTCCAAAAGAACATCATGATAGGATAGTAGAAAATTTAGTTAAGAATACGCAGCTATTGGAACAATTAGGGATTTTTGAACGAATTCAAATTTATCAAAGAGATAGAAAATGTATTTTTGATTCAAAAGAAGACACAATTTCAGCAGCAATTGTTCTACAAGAGGTGTTATTTGGAAAGTGGAGTCAGGTTGAACAGGAAATGTTGAAAGTAGGACAAGAAAAATTGAAAATACTACAAAAGAGAATAAATGATTAAAAAGTATCTATATGCGAAATGACAAAGCTTTACGGAAAAATCTGTAAGGCTTTTTCTTGTTGGGATAATAGAAAGGAAAATTTTCCACCTATACTTTGATATTCCTCTTGTAAATATGATACAATGACCCAGAGAAATTTGAAGGAGAAAATCAATGAGTATTTTAAATGTAGAAAAATTAACCCACGGATTTGGGGAACGTGCCATTTTTAATGATGTTAGTTTCCGTTTATTAAAAGGGGAACATATTGGATTAGTCGGAGCGAATGGTGAAGGTAAGTCCACTTTTATGAATATTGTAACGGGCAAACTTCAACCAGATGAAGGAAAAATCGAGTGGTCTAAAAATGTGAAAGTTGGTTATTTAGATCAACATACCGTTTTAGAAAAAGGAATGACTGTTCGAGAAGTATTACGTAAAGCTTTTGATGATTTATTTGTTGCGGAAGCTCGTATGAATGAATTATATATGGCAATGGGCGATGCAGATGAAGCTTCTATGAATGCAATGTTAGAAGAAGTTGGAGAAATTCAAGAGCGTTTAGACAGTCATGATTTTTATATTTTAGATGCAAAAATCGATGAAGTGGCTCGTGCGTTGGGTGTTGTAGCATTTGGCATGGATAGTGATGTCAGCGAATTAAGTGGTGGACAACGTACGAAAATTTTACTTGCTAAATTATTATTAGAAAAACCAGATATTTTATTATTAGATGAACCAACGAACTACTTAGATGTAGAACATATTGAATGGTTAAAACGTTATTTACAAGAGTACGAAAATGCATTTATTTTAATTTCACATGATATTCCATTTTTAAATAGTGTTGTCAACTTAATTTATCATATGGATAATCAAGAACTAAGTCGTTATGTAGGAGATTATGATCAATTCCAAGAAGTCTATGCGATGAAGAAATCTCAATTAGAAGCGGCTTATAATCGTCAACAAAAAGAAATTGCAGATTTAAAAGACTTTGTAAATCGTAATAAAGCTCGTGTAGCTACTCGTAATATGGCAATGTCACGTCAGAAAAAATTAGATAAAATGGAAGTGATTGAGCTAGCAGGTGAAAAGCCAAAGCCTAAATTTGAGTTCAAAACTTCTCGTGCTCCAGGACGTTATATTTTCCAAACAGAAGGATTAGTCATTGGATACGATCGTGCTTTAACGGGTTCATTGAATTTAGAAATGGAACGTGGACAAAAGATTGCGATTGTCGGAGCAAATGGTATTGGGAAAACGACTTTATTAAAGAGTTTATTAGGTATTATTAAACCGTTAGAAGGAAAAGTTACTCGTGAAGACTATATTGATTTAGGCTATTTCGAACAAGAAACACCTCAAGGAAATCGTAAAACAGCCTTGGAAGAAATTTGGGATACATTCCCATCGATGACGCAACCTGAAGTTCGTGCTGCATTAGCTCGTTGTGGATTAACAAGTAAACATATTGAAAGTCAAATTCAAGTACTAAGTGGGGGAGAACAAGCAAAAGTTCGTTTCTGTAAATTAATGAATGATGAATCGAATGTATTAGTGTTAGACGAACCAACGAACCACTTAGATGTAGATGCTAAAGACGAATTAAAACGTGCCTTAAAAGAATATAAGGGTAGTATTTTAATGGTTTGCCACGAACCAGAGTTTTATGAAGGGTTAGCAACCGATATTTGGGATTTTTCAAAACTTTCATCTTAAATATATGATTTTTTGAGCAAAATTGAGTACAATGGTAGTAGCAAATGATTTGAGGAGGAAATATTATGGCAGATAAAGGCGTTACATTATATTTCATGAGACATGGCGAGACAGTTTTTAATCGATACAATAAAATTCAAGGATGGGCAGATACTCCATTAACAAAAGAAGGTAGATTAGATGCCATCCGTTCTGGATTAGGGATGAGAGATATTCCATTTCACGCAGTGTATACAAGTGATTTAAGAAGAACAATTGAAACAGCTCAATTAGTATTAAGAGATCATCCTTTACGAGATCAATTAAGCTTACAAATGATGCCAGAATTTCGTGAAGTGTGTTTTGGAAGCTTAGAAGGACAAAATGCAACAGAAGTTTGGACGAATTTGTACAAAACATTACAACGTACCTTTGATCAAAATGATGGTAGAAATGTAATTGAAGAGATGAATCAAATTAAAGCAATGGAACCAGATCATATTGGAGAAAACTTTATGGAATTTTGGACTCGTGTAGAACAAGGGTTGATTAAAGTAATCGATAAACATCGTGATACGAATCAACATATTCTAATTGTTAGCCATGGAATGACAATCCGTAATATTTTACATGAATTAATTCCTGATTTTAAATTATCAGATATGATTGATAATTCATCTTTAAACATTGTGGAATATTCAAATGGACAATATCATTTGAAAGCATTAAATCAAACAAGTCATTTTGCGTTGAGAAAAGAAGCGGTAGAGCGTGAATTCTCATTACTACCAATGACATTATTTGAAAAATAAAGAAAGTTAAAATGACTTTTCTAAAAGTAGTCAAGAATGCCAGATGATGCAGGACGATACTATTTAGAAAAGTCTTTTCTATTTTTGAAGGAAAGAAGGAATAAATATGTGGATGGTATTTGCATTATTATCGGCATTTTTTGCAGCGTTAACGTCAATTTTAGCGAAGATTGGAATTAATGGAGTGAATTCTATTTTAGCAACGGCAGTTCGTACAGTAGTTGTTGTAGCAATGTCATGGTTGATGGTATTTGTAACGAATCAACAGGCTGGATTAAGCGAGATTAGTAAGAAAAGTTGGATATTTTTAATCTTATCAGGACTAGCAACAGGAGCATCTTGGTTATGTTATTATCGAGCTTTGCAATTAGGAAGTGTAGCAGAAGTAGCAGCAATTGATAAGTTAAGTATTGTCATTACTGTGTTTCTAGCAGTTATCTTTTTACAAGATACTCTAACAATTAAAACCTTGATTGGCTGTGGATTGATTACTGCAGGAACTGTTTTGATGGTGTGGTAGTGTTGAAATTTGATGGATAAAAAGGAAGTGATGCTGTGCAGCACTTTTTGAATATGATGATGGGAATTTTTGCGCTAACAATGATGATTGATTTTGTATTAGTCGTGTATAAGGGATTCCAGGCAGAAGATATTCGTCTACCGCTTTTGGTTTTAGCTATTTCATTTGTAGGAGTCATCATTATTAATGAATTATTGTTTATTTTTTCAAAATAGAGTGAATAGTTATAATTTGCGTGCAGGTTGATTTTTTGTTAGTATAAAAGAATATACGGGGTCGTTACGGATTCGACAGGTATAGGTTGAGCTTTCAATGCATTTCGTAGGTTACGGCTACGTAAAAACGTTACAGTTAAATATAACTGACAAACAACAAACAAACACTTTAGCTTTCGCAGCTTAATACCTGCAAGCTAAGATCTGTCCGGCATCGCCCATGTGCTCGGGTCCAGGTCTCATTATTAGTGGGATACGGTTCACTTTTCCGTCTGTCTAAGTGAAACAGAGATGATCAGGCTAGCTTAAGATGATGCTTGTTTATCAGCTAATCAGTAGCGAAACTCTAAATCGATAAACTATGAATGTAGATTTGATTGTGTCGATATATTTGGACAGGGGTTCGACTCCCCTCGGCTCCATTTTTTACGATGAATAAGGCTTAGAAATATTGATATTTCAATGTTTCTAAGCCTTTGTTTTTTGTTGTATGCTAAAAAGTTTAGATAACTATTTAGATGCCTTTCTATTGTTCAAAAAATTAGTAAATATCAGTGGTTTTAATATTAATCAGTGTGGTTTACTTGTATTTCTAGAGTATATAGTATTTTGTGTAAACTAAAAAAAGAAATTACTAACTAGTATCATTTATTCTGCCAAAACAAATGAAAAAAGGAGTGACTTCTAAATGGATTTTAACACAGAGTTTACAAAAAACAATAACAAGAGAAGATATTGATTACTTATTTAAAGAATTGGGAAATTTCGATTAATAAATTATTATTTGAAAGTGGACTTGATAAATTAACGGTAGTATTTCGTATAGATGTAAGTAAATTCAACATCAAAAAAACAGTTTATCATTAATTTATTAAACTTCAAAAAAGAAAACGCTAACTATCCTTGAAAGGCTAGAGGAAGCAATAATTTCTAATAGGAAAAAAGTTGAAAAAAACGGAAATATTATATATTTATTGTAAGATTATAGTACATGTATGAACAATTATATTATTGTCTATATATCGTGAATTGCATTTTATTTTTTGGATGATAAAGTATGAAGAAAAAATTATTGTTAAGTGTTAGTTTAACGTCTATTCTAGTTTGTGCGTCTTCTGTTAATAGTAACTTGTATGCAAAGTTAGTTGAGGAGATTAGTTCTACAAACTCAACTAACTCGGTAAAAGTTACAGCACAAGATGTAGCAAAAGCAAAAGCAAAAGTAGATGCTACAAAAGCAGATGTGACAAAAGCACAAGCAGATGTTGATAAAGCAACAAATGATAAGAAAAAAGCTGAAGATATCATTGCAAAAACAAATAGTGATATTACAACAGCAAATAACGCAGCAGCTATTGTTTCGGCACAAGATACGATTATCACAAATAAAACAAATGCTAAAAACACAGCTGACACAAACTTGACAGCAGCAAAACAAGGCGAAACAGATGCAAAAACAGCATTGACGACAGCTAAAACGGATAGCCAACTCGCTAATCAAGCACGTGATTCTAAACAAGCAGATGTGAATAAAAAACAACAGGATTTAGATAATTTATCAGATGCGACAGTACGCAAAAATATTGCAGATACAACAGCAGAGATTACTAAGGCTGAAACAGATATTACTGCGAAAAATGCGCAACTTGCAGATACAAACACAAAAATTGCAACTAAACAAGCTGAGATTAATAACTATCAACCAACGGTTCATAAAACCGATTTGAATCCGGATGAACGTAATGCAACAGCACCAGCAAGATTAGAAGATTATGAATATAATAAGAAAAATCAGCCATTTGAAGGTGGCGTACCAAAAATGGAAGCTGTTAACTTTAATGGGGTTAAAATCGTTGAATTGACAGCTACTCCAGAAATGGAAGACTTCCTAAAAGCAAAAGCTGATTATGAGAAAAATCCGTTCGATGACGCAACAGGTGACTATAAAACAGAACCGGTATATCGTTACAAACTGGACAATCGTGCATTTGCTGAGGCTTTCACGAAGTTAGTGAATCAATTACGTGAATTGAATGGTGTGGAAGGTAACTTGCAAGTAGATGAAGCATATTTGTCATATGCGACAGCACGTGCAAATGAAATGCAAGATTCTGGTATTTTAACTCACAGTACGAAATTGACACAGCCTGGTCCTGAGGGTGAACATGGTGCTGAAAATATTAGTGTACGTGGAACTAAAGGGCGTGAAGGTGACTACATTTCATTTGATCATATTGTCACAAATGAAACGTTAGCATATGAACATCTGTTAGGTTGGTATTCTGATTTTGGCAATGTTCATAAATACTCATACGGACACAGACGAAATTTATTTACACCGATGGGTGGTAAAATCGGTGTCGCAATGTCAACATTGTCAACAATGAACCCACTTGTATATTTTGTATCATATAACACAAACAGCCACACTGGTTCAGAATTTACCACAGATACATCATTGGGATACCCAATTACTGTTGTTACTAAACCGAGTGAATCGTACAAACGTAATGCCGAAATTTATAAAGGATTTGATGAGTCAGATAAACTAAATCCAACATTATTTGGTAAGAAAATGAAATTTATCGAAGACATCCATTATGTGTTCGTGAAGAGCACAACAACAGATAACCGTGCGAATTTACAAACCGAATTGGATGCATTGCGTGCGCAGAAAACAACCCAAGAAGGCGAACGTGATCAATTAGTTGCCAACAAAACAATATTAACCCAAACATTGAATACATTAAACGCTAACTTAGGTAACTTATCTGCAACACGTGTTGCTTTGACAACAGCATTAAATCAAGCGAAAAGTGATTTAGCAACATTAACAGCTGATGCAACTGCAAAAGCAACTATTGTCACTCAAAAACAAAAAGATTTAGATGATGCGACAAAACGTGTTACAGACCTTACAACAACTATTAACAATTTACAACGTGAAATTGATACTGCAACACAAACTCGTAACAATGCTGTAGCGTTACAAGCTCAATTACCACAATTACAAACTCGTTTATCACAATCACAAACAGATAAAACAAATGCTGAGCAACGATTAACGCAAGCAACTCAAAACTTAACAACAGCACAAAACCAATTAAATGACGCTGAAAGTGACTATAGACGTATTTTAAACCAATTTAATATCGAGAATAGACCAACAGTGCCTACAAACCCGATTAATCCGGTTAATCCAATAAATCCTACGAATCCTTTAAATCCTGACACTCCTATCGTGACTCCGACTCAACCATCCGATTGGGTTCAAAATGATAAAGGTGAATGGAACTATATCTTGGGAGATGGTAGAACTAAAGCAACTGGTTGGGTACAAGATAAAGGCGCATGGTACTATTTAAACGGTTCAGGTACAATGCAAACAGGCTGGGTAAAAGATAATGATACATGGTACTATCTAAATGGCTCAGGCGCAATGCAAACAGGTTGGGTGAAAGATAATGGTACATGGTACTACTTAAATAGCTCAGGCGCAATGCAAACCGGTTGGGTACAAGATAAAGGTGTATGGTACTATCTAAACGGCTCAGGTGCAATGCAAACAGGCTGGGTGAAAGATAACGGTACATGGTACTACTTAAATGGCTCAGGTGCAATGCAAACCGGTTGGTTTGAAGTCAATGGGAAATGGTACTATGCAAATCGTTTAGGCGCTTTATTAACGAATACTACAACACCAGATGGTTATAGAGTTAACGCTAATGGTGAATGGGTGTAGATACGATAGAATAATCATCATAAAATATAAATATTTAGAAAAAGTATTGTTGAATCGTGTTCATTAAGAAAAATCCTATTTATTACTTTTGAAAAACTGATATTTTCACTAAGCGAAGTATAGAATAGTTTGTCGACTTTAAGTGTTTCTTGCCTAAATAAGCAATAAATTAAAGATGATTAGAGAAAGGGAATATAAATTATGAATAAATATAATAGAGAAGAATTGATTGAAATGTTTGGATATAGCTTTCAAATTTTTAAAGCTGTATCAGATTTGAATAAGGCTATTTCAGCTGAGCAAAATAAAGCATATAATCATATTATGGGGAATTACGACGAACTTAAAAAAAAGTATAATTTAGCTGTTCTAGCGTTGATTTTGTTCTGCTTCTTTTTAGGATTACTTAAAGGAGTTGTACCTTCATTTTTTGAATTTATTTTTGGACTGGCGCTTGGTTATGGAGTTTTCCAACTTATGTTTTCACCTATTGTCTTTATTGTAAAAGCAATATATAAGCATATAGCCAAAAATGAGTTTTCAAATGCTTCTAAGAATGATGCCTCTAAAGCATATCGTCAAAAAGGAAATGAATTGATGAAGGATGAACAATTTTTAGCTTATAAAAAAGAAATTCCAGCTACTTTTTTTAATATGAATGATCTTTATTTACTTTACAGCTACCTTGAAACTTATAGAGCCGATAATTTTAAAGAGGCTGCAAATTTATTAGCAGAAGAAAAACATCGTGATAAAGTTGAGTATAACCAAGAAGTGATGCGAAAGAGTCTAAATTCAATTCAGTCTAATGCTCGTTACCAATCTGTAATTCAAACAATTAATTTATTAGAAACTAAGAGTCTACATTCTACAGTGAAAAGTGGATTTTTTGGTTAATAAAAAGAAGCATAGAAATGAATTTTAAACATTTCTATGCTTCTTTATTCTTATCATTGTTTACTTAATTGTCGTTGTGCTGCTAATTCAATCATACGATCAGCGAGATGTTGATTTCGAACGAGCAGTGGTCCATGGAAGTAAGAGCAGAAGACATTTCTGTAATGTACCCCTTCTGTTTTGTCCTCATCATTATTTCCATTTCCACTAGTAACAGTACCTAATGGTTTAAGATTTTTGCAGAGATAAGTTCTTCCGATGTGGTTTTCATAACCAACATATGTTTCTCCTGTTTCTTCATCGTAGATTGTAATATCTCCGATAAATCGGTGGTCAAATTGGCCATTTGTATAGCAGTCAATTGCGCCAATTCCATCTAATTTTTCACCGGCTGCATTGATGTAGTAACGTCCTAATAATTGGAAGCCACCGCAAATCCCTAATACAACTCCATCGTCTTCAATGAAGTGGATTAAGGCGTCTTTTTTGGATTGTAAGTCTTTTGCCACGATAGTTTGTTCATAGTCTTGACCACCACCGAACATGACGATGTCAAAGTCTTCAGGGTTAAATGGATCCCCTAAACTAATCAATGTCGTTTCGACTTCATAGCCTAATTTTTTAGCACGATGTTGGAGCATGAGTAGATTTCCATTATCTCCATAAGTGTTCATTAAATTTCCGTATAAATGACAAATTCTTATTTTCATGAAGTCATTCCTTCTTTCAAGTAACCGTGTTTAGCTAAGTCTTTACGGAGTTGTAATAATGCCGTATACGTTGCTAAAATATTAATTTTTTTCGTTGGTACTGATTTTAATTTTTCAATTAAGTCATCATTATTTTCTGTTTTTGTGAGAGTTGTAAATCCTGCAACTTCCATTCGAGTTTCTAAATCGTCTACTCGAATGCCTCCAATATAGGTTTGTTTTGGAGTAAGTTTTGCAAGTTCTTCAAACTCACCATCCCAAATCCAACTAATATCTTGTCCATCTGCGTAATTATCGTTTAATAAAACAGTAAGTGAAAATTCTTCTTTTTCATAGCCAAGTAATTGGACGATTTGGTTAAATCCTACTGGATTTTTAATTAAGTTAATCATGACTTCTTTGTCTTCCAATGTAAAGGTTTCTTGACGACCGAAGACTCTTTGAGCTTGTCCAAATCCTGCTTGGATTTCTTCAGGGGTTAATCCGAAAAATCTAGCTGTAGCATAAGCACTTAGGGCGTTATAGATGTTGTATAGTCCTCCAATTGGAAGTGAAAAATCAAATCCATCAATTTTAAAAGAAGATTTTGTTAGAGATAATTCTGTTAACTCTGTCACGGCATAGTCTAATTCAGGACGTTTGAAATCTCCGTTAGGGCAGTAATATTTTCCTAAATTACTATACGTAATAAAGTTATATTGTAAAATGGAATGGCAATGTGGACATAAAATACCATCCGTATTGTAATGAGCTTGATAGTGACCATCTTCTGTATGATTGAATCCAAAATAAAGTCTTGGATTTGGAAGAGTATCACTATTGAAAATTGGCGCATCTCCATTTGATAGAATCGTAGCTTCAGGAGCAAAACTTGCACCATCTAACATATATTGGTAAGTTGTATAAATTTCACCAAAGCGATCCATTTGATCACGGAAAATATTTGTAAATACGAATAATTTTGGTTGAATAAATGGTGTAATATGTTTAATCGTTGCTTCGTCAACTTCTAATACAGCAATATTTTTTTCACCTTTAACAGGAGTATGATTTAAGAATGTAGAGACAATTCCTTGTGTTAAATTTGCTCCAGTTGGATTCGTTAAAATATTTGGATATTTTTGTTTTAATAATTGAACGATTAAAGAAGTCGTCAAAGTCTTTCCATTTGTTCCACTAACAATAATGACTTCATAATGGTCTGATAAATGTTTTAAAATATGTGGATCAATAACATGAGCTACTTTTCCTGGGAAGCTACTTCCACCATTTGTAAAAGTTTTAAGTGCCCAGCGAGTGAATTTTCCCGCTTCAATGGCAAATTTGGTACGTATATTCACGAAACGTGCATCCTTTCAAAAAATATTCTTTTTTATTGTAGCATAAAATCACTGAAAAGGAATACAATTCGCCTGTTTTCTAATTAAGAAATGAATAAGAATTTGTTTGGAATTATATGAAAAAGTTCATAATGATTTTTAACAGTTTTTCGTTGCACAACTCTCGATATTATCGTAAGATGTTAAAGGTATATAAAAGTGTCAGGAGGTTAAAATTGTGGCACAATTGTTTTTTAAATACGGTGCAATGAATAGTGGAAAGTCGATTGAAATTTTAAAAGTTGCTCATAATTATGAAGAACAAAATAAATCTGTATTATTATTTACAAGTGCAATCGATGATCGTGATGAAGTAGGATATGTTTCTAGTCGTATCGGAATTCGAAGACAAGCAATTCCAATTTATGATGAAACAGATATTATTGCTATTGTAAAAGAGCAAGAGGTAAAACCTGCTTGTATTTTAATTGATGAATCTCAATTTTTAAGTAGAGAACATATTTTAGATTTAGCGCATATTGTAGATATTTTGGATATTCCTGTAATGGCTTTTGGATTAAAAAATGATTTCCAAAATGAATTATTTACCGGATCTAAATATTTATTATTGTACGCAGATAAAATTGAGGAAATTAAAACGATTTGCTGGTACTGCCATAAAAAGGCAAGTATGAATATGCGTGTCGTAGATGGAAAACCTGTTTATACAGGTGAACAAATCCAAATTGGCGGGAATGAATCTTATTATCCTGTTTGTCGATATCATTATTCACACCCAGGTGAAGAAAGAGTTTAAGGAGGAAGTTATGTTTGATCAATTAGATAGTTTTATTATTCGTTATGATGAGTTATCTGAGTTATTAAGTGACCCAGATGTGATTAGCGATACAAAACGTTTTATGGAATTAACAAAAGAAGAGTCTAATTTACGTCCAAAAGTTGAAACTTTTAAACGTTATCAACAAGTAGTGGAAGAAATTGGCGATACTGAAGAAATGCTAGGAGAAGGCTTAGATAGTGAAATGGCTGAAATGGCTAAAGAAGAATTAGCTTCTCTTAAAAAAGAAAAAGTAGAATTAGAAGAAAAAATTAAATTCTTATTATTACCAGAAGATCCAAATGATGGTAAAAACATTATTATGGAAATTCGTGGAGCTGCCGGTGGAGATGAAGCAGCATTATTTGCGGGAGATTTATTAGCGATGTACCAAAAATATGCAGAATCTCAAGGTTGGCGTGTAGAAGTAATGGATGCTAACATTACAGGTATTGGTGGATATAAAGAAGTTATTTTAATGATTACAGGGGATAATGTATTCTCTAAATTAAAATATGAATCAGGAGCTCACCGTGTACAACGTGTTCCTTCAACTGAATCACAAGGTCGTGTGCATACATCAACTGCAACAGTTGTAGTTATGCCTGAAGCAGAAGAAGTTGAGATTGAATTAGAAGATAAAGATATTCGTGTGGATATTTATCATGCTTCTGGTGCAGGTGGACAACACGTTAATAAAACAGCTTCTGCCGTTCGTTTAACTCACTTACCAACAGGTATTGTCGTAGCGATGCAAGATGAACGTTCTCAATTGAAAAACAGAGAGAAAGCGATGAAAGTATTACGTGCTCGTGTATACGATAAAATCTCTCAAGAAGCTCAATCAGAATATGATGCAAATAGAAAATCTGCCGTTGGTACTGGGGATCGTTCAGAACGTATTCGTACATACAATTTCCCTCAAAATCGTGTGACAGATCACCGTATTGGATTAACGTTACAAAAATTAGACCAAGTTCTTGCAGGAAAAATTGATGAAATTGTTGATGCATTAATTTTATACGATCACACTGAAAAATTGGAGCAATTAAATAATGGAAATAACTAATCCAACGAATCAGGAAGTCCTAGTAAGGGCTTCTTGTTTTTTACAAGAAAGACAACCGTCTTTTTCAAAAGAAGATTGTGACTGGTATGCTCGTCAATTAAGTTTATATTTGAATAATTGGACGATGACTGATTTACTGATTCATTTGAACCAGCCTGCAGTAGTTGGATTATGGGATCAAATGGAACCACTAATCATCCGTTTATCAAATTTTGAACCATTGCAATATATTACAAAGCAAGCAGAATTTTATGGACGAGAATTCATTGTGAGTCCCGATACTTTAATTCCAAGACCGGAGACAGAAGAATTAGTTGAGAAAATTATTGCTTTTTTATCTGAACATTCTAGTGGAAAAGTGTTAGAAATTGGAGTAGGAACAGGTTGTATTATTCATACATTAGCATTAGAATGCCCTGACTTTTCTTATCAAGGCGTGGATATTTCAGAAGGAGCGCTTGAAGTTGCTAAGAAAAATCAAGAAAAATACCAATTAGAAAAGGTTTCTTTATATTTAAGCGATGTATTTCAAGAAGTTTCTCCTCAAAAGTTTGTATGTATCATAAGTAATCCTCCTTATATTGATGTTTCAGAAAAAAATGTGATGGACGAATCAGTTTTACGTTTTGAACCAGAAGTAGCTCTTTTTGCAGAAGATGAAGGATTAGCAATTTACCGTAATATTGCAGAAAATTTAGAAAATTACTTATTAGAAGAAGGGCAAGCCTTTTTTGAAATTGGATTTAAACAAGGAAAGGCTGTTCAGCAATTATTTAAACAGTATTGTCCGAATCGAGAAGTAAGTATTCATAAAGATTTATCAGGAAATGACCGAATGATTATTGTAGGAGGGAGGAAGTAACATGAATACACAAATTTTTCATCAAGAAACATTAGATAAAGCAGCTTCTTTATTGAAAGAAGGAGAAGTTGTAGCTTTCCCAACAGAAACGGTATATGGATTAGGGGCGATTGCAACGAGTCAAGAAGCGGTTTTAAAAGTGTTTGAAGCAAAGGGAAGACCAAGTGATAATCCATTAATTGTTCATGTACATTCTGTAGACCAAGTGATGGATACTGTTGAAGAATTTCCAGAAAATGCGAAATTATTAGCGGAACATTTTTGGCCAGGTCCATTGACGATGATTTTAAAAGCAAAACCTGGTATTTATGCACCAGCATTATCAGCAGGATTACCGACTGTATCATTTAGAATGCCAAATCATGAGTTGACATTATCATTAATTGAACAAGTTGGGATACCATTAGTTGGTCCAAGTGCCAATCAATCGACAAAACCAAGTCCGACAAGAGTCCAACATGTAGTAGAAGATATGGATGGAAGAATTGCAGGTATTGTTGATGGTGGAGACACAAGTGTCGGTGTTGAATCTACAGTCATTGATTTAACGAATGAAGAAGGTCCAGTCATCTTACGACCAGGCATGATTACAAAGGAAGAAATTGAACCTATTATTGGACCATTAGTAGAATATATGAAAACAACAACCGGGGAAAAAGTAACTCCTAAATCACCGGGAATGAAATATCGTCACTATGCTCCAACAACTCCTGTTGTGGTGGTGGAAGGTTCTTTAGAGTTTTGGCATTCACTAATTGGAGATTATCAAGAACAAGGCGAAAAAGTTGCAGTCATGGCAACAGATGATGTTTTAGAAGCAGTGAAGTCAACTGTGAGCGAGTCTTATTCATTAGGAGAAAAAGATTCAGTTTTGGATATGAGTTACCATTTATTTAATGCTCTAAGAACATTAGATCATACAGATGCAACGATTATTTTAGCGCAAGCAAGTGTTAAAGAAGGCGCAGGATTGGCGTATATGAATCGATTAGAAAAAGCGTCTAGTTTTACTAAAAAAGAAAGATAGAAGAATGTTCTATTATGGAGTTAACATAAGTTGCTAATTTTGATGATACACATAAACTATGTTAGAATAATTCTATAGAAGAAAAGGAGTGAAGCTAATGACACAGTTTAAAGAAGATACACTAGTGTTTGAGGCAATTGAAAAAGAAGCCCAGCGTCAAAAGCATGGGATTGAATTAATTGCTTCAGAAAACTTCGTTTCACCTGCTGTATTACGAGCGCAAGGTAGCATTTTAACAAATAAATATGCAGAAGGTTACCCAAATCGCCGTTATTATGGTGGATGTGAATATGTCGATGTAATTGAACAATTAGCAATTGACCGTGTAAAAGAATTATTCGGAGCGGAATATGCCAATGTTCAACCCCATTCTGGTTCTCAAGCGAACATGGCAGCTTATCGAGCGCTTGTTTCAAAAGGAGACAAAATTTTAGGAATGGATTTAAGTCATGGTGGACATTTGACCCATGGAATGGGAGTAAACTTCTCTGGTCAAGATTATGATTTTATTGCGTATGGATTGAATCCAGAAACAGAAATGATTGATTATGATGCTTTAGAAGAAATTGCTAAAACAGAACGTCCAAAACTAATTGTTGCAGGAGCTTCTGCCTACCCAAGAGAAATTGATTTCAAACGTATTAGTGAAATCGCTAAAAGTATTGATGCTTATTTCATGGTGGATATGGCGCATATTGCAGGTTTAGTTGCAAAAGGAGCACACCAAAATCCAGTACCGTATGCAGATGTTGTAACTTCAACAACGCATAAAACCTTACGTGGACCAAGAGGTGGCTTAATTTTAGCAAAAGAAGAATTTGCGAAAAAAATTAATAGTGCTATTTTTCCCGGTATCCAAGGTGGGCCATTAGAACATGTGATTGCGGCTAAAGCAGTTGCCTTCCATGAAGCACTTCAACCAGCATTTGGAGAATATATCGAACATGTCGTTGAAAATGCAAAAGCAATGGCAGAAGTTTTTAATGAAAGTGGTATTCGTCCAATTTCTGGTGGAACAGATAATCATTTATTATTATTAGATATTACTTCTACTGGCTTGAACGGGAAAGAAGCTCAAGAATTATTAGACAGTGTAGGAATTACAGTAAATAAAAATGCGATTCCATTTGACCCACTGCCACCAATGAAAACAAGTGGTATTCGTGTCGGAACAGCAGCTATTACCACTCGTGGCTTTGATAAAGAAGCAGCGAAGAAAGTAGCACAATTAATTGTAGAAACACTATCTTCTGCAAATGATGAAGGAAAATTAGACGAAATTCGTCAATCTGTAGAAGAATTGACAAAAAAATTTCCATTGTATGAATAACATGATGTAATCAGTCACATAAATAATGAAAACACTATTTTCTTAATGAAATTTTAAGAAAAAAACTCTTTTTTTCCTATTTATATACTAGTATTTTGATTATTTTTTTTGTAGAATAACAAATAGTGAAAATATATTATGGAAGGGGTAAGCAAGATGGGTAATTTTCATGTGTTAGATCATCCGTTAATCCAACATAAGTTAACGATGATTCGACAAAAAGATTGTGGAACAAAAGTCTTTCGTGAGGTTGTAAATGAAATTTCAATGTTAATGGCATATGAAGTTTCAAGAGATTTACCATTAGAGAATGTGGAGATTGAAACACCTTTAGTGAAAACAACATTGAAGACTTTAGCTGGTAAAAAAGTTGCCATTATTCCTATTTTACGTGCTGGTTTAGGAATGGTTGACGGAATTTTAGAATTAATTCCAGCTGCCAAAATTGGACATGTCGGAATGTACCGTGATCATGATACATTGCAACCTGTTGAGTATTTCGTTAAATTGCCTTCAGATATTTCTGAAAGACAATTATTTGTAGTTGACCCAATGTTAGCTACAGGAGGATCGGCGGTGGCTGCGATTGATGCGTTACTAAAACGTGGAGCGCAACCAAATTCGATTAAGTTTTGTTGTCTTGTAGCAGCACCTGAAGGAGTAAAAGTCCTTCAAGATGCACATCCAGAAATTGACATTTATGCTGCGGCATTAGATGAGCGATTGAATGAAAACGGCTATATCCTTCCAGGATTAGGTGATGCTGGAGATCGCCTATTTGGAACCAAATAAATAAAATCGTAGTCACGCTTTTGCGTCTGACTATTGCCATGAAATCTGACAATAATCACCGTTTAAGCAATGCATGCGATAGGTGAAAATTGTCAGTTTTTTATTTGGAATAAGTAAGGGAGTATGAGTTATGGAAGCTTTACCAAAAACGATAGAATTTTTTGGTTTGTCTTTTTCAGTTCCAATCTTACTTTCTTGTCTTGTAACATTATTAGTAGTAACAATTTTTTCAATTGTTTCTGCTAGAAATGTTTCTATGAAACCAGGAAAGATGCAAAATGTTTTTGAATCTCTGATGGATTTCACAAAAGGGATTGTAAACAGTGCAGTAGATGAAGAAACGGGCAAGTCATATTACTTATATGTATTTTCACTCTTCTCATTTATTTTAATCGCCAATATGGTCGGTTTGGTCATTTATTTCCATTATGGAGAACATAGTTATTTTGCTTCTCCAACGGCAAGTCCGGTTGTGTGTTTGGCGTTATCATTGATGACGACATTAATTGCACACTATTCCGGTGTCCAAAAAATGGGATTTAAAGGCTATATTAAAAACTCTTATTTGAGTCCGATGTCTTTAATGTTACCGATTAAATTAATTGAAGAGTTTACAAATACAATTACACTTGCATTCCGTCTTTACGGAAATATTTATGCAGGTGAAGTATTGTTAGGATTAATTGTGATGTTCTCATCCAGTTTCGGAATCTTAACATATATTTTTGCAATTCCATTAGGAATTGTTTGGCAAGGATTTTCCGTAGTTATCGGAGCTATTCAAGCCTATGTATTTTGTACATTAACAATGGTGTACATTGCACATAAAGTAGAACATGAATAATTTTTAAGAAATGAGGAATTAACTTATGACAGAATTAGCAGCAGCAATCGCAGTAGCAGGGGCAGCTTTAGCAGCCGCTTTTGGTAACCAAGCAGTTATCGTAAAAACAATTGAATCAATGACACGCCAACCAGAAATGAGCAATGAATTACGTTCAACAATGTTCGTTGGGGTAGCCTTAATCGAAGCGATGCCAATCTTCGCGGTATTAATCGCTTTAATCCTAGTTTTCATCAAATAATCAGTTTATTCGATAAATTTGTTGAAAAGGAGGGATGATGGATGTTTCAGTATATGTTAACAGCTAGCACTATTCTGGGAGATACACTTGTTGTCTTAATTTCAATTATTTTGTTACTATTTTTAGTAAAGTTTTTCGCTTGGGATAAAATTGAAGCAATGTTAGAAACTCGTCGTCAAAAAATCAGTAAAGATTTAGATGAAGCTGAAAAGAAACGTAAAGCAGCTGAAGAGATTCAAGCAAATGCAAAAGAAATTATTCATAATGCAGAAGTAAAAGGTCAAGAAATTTTAAACACGACTAGAGAAGCAGCTTCAAAAATGCAAGATGAAATGATTAAAGAAGGACGAGATGTCGTATCTAGAATGAAACTAGATGGGCAACGTGAAGTAGATTCCATGAAACAACGTGCTTTGGCGCAAATGCAAGATCAAATTGTAGATTTATCAGTTCAACTTGCAAGCCAAATTTTAAATAAAGAATTGACTGAGCAGACACATCAAGATGTGATTGAATCCTTTATTGAAGGGTTGGAAAGCTGATGGTGAAATTTCATAAAGAAGTAGTCAAAGCAGCCAGTCATTTTTATGGTCAAGTCAAATATGACGGGACTTTAAAAGCAGTTACAGAAGAATTACAAGAAGTATTAGACGGAATTCAAAATACTGCACGTTTTCGTCAATTAATGCATTTAGAACAAGTATCCGTTGAAGAAAAAATGGCATTATTACAAGAAGCTGTTTCGAATTTATCAAGGAGTACACAAGATTATTTAAAATCTTATTTACACCCTGATAAATCTGCTTATCTAATTGAAGCAATCGAAGCTTTTCTTGATATTTATTCAGCAAATCGACTTGAAATGATTTCAGCAGTTCCACTAACAGAAGAACAAATGAATCGTATTGCAGAAGCTTTTCAAAAGAAAATGAGAAAAGAGTATGACTCATTCGTCAATACGGTTGATCCAAGCGTTATTGGTGGAGTGAAATTAAAGACAAAAGAATATTTATTAGACGGAACATTATTATATAAACTTGAACAGTTTAAGAAGAAAATTAGTCAAACAGGATTGAAGGGGTGAGACAATGGATACGGAATTCGGTAATATCACAGCAGGAATCCGCAACCAAATTAATTCCTTTGAAGCGGAACAACACATTGAAGAAATTGGTGAAGTTTCATTTATTGGGGACGGAATTGCTCGTGTCATCGGTCTTACCAATGTCATGGCTGGTGAATTAGTAGAATTTGCAAATGGTACTTATGGTATGGCACAAAATCTAGAGAAAAATGATGTCGGTGTTATTATCTTTGGTACTTATGAAAATATCCATGAAGGAGAATCAGTGCGTCGTACAGGTCGTATTTTAGACGTTCCTGTAGGAGATGCTTTGATTGGTCGTGTTGTGGATGCTTTAGGTCGTCCAATTGATGGCTTAGGAGCTCTTGAAACAACAAAACGTCGTCCAGTAGAAAATGAAGCACCTGGTGTAATGCAACGTAAAAGTGTGCACCAATCATTAGCCACTGGATTAAAAGTAATCGATGCATTAGTTCCAATTGGTAAAGGTCAAAGGGAATTAATTATCGGAGACAGAAAAACAGGTAAAACAAGTATTGCAATCGATGCAATTTTGAACCAAAAAGGTAAAGATACTTTATGTATTTATGTTGCAATTGGACAAAAAGAATCTACTGTAAAAGCTTTAGTAGAAACTTTAAAACGTTATGGAGCAATGGATTACACGACAGTTGTATCTGCTAGTGCTTCACAACCAGCTCCAATGCTATATATTGCTCCGTATGCAGGAACTGCAATGGGAGAAGAATTTATGTATAACGGAAAAGATGTATTAATTGTTTATGATGATTTATCAAAACAAGCAGCAGCTTACCGTGAAATTTCATTATTACTTCGTCGTCCACCAGGTCGTGAAGCGTATCCAGGGGATGTATTCTATTTACACTCTCGTTTATTAGAACGTTCAGCGAAGTTAAATGATGAATTAGGTGGCGGTTCATTAACAGCCTTACCAATTATTGAAACTCAAGCAGGAGATATTTCTGCTTATATTCCTACTAACGTAATTTCTATTACAGACGGACAAATCTTCTTAGAAAGTGATTTGTTCTATTCAGGTGTTCGTCCAGGGTTATCTGCCGGATTATCTGTATCACGTGTAGGGGGATCTGCGCAAATTAAAGCGATGAAAAAAGTTTCTGGTACATTACGTATCGATTTAGCAAGTTACCGTGAATTAGAAGCCTTCACTCAATTTGGTTCTGATTTAGATGCGGCAACTCAACAAAAATTAAATCGTGGTAAGAGAACCGTAGAAGTATTAAAACAAGATGTTCATAGACCATTACCAATTGAACATCAAGTATCAATTTTATTTGCATTAACACATGGAATCTTAGATTCTATTCCAATTGAAAGATTGAAAGATTTCGAAAAAGCATTGTATCATCATTTAGAAAATGAACATGCTGACATTTTAGCAAGTATTCGTGATGAAGAAAAAATTCCAGATGAAGAAGCTTTCTATCAAGTTATTGACAAGTTTAAACAAATTCATCTATACGAACGTTAAAAGTAATGCGAACTAGAAAGAAGAGGTGAATTGTATGGCGTCTTCATTAAACGACTTGAAGAAGCGAATTATTTCAACGAAAAAAACAAGTCAAATTACAAGTGCTATGCAAATGGTTTCTGCTTCAAAACTAGCTAAGTCTGAACAAGCCGTTCGCCGTTATCATGATTATGCTGAAAAAATTCGTGAAGTTGTAACGCATTTATTATATGCTGAACAAAATGTGAAAGTAGAAGATACGGATGAAGAAATTGATTCAAATGAAGAAGAATCATTTATTGATTATCATGATTTATTAATCGAAAGACCTGTGAAAAAAACAGGGTATTTAGTCATTTCTTCAGACCAAGGTTTAGCCGGAAGTTATAATTCTTCTATTTTCCAAGCAACTCGTGAAATGTTGCAAACCGATCATGATTCAAAAGATGAGTATGTGATTTTAACGATTGGTGGAGCTGCAAGTCGCTTCTTTAAAAAGATGGACATTGATGTTCGTTTAGAAATTAATGATGTCAGTGATATTCCATCATTTGAAGAAGTACGTAAAATTGTAAGTAGCGCGGTACAAATGTTTAGACAAGGTGAATTTGATGAATTTTATGTTTGTTACAATCACCATGTGAATGCATTATTATCAAATTATCGTGTTGAAAAAATGTTACCAATTATTGACTTAGATGAAGATGAAGCGAAAGAATATGAGTTAGATTATATTTTTGAGCCAAATAAAGAAATTATTATGGAAACATTATTGCCTCAATATGCAGAATCTCTTATTTATGGGGCGATTATCGATGCAAAAGCAGCTGAACATGCTTCACGTATGACAGCTATGAGAAGTGCAACGGATAATGCGAGAGATTTAATTAGTGATTTGACACAAGATTTAAACCAACGTCGTCAAGCACAAATTACACAAGAAATAACTGAAATCGTTGGCGGAGCAGCAGCTCTAGAAGAACAGTAAGAGTGAAAGGAGGAAATTTTTTGAGAACTGGAGAAATTTTACAAGTTGTTGGACCAGTTGTGGACGTTGTATTTCCTTTAGAAGAAGGCGTGCCTGATATTCACAATGCCCTACATGTAATCAAAGAAGATGGTGAAGGGCATAAAAAAACAATTACGCTTGAAACAGCTGTTGAATTAGGGGATGGTGCTGTACGTACAATTGCCATGGAATCAACTGATGGTCTTCAACGAGGTATGAAAGTTATTGATTTAGGACGTACGATTAGTGTTCCAGTTGGAACAGAAACTTTAGGACGTGTATTTAATGTATTAGGGGATACAATTGATTTAGGGGAGAAATTTCCTGAAGATTTTAGACGTGATGAAATTCATAAACCAGCCCCTAAATTTGAACAATTAAGTAGCCAATACGAAATTCTACAAACAGGTATTAAAGTTATTGACTTATTAGCACCTTACTTAAAAGGTGGTAAAATTGGATTATTCGGAGGTGCCGGAGTAGGTAAGACGGTATTAATCCAAGAATTAATTCATAACATTGCTGAAGAATTAGGTGGTATTTCTGTATTTACGGGTGTTGGAGAACGTACTCGTGAAGGGAATGACCTTTACCATGAAATGCAAGAGTCAGGTGTATCTGCTAAAACTGCCATGGTATTTGGACAAATGAATGAACCACCAGGAGCTCGTATGCGTGTTGCTTTAACAGGGTTAACAATTGCTGAACACTTCCGTGATGAGCAAAAACAAGATGTATTATTATTCATTGATAATATTTATCGTTTTACTCAAGCAGGTTCAGAAGTATCTGCCCTATTAGGTCGTATGCCTTCAGCGGTAGGTTATCAACCAACATTAGCAACTGAAATGGGACAATTACAAGAACGTATTAGTTCAACAAAAGATGGATCTATTACATCCATTCAAGCAATCTACGTTCCTGCCGATGACTATACTGACCCAGCGCCAGCTACAACATTTGCCCATTTAGATGCAACAACGAACTTAGAGCGTCGTTTAACAGAACAAGGGATTTACCCAGCGGTGGATCCATTAGCTTCAACTTCAAGTGCTTTAACTCCTGATATTGTAGGAGAAGAACACTATGAAGTAGCTATGAAAGTTCAACAAATGTTACAACGTTATCGTGAATTACAAGATATTATCGCTATTTTAGGGATTGATGAATTATCTGATAGTGAAAAAATTATTGTAAACCGTGCAAGAAGAATTCAATTCTTCTTATCTCAAAACTTCCACGTTGCAGAAGCATTTACAGGTCAACCAGGTTCATATGTTCCTATTAAAGATACAGTACGTGGCTTTAAAGGAATTATTGATGGAGAATATGATGATATTCCTGAAGACTTATTCCGTAATGTTGGACCGATTGAAGATGTTCTTAAAAAAGCACAAGCGGCAGGTTACCGAGGAGGTAATTAATCATGCTTGAAAATCGAGAACTTTTAGTCGTCGTAACGACTCCAGAAGGAAAAGTTTATAATCACCGTTCTTATTCGGTTAGTGCAGAAGCTATTGATGGAGGAATTACGATTCTTCCAAACCATGCGCCAATTATGTTACCGTTAAAAATTGGTGAATTACGAGTAAAACGTTTCTTAGAAGATTCTCCTACTGATTATATTGCAATCGGTGGCGGAATTATTGAAGTACGTGATAATGTCGTAACGGTTATTGCCAACGTTGCTGAACGTGCACGTGATATTGACGTGGGTCGTGCAGAACAAGCGCGTGATAAAGCAGAAGCAATTATTCAAAATAAAGAGTGTTCTAAGAGTGAAGTAGAACGTGCGAAAATTGCATTGAACAAAGCGATTAACCGTATTGGTGTTTCAAAACATCGTCGATTAAAACAATAATGAAAATGAAAACTGTTGGTATTATGCCAACAGTTTTTTTCATTTTCTGTGAAAAAACATAAAATACCTATTGCAAAATAAAAAAAGAACTGCTATAATCATAAAACGTAAATGTTACGATTTAAGAAAAAGTCAAAACGAAAAGAGGAGAACAAATGGCTAAAAAGTCAAAAATTGCTAAACACGAAAAACAATTAGCATTAGTAGAAAAATATGCACAACTTAGATATGAATTAAAACAAGCAGGAGATTATGAAGCACTTCGTAAACTACCTATTAATTCAAATCCAAACCGTGTAAAAAATAGAGATAAAGTTGATGGTCGCCCAAGAGCTTATATGAGAAAATTCGGAATCTCAAGAATTAAATTCCGTGATTTAGCTCATAAAGGCTTAATTCCAGGTGTTGTAAAAGCAAGCTGGTAATTCAAAGAAAGTAATGGAGGGAAAGAAATGAAACAAGATTTAGCAACAGCATACAGACAAATGAAAAGTCCAAATATTAAAACTCGTAAACGTGCGTTAAAATTAATTCATGAAGCGAAACGTGGAAAGAAAAAATAAGAGGAGTAAGGTCATGAAAGTAAGTAAAAAAATTGTAGCAGTGTTAGGAGCAGCATTCTTATTAGGAGCTTGTTCACAACCAACTACTTCTACAAAACCTCAAAAAGAATCTAAATTAAATATTATGACAACATTTTTCCCAATGTATGATTTCACTAGAAATATTGTTGGAGACGAAGGAGAAGTTTCTTTATTAATTGAAGCTGGAACTGAACCGCATGAATATGATCCAACTGCAAAAGATATTGCAAAAATCTCACAGTCAGATGCTTTAGTTTATGATAATGAAAATATGGAAACTTGGGTTCCAACAGTGATGAAGAGTTTAACAGATTCAAAAGTTAAAGAAATTAAAGCAACAAAAGATATGGAGTTATTGCCAATTGAAGACGACCATGATCACGAAGGTGAAGAACATCATGACGAACATGAACATGAGTTTGATCCACATGTATGGTTATCACCTAAAAAAGCAAAATTATTAGTTGAAAAAATTACAGCTCAATTAAGCGAAGCATTTCCTGAAAAAGCATCTGCATTTAAAACAAATGCACAAGCATATTTAGAAAAATTATCGCAGTTAGATAATGAGTACACAACAGCTTTAAAAGATGCGAAGCAAAAGAATTTTGTGACACAACATACAGCGTTTAGATATTTAGCGACAGATTATGGTTTGAATCAAGTGGGAATTGCAGGAATTTCTCCAGAAGCAGAACCTTCACCAGCTCGTCTAGCTGAATTAACGAAGTATATTAAAGAAAATGAAATTCGTTATATTTATTTTGAAGAAAATGCATCAGAAAAAATTGCGAAGACTCTAGCCACAGAAACGGGAGTAGTGTTAGAGGTGTTAAATCCATTAGAATCTTTAACAAAAGAAGAAATGGATAAGGGTGATGATTATATTTCAGTCATGAAAGAAAATCTTCAGGCTTTATTGAAAACAACGACCGTAGCAGGTAAAGAAATTAAGCCAGAGCATTAAAATTTTTTAAGTTGAAATGAAGAAATTCGTAGGGAGTATGATTTTAGTGAGTTTCTTCGATAGTTTAGAGAGTTTTAGATTAAACTTCTATAGAGACGAGAGTTTCTATAGAAGTTTTTTTATGGAAATAAATACTATATATAGTTTTGATTTTTGTTGAAAAACACAATATGTAGGTGTATGATAGTGGAGGTAATAAAAAGTAAAGGAGGAGTGAGCTTGAGTGTAATGCTTGTAAAGAAAAGAGATGAAAGAGTAGAGACATTTCGTCGTCAAAAAATCTTTCACGGATTAGAAAGAGTTGAAAAAAGTTTATATGTTGAACTTTCAATGAATCGAAAGGAAGTATTAGATAGAATAGTGGACAAGGTTTTATCAAACATTGAAAGTTTAGCAAAAAGTGAAATCAAATCAGAAGAGATAGAAGCTGTGATTCTAGAGTGTTTGAAACAAGAAGGCGAAACGGTATTAGCGAATCAATTTCTTGCCAATCGAATTGAATGGGATAAAAAAAGAGAAAAAGAAATGGATGTTACTCAACGATTAACAAAATTAAGTCAAAGAGATGCGAGTATTATTCATGAAAATGCAAATAAAGATAGTGAAGTCTTTAATACGCAACGAGATTTGATGGCGGGAACGGTAGGAAAAGCTTTCGGATTAAAAATGCTGCCACCCCATGTTGCAAATGCGCATTTAAAAGGAGATATTCATTATCATGACTTAGATTATCATCCTTATTTACCAATGACGAATTGTAGTTTAATTGATTTCAAGGAAATGTTTGAACATGGCTTTAAAATTGGAAATGCAGATGTCGAAAGTCCAAAATCGATTCAAACAGCTACAGCTCAAATGGCACAAATTATTGCGAATGTCGCTTCAAGTCAATATGGAGGATGTTCTGCTAATCGAATTGATGAAGTATTAGCTCCCTATGCAAAGTTGAATTATGAAAAACATTTACAAGATGCTAAAAAATGGGTGGATGGAGAAGAAAAACAAAAAACGTATGCATTCGAAAAAACGAAAAAAGATATTTATGATGCCATGCAATCATTAGAGTATGAAATAAATACGCTCTATACTTCTCAAGGGCAAACCCCATTTACAACATTAGGATTTGGATTAGGAATGTCATTATTTGAACGAGAAATTCAAAAAGCAATTTTAAAAGTAAGAATTAAAGGGATTGGGAAAGAACAAAGAACAGCTATTTTCCCTAAATTAATTTTTACGTTAAAACGTGGTGTGAATTTAGAACAAACGGATCCGAATTATGATATCAAAACATTAGCGTTAGAATGTTCGACGAAAAGAATGTATCCAGATGTTTTAAATTATGAACAAATTGTTCGAATTACGGGTAGTTTTAAAGTGCCGATGGGTTGCCGTTCATTTTTACAAGGGTGGAAAAATGAAAAAGGTGAAGATGTTTCCGATGGAAGAATGAATTTAGGAGTTGTGACCCTAAACCTCCCTAGAATTGCGTTGGAATCAGATGGTGAAGAAGAGCAATTTTGGACTATTTTAGAAGAAAAATTACAAATTTGTAAAGATGCATTAGTGTATCGTGTAGAACGCTGTAAAGAGGCAAAATCAGCGAATGCGCCTATTTTATATCGTTATGGTTCATTTGGAAAACGATTGATGAATGATGAACCAGTAGATGAAGTATTCAAACATCGTCGTGCAACAGTATCTCTTGGATATATTGGCTTATATGAAACGGCTACTGTCTTTTTTGGCAATTGTTGGGAAACAAATCCAGAAGCAAAAGATTTCACCTTAAATATTGTGAAACGATTGAGCGAGAAAACAAAGGAATGGTCGGATGAATATGACTATCATTTTAGTGTATATGCAACGCCAAGTGAAAGTTTAACAGATCGTTTTTGTCGATTAGACCAAGAAAAATTTGGAGATGTAGCTGATATTACAGATAAGGAATATTATACAAATAGTTTCCATTATGATGTGAGAAAGTCTCCAACTCCATTTGAAAAAATTGAGTTCGAAAAAGATTATCCAATTTATTCTTCAGGTGGATTTATTCATTATTGCGAATATCCTGTTATGAAACAAAATCCAAAAGGGCTTGAAGCAGTTTGGGATTATGCATATGAAAGAGTAGGTTATCTTGGAACTAATACACCGATTGATCGTTGTTATGAATGTGGGTATGAAGGGGAGTTTGAACCGACTGCAAAAGGATTTGAATGTCCAATTTGTAAAAATAGAAATCCAAAAACTTGTGATGTCGTTAAACGAACTTGCGGTTATTTAGGAAATCCTCAAGCTCGTCCAATGGTTCACGGAAGACATCAAGAAATTAAATCACGGGTTAAACATCTCTCCAATGAACGAAATCTAAGAAATTAGGAGGATTGGGTATGAAGTTTCCAAAACCGGGGGAATGGACAAGTGAGCAATATTCTAAAGGGAAAATTGCTAGTTATAAGCCTTATAATTTTGTAGATGGAGAAGGAGTACGTTGTTCTTTATATGTGAGTGGCTGTTTATTTGCCTGTGAAGGTTGTTATAATGTTAAAGCACAAAATTTTAATACAGGAATTCTTTATACAGAAGAATTAGAAGAACAAATCATTCAAGATATTGGCGCTAGTTATTGCCAAGGATTGACGTTATTAGGTGGAGAACCTTTCTTAAATACTCAAGTATGCCTGTCCTTAGTTCGTAAATTACGAAGTGTTTATGGGCATTCTAAAGATATTTGGTCATGGACAGGCTATACTTGGGAAGAATTACAGCTAGAAACACCTGACAAAAAAGCGTTACTACAAGAACTCGATATTTTAGTAGATGGAAGATTTGATATTAAAAAAAGAGATTTAACATTGCAGTTTAGAGGAAGTTCGAATCAAAGAATTATTGACGTACAAAAGTCTTTACAGAACAGGCGAGTTGTTTTATGGGATGGATTAAGAGAATAGGAGAATTTTACCGACACTTGACGATTCTTAGAATCATTCAGTAAAATAGATATTAATGTTTTTTAAGGAGTTATGTGTATGAAGTTATCAACTATTTCAAAATTCTCATTAGTGAGTATTTCGACATTATTAATGTCTCATTTGGCCATCTCACCTGTTTTGCCTAAATTATACGAGTATTACCATGGGATGAATCCAGAACTAGGATTGGCTTCTGTGGAAAGTTTAGCGACGATTCCAGCAATGATGATTACGATTTTTGTGTTAATCAGTAATCTTGTCATGAATAAAATTGGGAAAAAGAATACCGTATTATTAGGGATTGGTTTGATTATTATTTTTGGACCTCTTCCAGCCTTTTTAACAAATTTTAAATTAGTGATGATGAGTCGAATGTTGTTGGGAGCAGGGATTGGATTATTTAATTCTCTGTCGATTAGTTTGATGAGTGACTTTTTTGAGTCGGATGAAAAAGCAACAATGATTGGGATGAGAACGGCTTTCTTAAATATTGGGAAAGCACTAACGACATTTTTATCAGGTTACTTATTGCTGTTTAGTGAACGTGCGGTATTTTTAACTTATTTAATTGCGATTCCAATTTTCCTATTATTTTATCAATATGTTCCAAATACTCCAGTAGAACAACGTGTTAAGAAAAAAGGTAACATTCGTTTAGCGGCCGTTTTGTTGACACTTCTAACATTTTTAGTAGGAGTGAGTTATATGGGATTAACGATTAAAATTCCATCACTTATTTTAACGCATTATCAATTAGAAGTAGCTCTATCTCGTAATTTATTAACGATTTTAGCCTTAAGTGGTACGATTGCCGGCTTTATTTTCGGAATGTTATTGAAAAAAGTTGGAGATTTAACATTGCCGATGATGCTACTTAGTATGGCAGTAGGTAGTTTAATCTTTATTTTCTTTAAACAGATTGTTTTATATTATGTTGCGAGTATTTTAATTGGGGTAAGTTTTGTAGGCACGATGTCTTATATTTTCTATTTTATTTCTAAAATTTTTGAAAAAGAAGAAATTAATTTAACAACTAGTATTGTGTTAGTTGGAGGGAATATTGGGGTAATTTTGACTCCGGTTATTATGACGAAACTTCCTGAATGGTTGAATTGGAATCCGTTTATTGCGCCATTTTATATGGCGAGTACTTTTATGGGTATCGTTGCAATGATTAGCGGATGGTATTTATATGAAAAATAATTTTTAGAAAAAGAAGATGAGAGCTTAAATCTCATCTTCTTTTTCTTTTGGATGATGTTGAGGAAAAAGCATAGCAATTTCTTTGGAAAATCTTTATAATGTAACTGATAACAAAAAAAGAAGGAGCGATTATGCCTCAAGGAAAAATTATTCGAGCCTTAAGTGGCTTTTATTATATCGAGTCCTCTCATCAAATTTATCAAACTCGAGCACGTGGAGTTTTTAGAAAAAGGGGACAGTCTCCATTAGTCGGAGATATTGTGGATTTTACAAGTGATACTCTGGAAGAAGGAGTACTGGAAAAAATTTATCCAAGGAAAAATGCTTTAGTTCGTCCACCTGTTTCAAATGTAGATATTGGTGTAGTGGTGATGTCTGCTGTGGAACCAGATTTTTCAACGCATTTAGTGGATCGGTTTTTAGTATATTTAGAAGGAATGGAAATTCAACCAGTCTTACTGATTACAAAGGTAGATTTATTAACTTCAGCACAATTGCAACATCTAGAAGCAGTGAAGAAGAAATACCAAGAAGTAGGATATGAAGTATGGTATTCCTCAGAAGTAAAAGATCACCAAAGTGAATTTTTAGCTTCCTATAAAGGGAAACTAGTGGTCTTTTTAGGGCAATCTGGGGTTGGAAAGTCAACAATGTTGAACCAATTAATTCCAGAGTTGAATCAAGAGACTGGAGAAATTTCTAGCGCACTAGGTCGAGGGAAACATACGACTAGACAAGTTTCTTTACATGAAGTAGAAGAAGTTTGGATAGCAGATACCCCTGGATTTAGTACGGTAGACTTTATTGGTGTGGAAAAAGAAGACCTTCCGCATTTATTTCCAGAATTTGAAGAATACTCAACTCATTGTAAATTTAGAGAGTGTTCTCATCAACACGAACCTCAGTGTGCCGTCATTGAAGCGGTGGAAGAAGGAAAAATTTGGCAAGAAAGATATGACCATTATCAAGATTTCTATGAAGAAATTAGCCAAAGAAAACCAATTTATCAAAGAAAAAAATAATGATTATAAAGGAGTCAAAATCATGAAAGTAGCACCTTCCATTTTAAGTGCAAATTTTGCAACATTAGGAGAAGACGTTAAGAAAGTAGAAAAATTAGGAGCAGACTGGATTCATATCGATGCAATGGACGGTCAATTCGTTCCTAACTTAACACTTGGACCAAATATTGTAGAAGGACTTCGTCCTATTACAACATTAACATTAGATTGTCATTTAATGGTTCAAGAACCTGAACGTTTTGTAAAGGAATTTGCTAAAGCAGGAGCAGACTATATTTCTGTTCATATTGAGGCTACAAACCACATTCACCGTACTTTACAATTGATTAAATCTGAAGGAGTAAAAGCAGGGATTGTCATTAATCCAGGAACTCCAGTGAGTGCGATTAGTGCTGTATTAGGAATGGTTGACTTAGTATTAGTGATGACTGTAAACCCAGGATTTGGTGGACAAGCATTTATTCCAGAAACATTAGATAAAGTAAGAGAATTAGTAGAATTACGTCAAAAACATGGATACAACTATTTAATTGAAGTAGATGGTGGCGTAAATGGTCAAACAGCTAAATTATGTCGTGAAGCAGGGGTAGACGTTGCCGTAGCAGGTTCTTATGTGTACTATGCAGACGATATTAAAAAGGCAATTGATTCTATTAAAGAAGCTTAAAAGAGGAATTGGGTATGGAAATAATCGTAGTCATTGGGGGGCCATTAGATAAAGGAGCTATAAGACGATGGCTTAATCAGAAACTTCAGCAAAAAGATAGCCAAGAATTTCAATTTATTGGAGTAGATGGTGGCTGTTTGAAATTAATGGAAGAAGAGTTGCCGATTGATTTAGCGATTGGAGATTTCGATTCGATTTCACTAGAGGATAAAGAAGCGTTAAAAAATTATGCTTCAAAAATGATTGAATTTCCTTCTGAAAAAGATTTTACAGATTTTGAAGAAGCCTTAATATGGATTGCAAAATCCTTTCCGCAACAAAAGGTGCATGTGTTAGGAGCTTTTGGCGGAAGAGTTGATCATGCCATTAGTTGTTTATGGACTATGTTTCGTCCAGAATTACAAGCATTAATTCCATATCTTTCGCTAGAAGATGAATGGAATCATATTTCTTTCTTAACCCCAGGAGAGTATGTCATTCATAAATTAGAGCATACGAAGTATTTATCTTTTATTACAACCGGACCTATAGAGCAATTGACTTTGAAAAAAGTAAAATATCCTTTAAATCATCAAAATTATGATTTTCCAATTGCATTAATTAGTAATGAATTTATCGATGAAAAAATGGAAATTTCATTTGAGTCTGGTGGAATCATTGTGGGGCAAACAAGAGATTCGTGGAGATAGTTCGGAATTAATTCTGCATTAAAAAGAATAAAACTTATATCACACTTTTATTTTCTTTACGAAATAGAAGTGTGATTCTTTTTTTGAGTTGAATTTTTTATAGAATGAGCTATACTATATATGAGTCTGTTAAAGATTCAAAAAAGTATATATCGGAGGTCTTTTTATGTTAAGAGAAGTATTAGAATTAGGAAAATTCGTTAAAAAATCAAGCGTCTTTGTAAGTGGAGTGGTAGTAGGTTCATTAGGACTTAAAGTTTTAGCAAGCAAAGATACTAAACATGTTGTTGCGAAAGCAGTAGCAAAATCTTATAAATTAAAAGATGGATTAGATGCAACTGTTTCTCAATTGAAACAACATGCAGATGATGTATTAGCTGAAGCAAATGACTTATATGTTGAAGAAAAAGCAGCTAACTTAGCAACAGTAGAAACAAGTGAACAATAATGAAAGTTACAATTAAAGCTCAATCAAAAAATAGAGTGCGTTTGGAAGTGCCTTTTAGATGTACAGCTGCTGTTCAGTTGTATTTAGAAGAAGAAAAAAGACTATTTCCAGAAATTACGCAAATCATTTGTTATAAAGATGAAAAACATATCGCATTTACTTTTGAAACAGGACATGAATCAAGTGTTTATCGTTTCCTAGATCATTTAGAGGTGTCTACCTTAAATGAAAAACAAAGAGATTTTACAGTGGATGCTCAAGTGACACCTGTGGATATTGTAGCTTCCCATATTTACCGTAAAATGGTCGCAAAAGTATTGATTCCGCAACCATTAAAAATTTTCTGGTTATTATGGAAAATGAAGAAATTCGGAAAAGCTGCATTTGAATCTGTTTTAGAAAAGAAATTATCCATGAGTATTTTGGATTTTGTAGCGATTGTAACATCGATGGCAATGGGAGATCATAAAACAGCTGATACGATTATGTTCTTATTAAATCTTGGAGATGATTTAGATGAGTGGTCTCAAAAGAAATCCGTTGAAGATTTGGAGAAAAATCTAAAAAATAATATTTATGAATTATGGATTGAAAAAGACGGAGAACGATTCAAAAAATTAAGTCATCAAGTAGAAGTGGGCGATGTATTTGTTGCTACTGAAGGGCAAGAGATTTATTTTGATGGAACAGTTGTATCTGGTCGTGGATTTTTAAATGAAAGTTCATTAACTGGAGAAGCCTTCCCAGTATCTAAAAAAATTGGAGATACTGTTTTTGCCAATACGGTTGTAGAACAAGGTGAATTATTAGTAAAAGTTACGAATGCTGAACAAAATTCACGTTTACAACAAATTGTTCAATTAATGAAAACAAGTGAACTACATCAATCAAAACAACAAAAACAATTATTAGAAAAAGCAGATGGCTTGGTGAAATATAATTTCATAGGAATGGCAGTGACATATTTATTAACAAGATCGGTTCAAAAAGCATTAACCTTCTTATTAGTCGATTATTCATGTGCCTTGAAATTATCTTCACCAGTGACTTACCTAACAGCTATTAAAGCAGCTTCTACAAGAGGAATTGTTGTAAAAGGTTCAAGTTCACTAGATGAATATCCAATGATTGATACCTATGTGTTTGATAAGACTGGAACTTTAACAACAGGGGTTCCAAAAATTCAAAAGATTTTACCTTATCGTGGTTATTCAGAGGAAGAGGTTCTACGAATTGCAGCATGTTTAGAAGAGCATATTTATCATCCAATTGCAAGTGCAGTAGTGCAAAAGGCAGAAGATGATGGAGTTGAACATGAAGAAATGCATGGTAAATTAACGCATGTGGCTTCTAAAGGAATTTTATCTTCGATTGATGGTGAAAAAGTTGTTATCGGAAGTTTAGAATTGTTGAATGAACATCACGTGGAAATTTCTGAAGAACAAGCTAAAATCATAGAAGAGTATACTCAATGGTATCATCTATTGTATTTAGGATATAAAGGAAAACTAATTGCTATTTTCTTAATTGATACACCATTGCGTCCGGAAACGATTGAAGTTTTACAATCGTTAAAAGAACGTGGAAAGAGTATTATTCTATTAACTGGAGATACGAAGAAACGAACAGAATCCATTTGTTCGCTAATTCAATTTGACGAAGTGTATACAGAAGTGAAACCAGAACAGAAGCACCAAGTAATTCAAGATTTACAAGATAAAGGGCATCGTGTCTTTATGATTGGCGACGGTCTAAATGATTCTGCTGCTTTATCTAAAGCAAACGTTGGGGTAGTAATGGCAAGTTCATCAGATATTGCAAGACAAGCTAGTGACATTGTATTCTTAGAAGAAACTTTATCTGGAATTCTTGTTTTAGATGATATTTCTGCAAAATTACAAAAACAATTAGGAAGAAACTTGAATACAACTGTATGGGTCAATACTTCGCTAATGGGATTAGGATTGTTTAATCTTTTATCGCCAAGTACATTAGCAGTTTTCCATAATTTGACAACAACCGTCATTATTGGAAAGAGTTTTACTTATATTAAATAAAGAAAAAAGACTGGACATTGTCCAGTCTTTTTGTTTGTGTAAATTAAACGCGTTCTACTTTACCTGATTTTAATGCACGAGTTGAAACCCATACTTTTTTAGGCTTTCCATCGATTAAAACGCGAACTTTTTGTAAGTTTGGTTTCCAAGTACGACGGTTAGCGTTCATAGCGTGAGAACGAGTGTTACCTGTTTCAGAACGACGTCCAGTGAAATAACATACTTTAGCCATGGTCATTCTCCTCCTTTAATTTAAATCATTGATCAGCTGATATAATTTTTAAACTAAATCATATACTTAAATAATTTATCATAGTTGACGATAGAATGCAAGCTAGAGTCCAATATAAAGTATAAATTTCTGCTAAATTGATTTTGAGAGCGCATTTTCATGCATAAAAAGTTAGGTAAAATGAATCATTTATGTTAAAATAATAGAGAATCATCGAACAGTCTGTAAAAAATAGATTGTACGAATTTTAAGGAGGTTACAAAAATGACAGTCAAAATTCAAACAGAACAAGGGTTAATTGAATTAAGCAATGAAGTTATTGCTACTGTAGTTGGTGGCGCAGCAACAGATAATTATGGAGTTGTTGGAATGGCCAGCCGTAATCATATTCGTGATAATTTAAATGAAATTTTGAAAAAAGAAAACTATTCTCGTGGCGTAGTGATTCGTCAAGAGGAAGAAGGCGTAGCTGTTGATGTATACATTATCGTAGGCTATGGTACTAAAATTTCTGCAATTTGTCGCAATGTTCAAGAACAAGTAAAATATAATTTAGAAACGATGTTAGGATTTTCTGCGAACACTGTTAATGTTTATGTTCAAGGAGTAAAAATCATTGAAGCGTAAGCTTTGATGGTGTGTCAGGAGGATATAAGAATCAATGGTAACAAAAAATATTATTACGGCTCAAGATTTTAGAGCAATGGTAGAAATTGGTGAAGCACGTTTAAGTGAAAATGCTGAATTTGTCAATTCACTAAATGTGTTCCCGGTTCCAGATGGTGATACTGGTACAAATATGAGCCTTTCATTTAAATCAGGTGCGGAGCGTGTCGCAAATTCTTCTGCGCAAACAGTAGGAGAGTTAGCACAAGACTTAGCAAAAGGTTTATTAATGGGTGCTCGTGGAAATTCAGGAGTTATTTTATCGCAATTATTCCGTGGTTTTTCAAAAGCTGTTGAAGGAAAAGATGAATTAACAGGTGAAGATTTAGCAGAAGCATTTACAAAAGGGGTTGAAACAGCTTATAAAGCAGTGATGAAACCTGTTGAAGGGACTATTTTAACAGTTGCTCGTGAATCTGCAAAAAGAGGCGTTCGTAAATTAGAACGTTCAAACGATATTATCGAAGTAATGGGTTCTGTATTACGTGGTGCTCAAAAATCATTAGATAAAACTCCAGATTTATTACCTGTATTGAAAGAAGTTGGCGTAGTTGACTCAGGTGGTCAAGGTTTAGTATTTATTTATAATGGATTTTATGAAGCTTTAACAGGAGAAGCTACTCCAGTTCAAGCATTATCAACGAATAAAATTGATTTAAGTTCAGTTGCTCATCACGAAAGTGGTATTGATTATGAACATGCTTCTACAGCGGATATTCAATTTGGGTACTGTACTGAAATTATGGTACGTATTGGCGAAGGTGAAACAGTAGTGGATACTTTTGATTATGATACATTCCGTAATTACTTAAATGAATTAGGAGATTCTTTATTAGTTGTAGCGGATGATGAAATTATTAAAGTTCACGTTCATACAGAACGTCCTGGTGAAGTGATGAATTATGGTCAACGCTTTGGTTCATTAATGAAAGTGAAAGTTGACAATATGCGCTTGCAACATGAGGAAGTTTTAAAAACTGACTATACTGAAAAAGTAAAAGCAGTTGCTCCAAAAGCTGAATATGGAATTGTTGCTGTAGCTGCGGGTGAAGGAATCCATGAATTATTCAAGAGCATGGGTGTGACAACAATTATTAATGGTGGTCAAACAATGAACCCAAGTACAGAAGATATTTTAGCAGCAGTAAAAGAAGCTCATGCTGAAAAAGTGATTGTTTTACCAAATAATAAAAATATTTTAATGGCTGCAAATCAAGCTGCTGAAGTAAGTGAAGATGCAGAAGTTGCAGTTGTGGGAAGTAGAACAATTTCTGAAGGATTATCTTCATTATTAGCATTTAACCCACAAGCTAGTTTAGAAGAAAATCAAGAAGCGATGACAGAACAATTGTCACTAGTGACAAGCGGTCAAATTACAAATGCCGTTCGTGATACTTCCATTGATGGAGTAGACATTAAAGAAAATGACTTCATGGGTATTGTAAATGGTAAAATTTTAATTAGTGTACCTGATCGTAAACAAGCAACGATCGATACAATTGCTAAAATGGTGAATGATGAATCTGAAATCTTAACAATTTTAGTTGGGGAAGATGTAGAAGTATCTGAAGCCGAAGAAATTGTTTCTTATGTTGAAGAACATTTCCCAGATATTGAAGTAGAATTACACGAAGGTTTACAACCTGTATATGCATATTTATTAGCAGTAGAATAAAATATTAGAGAGACTGGATGGAAAACGTCCAGTCTTTTTTACGTGTTTTTGCAGCTATAAAATTTCGTCATCGAAAACGTTCAAGCAAAAGAACTCGTCAAAATAGACAAGAATTTTAATAGTTGCAAAAGTAATATGAGGCTCATATTACGGGGAAAATTTGAGACCTTAGGCTCGAATTTTAGCCATGAGACTCGCTTGCGAGGCTGCTGGCGACCTTGCAACTATGAAAATTTTTGTTTATAAATTATAAAAAAAATAACAACAGTTGACAGTATCTCTTTTCCTCTCTAAACTATAAAAGAATAAGACTATTGGAGGTGAAGAAATGGATAAAACAATATTTCAATCCGTAAGATTTTTACCAGGTGTCGGACCTAAACGAATGGAACCCTTACATGACTTAGGAATTGATACCATTTATGACTTACTAACCCATTTTCCATTTCGCTACGAAGACCTTCAAGTAAGAGATGTTTCCACTATCATGGATCAAGAAAAAGTCACATTAGCAGGAATCATTGTAACAGAACCAGTCGTTCATTATTATGGCTTTAAGAAAAACCGAATATCCTGTCGAATGGCGATTGGTGAACAAGTTATCCAAGTTTCCTTTTTTAATCAACCCTATTTGAAAAATAAGTTAATTCAACATCAAGAATGTATTATTTTTGGAAAATGGGATGCCAAACGATCTACTTTAATGGGAATGAAAATTATTTCTACGAAAGAAGATATGGAAGAAACGTCCAATTTTGAAGCGGTATATCGAACGAATAAATCCATTCGACAAAGTACATTATTGAAATTAATTCAAACAGCTTTACCGTTGTATAAAGAAAATATTCCAAATCCATTGCCTTCTTCGATTCAGAAAAAAAGACAATTACTATCACATCCAGAAGCGGTTGAAGGAATGCATTTTCCAAAAGATGAACGTCATTCAAAACAATCTAGACAGCAATTAGTGTATCAAGAATTATTTTGTTACCAACTAAAACTACAGAGCTTAAAAAAGAAGAGACATCATTCTCAAAAAGGACAAAGTATTTTATATGAAAATGCAGCATTAAAGGTATTTATTCAAACTTTACCTTTTACATTAACAGAAGGGCAAAAGAAAGTAGTCAATGAAATTTGCTATGACTTAAGAGCTCCTTATGAAATGAGTCGCTTATTACAAGGGGATGTTGGAAGTGGAAAAACGGTTGTTGCTACAATTGCGATGGTAGCAACTGCTTTAACAGGAAAGCAGGCTTGTTTAATGGTTCCAACAGAATTATTAGCAGATCAACATTACGAAACCATTTGTGCTTTAACAAAAGAGACTGAAATAAAAGTTGGAAAACTGACTGGAACAACAACTCTAAAAGAAAGACGGCAATTATTAGAGCAATTAGAAAAGGGAGAACTTCAACTTTTAGTGGGGACTCATGCTTTATTCCAGGAAGATGTCATTTATCACGATTTAGCTTTCATTGTCATTGATGAACAGCATCGATTTGGAGTAAAACAAAGAGTGCAATTAGCACAAAAAGGAATGGGAGTAAATGTGCTGCAAATGACAGCAACCCCAATTCCAAGAACATTAGCCATTACGACTTTTGGAGAAATGGATACATCCATCTTAAAAGAAGCTCCTAAAGGAAGACAGCCAATTAAAACATTTTGGGTTAAAGAACAAGAGTTGGAAAAAGTATATGATTATATCGAAAAACAAGTCCAATCAGGAAGACAAGCGTATGTGATTTCTCCTTTAATTGAAGAAAGTGAAAATTTAGATGTTCAAAATGCTACTGAAATTTATGAAATGATTTCTAAACGATTTGAAAATCGTTTGTCAGTAGGTTTATTACATGGACGTTTAAAAAGTGATGAAAAAGAAAGTGTCATGAATGCCTTCCAAAAAAATGAAGTACAAGTACTAGTTTCTACAACTGTTATTGAAGTAGGTGTAGACGTACCAAATGCCACTGTAATGGTCATATTAGATGCAGATCGATTTGGATTAGCTCAATTACATCAATTAAGAGGACGCGTAGGACGTGGAGAACATGCATCGACGTGTATTTTGATTGCATCGCCTAAAACAGAGCAAGGAAAACAAAGAATGCAAATTATGTGTGAATCAACAGATGGATTTTATTTGAGTCAGAAAGACTTAGAATTACGTGGGTCTGGAGATGTTTTTGGACTTCGTCAATCTGGAATTCCAGAGTTTAAAGTGGCTGACATTGTACAAGATTATGATATACTAGAACAAGCAAGAGAAGATGCTATTACATTTGTTATCGAAGAAGAGGACAGTGTAACTTATAAAGAAATACAAGAATTTATCGAACAAACAAGTCGTGAAACGGAGGAAGTTTTAAATGGTTAAAATTGCCATTGATGCAATGGGTGGAGACCACGCTCCTAAAGAAATTGTAGCAGGTGCTATTCAAGCAGCAAAAGAATATCCAGAAAATGAATTTCAATTATATGGAGATCAAGATAGTATTCAAGCAGTGATGACAGAAACTCTACCAAATATTAGAATTATTCATTGTAGTGAGAAAGTAACAAGTGAAGATGAACCGGTTAAGGCTGTTCGTCGTAAAAAAGATGCTTCCATGGTAGTTGCAGCTCAAGCAGTGAAAGATGGCGAAGCAGATGCGCTATTTTCAGCAGGAAATACGGGCGGATTACTAGCAAGTGGTTTATTAATTGTTGGTCGTATTAAAGGAATTGATCGTCCAGGGTTAATGCCAGTTTTACCAGTTGTTGGAAAAGAAAATCGTCAATTTATTTTAATGGATGTTGGTGCAAATGCTCAATGTAAAGTACAAAACTTAGAACAATTTGCAGTATTAGGTTCATACTATGCAAAATATGTATTAAAGATTGACAATCCAACAGTTGGTTTATTAAATAATGGAACTGAAGAAGGAAAAGGAAATGACTTAGTAAAAAGTGTGTATCCACTTCTTCAAGAAAATTCATCGATTAATTTTGTTGGAAATGTTGAAGCAAGAGAAATTTTAAATGGAATTGCGGATGTTGTTGTAACTGATGGTTTTACGGGTAATGCAGTTTTAAAAACGATTGAAGGTACAGCTTTAACAATGATGAGTTTATTAAAGGAAAATATTTTAAATCAAGGGATTACCGGAAAAATAGGGGCTTTATTATTGAAGAATACTTTCCGTTCATTGAAAAATACTTTAGATTATTCTCAATTTGGGGGCGCAGTATTATTTGGATTGAAAGCTCCTGTAGTGAAGGCGCATGGTTCTTCTAGTGCAAGTAGTGTTTATTTTGCGTTGAAGCAAATTGATACGATTGTTCGAAGCGGCGTAGTGAAAGATTTGGTTGACTATTTTGAGGAGAACTAGAAATAGACTTTGCGGTATAGTAATAGACGACGGCAGCAAACCTTCGGTTTCATGCCATATCTACTATGCAAAGTCTTTTCTAAGGGAGTACAAAAAAGTGACGTGCTGTTTTGGCAGACGTCACTTTTTTCGTTGATTAATTAAAAATTTTTGGGAATGTTAATAGAATTGAAATAATCCATAATAATGCAAAAGTCCATAAACAAAATTGAATGATAGACGGATATGATTTTTTCTTTTGTGGAACATATCCCTTTTTCTTTGAACGAAAACTATAAAGGAAAAAATCAAAGTTTCCAGATTGAATGACTAATAGAGTTAAGCCTATGATTAAAAAAGGGAAACTCAATAGTGTTAAAGTATTTCCAATATAAACAAAGTCTAACATAAATTTATTCGTGAAGCTTCCATAAAGCAAAACGAGAATTGTAAGGATAAAAGTAGTTCCTAGGGAATAGATTAAGATTCTTTTATTCAAGTGGATAACCTCTCTTATTCTTTTGGAGAATCAGAATCTTCATCTTCTGTTTCCATAAATGTAAAATTCTTTTCAATTAAATCTGCGGTTTCATTGATTAATTTTCTCATGGCGAGATAAGAATTTAACATTCGAATCGCATTTGAAATACTAAATGTGGCAAAAACGCAACAAAAAATTGTTGAAAATTCCCAACCACGAATGGGAAGTAATTGTACTGCTAAAAATATAAAGAAAGAAGCAATAAAAATTTCAATTATAAAATGTAAAAAAAATTGTTGTTTACTAATCATCAAAAAGCCCTCCCCATCATTATTCTTTAAAAAAATCTTACAAGATTATAGAGAATTTTTCAAGTAATTTTTCTTGATTTTTTTTGACCAAATGAGTACTATAGTAGTGTGGTTAGCACTTAAGAAGAAAGAGTGCTAAAAATCAAGGAGGAAAAATTATGTTAAAACCGTTAAAAGATCGTGTTGTTATTCAAATGGTAGAACAAGAAGAAAAAACAGCAGGAGGATTATTTTTACCAACTGCTGCACAAGAAAAATTACAATTTGCGACAGTGTTAGCTGTGAGTGAATTTACAGAAGAAAAAGATCGTCAAGTTCAAGTAGGAGACCGTGTTGTCTTTGAAAAATATACAGGAACTGAAGTTAAATTAGATGGTCAAGAATTTATTATTGTAAAAGAACAAGATATTATTGCAATTGTACAATAAGAAAGTGAGGAACTGAAAAATGGTAAAAGATATTAAATTTTCAGAAGATGCAAGAGCATCGATGCTACGTGGAGTAGATATTTTAGCAAATACAGTAAAAGTAACTTTAGGACCTAAAGGTCGTAATGTTGTGTTAGAAAAAGCATTTGGTTCACCATTAATTACAAATGATGGGGTAACTATTGCGAAAGAAATTGAATTAGAAGATCATTTTGAAAATATGGGCGCAAAATTAGTCGCAGAAGTAGCGTCTAAAACAAATGATATTGCCGGAGATGGAACAACAACTGCCACTGTTTTAACGCAAGCAATTGTTCGTGAAGGTTTAAAAAATGTCACTGCAGGGGCAAATCCAGTAGGGATTCGTCGTGGGATTGAATTAGCAACACGTGCTGCTGTAGAAGAATTACACAAAATTTCTCGTCCTGTAGAATCAAAAGAAGCGATTGCACAAGTAGCAGCTATTTCTTCAGGTTCTCAAGAAGTTGGTAGTTTAATTGCAGAAGCAATGGAAAAAGTTGGCAACGATGGCGTTATTACAATTGAAGAATCTAAAGGAATTGAAACGGAATTAGATGTTGTAGAAGGAATGCAATTTGATCGTGGCTACTTATCTCAATATATGGTAACCGATAATGATAAAATGGTTGCTCATTTAGATAATCCATTTATTTTAATTACAGATAAAAAAGTTTCGAATATTCAAGAAATTATTCCATTATTAGAACAAATTGTTCAACAAGGTCGTGCATTATTAATTATTGCGGATGATGTAGATGGAGAAGCATTACCAACATTAGTTTTAAATAAATTACGTGGAACATTTAATGTAGTAGCGGTTAAAGCGCCAGGATTTGGTGACCGTCGTAAAGCAATGTTAGAAGATATTGCTGTATTAACAGGTGCTCAAGTCATTACAGAAGATTTGGGCTTAGAATTAAAAGATGCTACTTTAGCACAATTAGGTACAGCTGGAAAAGTAGTTGTTTCTAAAGATAATACAACAATTGTTGAAGGTGCAGGTTCAAAAGAATTAATTGCGAATCGTGTAGCTTTAATTCGTTCTCAAGCACAAGATACAACAAGTGATTTTGATCGTGAAAAATTACAAGAACGTTTAGCAAAATTATCAGGGGGAGTAGCTGTTATTAAAGTAGGTGCTGCAACTGAAACAGAATTAAAAGAGAAAAAATTACGTATTGAAGATGCTTTAAATGCCACACGTGCTGCTGTTGAAGAAGGAATCGTTTCTGGTGGTGGAACTGCACTAGTGAATGTTCAAAAAACAGTAGATACTTTAGAATTAGAAGGGGACGAAGCAACAGGTGCGAAAATTGTTTCTCGTTCATTAGAAGAACCACTTCGACAAATTGCAACAAATGCTGGATTAGAAGGTTCTGTAATTGTGGCTCATTTGAAAGCTCAAGAGTTAGGAATTGGATATAATGCAGCAAGTGATGAATGGGTAAATATGATTGAAGCAGGGATTGTAGACCCTACTAAAGTAACTCGTTCAGCTTTACAAAATGCAGCTTCTGTATCTGCTTTATTATTAACAACAGAAGCAGTTGTAGCTGATAAACCAATTCCAGCTGCACCAGCAATGCCTGGAATGGATCCAGGAATGGGTATGATGTAATTGTAATATATATAAACTAGACTTCTCTGAAGTAGCATAGGGGACGCAAGCAGCCTCGCGAAGCGAGTCTCGTGTTACAGCGAGAAGTCTGTTTATTTGGACGTTTATTTATAAGAATACGAATAAAAGTAAGACTTCTCTGAAGTAGCAAAGTGAACGTAACTGGGCGTGGGCTACTTCGGGAAGTCTTTTTCATTTTTTATGAAAAAATTCTCTCATTTTCATAAAAAAACATTGAAATCTGTAAAGTTGTGGTATACACTACTGTATATACAGTAGAAAAGGGGATATATTCAATGAAAAAGAATAGATTTTTAACGTTAACAGCTTTACTAACAGCAATTGCGATTGTTGTTCCAATTATAATGCCATTCAAAATTGTCATTCCACCGGCATCATATACTTTAGGAAGTCACGTAGCTATTTTTATTGCAATGTTTCTTTCTCCATGGATGACAGTATTTGTTGTATTAGGATCTACCATTGGTTTCTTCCTAGCAGGATTCCCATTTATTATCGTGTTGCGAGCATTTTCTCATATTTTATTTGGGACATTAGGGGCTCTTTATTTGAGAAAGTTCCCGAATATATTAGAAAATAAAAAATCTTCATGGATTTTCAATATTGTTTTAGCAATTATTCATGCCATTGGTGAAGTATTTGTATGTTTTGTATTTTACAGTGTGACAGGTCAAGATCTTCAAAAATTATTATATGTTTTATTTGTCTTAGTGGGAGTTGGTACGATTATTCATAGTATGGTAGACTATGTAGTAGCGATTGGTATTTATCGTTCATTAAAGAAAATCCATAAGAGAGAGGGTTAATAGTGACCATTACACGTAGAAAGCAATTATTGAGTTTATTAAAAGAATCTTCATCAGCGATTAACGGACAGCAATTAGCGGACCATTTTCATGTGACAAGACAAATTATTGTTCAGGATATTGCCATTTTACGTGCAGATGGGGAAGAAATTATCTCAACGAATCGAGGCTATATTCATTCTGCTTCTAAGCAACCGCAACAAATGCATCGTTTGTTTAAGGTGAAACATACGATTGATGATATTGAAGATGAATTGCTTGCTATTGTGGATAATGGTGGTAAGGTCAAAACGGTTTTAGTGGATCATCCGGTATATGGGGAAATTCAAACGTTGTTGAAAATGACTTGTCGAAGAGATATTGTTCATTTTATGAAGCAAGTAGAAGAAACAGAATTTCGTCCTTTGTCTGAGTTAACGGATGGGGTTCATTATCATTTAGTGGAAGCTGATACGAAGCAGGATTTAGATGAAATTGAGAAGGCATTGAGAAAGTTGGGATTTTTAATCGACGACTCTTTATAAATTTTGTATAGACTTTCTGTCATAGTAGTAGAAGACGCAAGCAGCCTCGCAAAAGCGAGTCTCATTGCTAAAAATTGAGCCTAGGGTCTCAATTTTTCTTGTGATAAAATCTGCGAGGCAGTTTTTATCACTTGTACTACTATGGAAAGTCTTACTTTTTGGACGTGTATTTATGGGAGTGCGTTTAGAATTATAGTGACCAAAAAAGTTAGGTTTTAGGTCTAACTTTTTTGGTCATTTTTGTACTTAGTTCTAAAAGTTAGATAAAAAAATACTTTGGAAGAGTTATTTAAACTGACATTAAAAATTGATTCTTTAATTTAAAGAAAATAACAGTATGCTTGACAACGTAAATTTTGTTCATTATAATCCAAGTTACATACTTCCGGTATGAAAAAGGAGGTGTTATAATGCCAAGGAATAGAAATCCGGAAGAAACAAGAAGAAAAATATTAGAAGTTTCTAAAGAATTATTTCTAGAAAAAGGATTTGATAATACATCAATACAAGATATTATCGATGGATTAGGTGGATTAACAAAAGGTGTTATTTATCATCATTTTGAGTCAAAAAATGAAATATTGCAATCAATCATTAGTGAAAATAATCAACAAATTTTAAATTATAATTGGAGAGGAGAAACAGGATTAGAAAAAATACAAAATTCTTTAATGGATTCTTTTTCTAATTTTGAACAACAAAGACTCGTATACTCAGCTTCAATTATGTTAAGAAGTCCACGTTTGTTAGGAGAACAGTATTTAAATCTATTTTCTGATTTTTTACCAGGTATTAGAGAAAAGGTTTTTGAAGGTGTTAAAGATAAATCAATTAAAACAGAATATCCTGAAGAATTAGCAGATTTAATTATTTTAACTTTAAATATTTGGATTGGGTTCCAAATTTCTATTTATACAGTAGAGGAATTAAAGCGTAAAATGAATTTCATTAAACTAACTTTTGAAGGCCTGGGAGTACAGTTGATTACTGATGAAATGATGGAAATAATTTTCAAATTATTTGATCACTTAAAAAGCAGTAAATAAGTTTTACGTATAAATGTTTTAAAAATACCATGCTTTAGGTGTGGTATTAAAAAACTACTATACATACCTTTAGTATGTTTATTTTTTTGGATTTTACATACCGAAAGTATGTAAAATGTTTTTAGAATATTGTAATTAATATAAAAAAAATTTTTTTGGAGGGAAAAATCTATGTTGTCACTTATAAAAATTGAAATAAATAAAGTTTCAAAAGTTAAATTATTTTTAGCTTGGTTAATTACCATATTTATAGTATCAGCTATTACAGGAATTATAATTATGGGTCTAGGTACGGATAATAAATTGGGAGAATTCGTTGGTCAGAGTATTAATGATTTTAGAGGTACAAGTAAATGGGAAGGTTGGGCAGTTGCAGCGTCATTGTTTTCATCTTTATTTACAAAAGCAGCGTTTTTAATTTTTGAATCTTATTTATTGTCTAGTATTATTATTGATGAATTTAAACGAAGAACAATTCTTCAGTTATTTGCTTATCCTATTTCGAAAATGAAATTACTATGGGGGAAAATGTTATCAGTAATCCTACTATCATTTATTACTCATTTTACTGCACATATTGTTATTCAATTATTTATTAAATTAATGGCATTTTTAACAGGGGCAAATTATATTCCATTAACGAATCATTTGATTAATTTAGTCGGAATTACGTTTGGAACAGTATTAGTCGGTTTAATTCCTTTTGTTTTAGGAATGATTAAGTATTCAACTCCTATAACAATGCTTTCAGGTCTTGGTTTGGCAGCACTACTTTCTAATGTAACTCCTGGAAGTTTAACGAATAATTTTGTTGATAACGTCTTTTTTTTAGTATTTGCTAGTTTTATAAGTTTAATGATTGTTTCATTTTCAATTTATATGATTTCAAAAAAAGATATTAATATCGAGTAGTATAGCTGAGTTTATTCAAGTGAGAGGATTTTTCTCAAATAAAAGAATAAATAAAAAGGGAACCTTTGTAATTTATATAACTGAGGGAAAATGACTCACTTTGAAACCGTATATTGAAAGAGAGGGATAGAAATGGAAAATATTGTTGAAATAAAAGAACTTTTTAAAACAATAGATAAGGAAGAAATTTTGAGTGATATTAACCTTCAAATTGCTGAAGGAGAAATCTATGGTTTTTTAGGACCTAATGGTGCTGGAAAGACAACGTTAATGAAATGCATGTTATCTTTATTAACGATTACGTCAGGTAGTATTGAAATTTTCGGGAAAAATTTACAAGAATGTAGAGAGGAAATTTTAAGTCAGGTTGGTAGTATTATTGAAACACCAATATTTTATGAAGACCGTACTGCAAAAGAAATTTTAGAAATACACGCTCAATATATGGGGGAAAATATTACAGAATTAGACATAATAAGTGCCTTAAAAATGGTCGGATTAAAAAATACGACTAAAAAAGTAAAAGAATTTTCATTGGGAATGAGACAAAGGCTAGGTTTAGCTCGTGCTTTTTTAACGAAACCCAGATTATTAATTTTAGATGAACCAATTAATGGTTTGGATCCGGTAGGGATTCAAGAAATTCGAAATCTTTTACTGTCACTTTCAAAAGAATATGGAATTACAATATTAATATCAAGTCATATTTTATCGGAAATTTCTCAGATTGCAGATAAGATTGGTGTTATCAAAAATGGAGCAATGATTGAACAGGTCTATATGAAAGATCTGATACAAGAAAATATTGACTTAGAAGAATATTTTATGTCACATTTTTTAAGTAAAAATCAAGAATTATGAGGCAGATTAAGAATGAAACAATTAATAAAGAACCATCAGACGGCTTTCTATGCTTTCATGATTTTTAATATACTTGTTCCTTTAACTAATATTGCTTTTGCTTATTCTATTAAAGGGATTATTGATAGTGGAATGTCTAAAAATAAAGAAGATTTAACTCAAGCAATACTTGTGGGAGCTGTTGTTATATTCATCTATGCTGGTCTTAATTTTATATCCTTTCGATTGAGAAATAAGCTGGTTAGAAAAATTATGGCAAGATATAAAAACAAGGTGTTCCAATCTATTTTAGATAGAGATTATAGAGAATTTTCTAAGGAAACATCAGGGAAATTTATTTCAATTTTGACTGAAAACATGAAAAAAATTGAACAGGATTACTTGTACCAGTTTTTTCATATTTCAAAAAATCTTTCCTTAATGATTTTTTCACTAATAGCTATGTTTATAGGTAATTGGTTTTTAACATTATTAGTTATTATTGCCAGCATTATTCCTATGATGAGTACAGGATTTATTGGACAAAAGTCAGCCCGTCTTCAAAATAGTGCTATGATTGCAGAACAGAAATATTTAACTAAGGTTAAAGGTATTATAGCAGGCTTTCTAGTTATTAAAAGTTTTAATGTGAAAGAGGTTATTTATCAGGATTATAGTCATGAAAGTGAAAACTTGGATGAGGTATATTTTATAAAAGGTAAGTTTGATATTTTAGCTAATATTATTTCTCAGCTTTCAGGAATGATTGTTTTTTTAGTAGCCTTTGGAGGAGGAATGTATCTTGTTTTTAATGATTATACTTCTATTGGGAGTGTAACAGCTATTGTTCAATTAGTTAATTTTGTAGTAATGCCACTAAATGAGATTGGTGTAGGAATAAGTAAATTCCGTGAAGGTCAGGTAACACTAGAAGCTTTCAAGGTATACGATGTACCGAAATTTCAAAAGGGAAAAACAAAAGAATATTTCGATGAAGTGATTACATTTTCAAATGTTGATTTTTCTTATCCAAATGCTGAAGAAAGGATTTTTATTAATCTATCTTTGAAGATTCAAAAGGGAGAAAAAATTGCTATTGTAGGTAGGTCAGGAAGTGGGAAATCCACTTTACTTAATCTATTGTTGCGTTTTTATGATGTAACTAGTGGAGATATCTCAATTGATAATGAAGATTTACAAGCTATTTCAATGGAGAGTCTTTATAATTTAATGACAGTTGTTCAGCAAGATGTTTATATTTTTAATGATACTTTAAAAGCAAATATTACCCTTAATCAATCCTTTACTGAATATGATATAAAACAAGCTGTACAGCAGTCTGGTTTAAATAGTTATGTATTAGAGAATGATTTAGGTCTGCAAGCTTTGTGTGGAGAAAATGGATTGAACCTATCTGGAGGGCAAAAACAGAGACTTAGTATTGCACGTGCTTTAATTCGAAAAACGCCAATTTTATTATTAGATGAAGCTACCTCATCTTTGGATAATCAAGTTACTACTGAAATTGAAAATTCAATTTTGAAAATTCAAGATTTGACAGCTCTTGTTGTTACGCATAAGTTGAATGAGACTATTTTGAAAAAATACGATAGAATTCTTTTTATGAAAGACGGGAGAATTGTTGAAGATGGATCTTTTGAGGATTTGATGGATCGAGAAGGTGAATTTTATAAGCTGTTTAAATTTAGTGAGTAATCATACTAAATTAAATCAGATTTACTTAGGATAAAATCGAGAAAAATAAAAGACAAGGCTTACTGAACGGTAAGTCTTGTTTTTTTCTATCAATTATTCGTTGATTTGTGTTGTATCAATTTGTAAGCTGGGGAGTTTTCTAATTCTTGTTTTCGGTATTCAAGTAAAAAATCGAGTGCTTCTTTTGCAATGGAAGAAATTGGAGCATTTTGTTCTAAGCCTTTAGCAAGCCAGTATATATAGCTATTAAAATTTTCTTCCTCTTCAATTTCTAATAAGCTTTGAAAGTTTTCAGGATGGAATAATCCCAATTGTTGCGTTCTAGTATATTTGGTAATCCAATGACGATGGTCAAAATCAACGATTTCAATATGAGGTTTCATTGAATGAATTAACTCCTCAAAAGAAGAAGCAATTGTTAACCATTGATCCATCTCTATATCTATGAGACGAATGCAAGGTTCTTTTCCTTTTTCAAGATAATCAAAACAATAGTAAACAGATTCATCTTTAAAAAAGGGGATAAAGTAATTAGGTAGTGCCGTGTTCTTAGGGGAAAAACAGTCATCCAATACACTTATCCAATTTCCTTGCTCTAATCCTGCAATGCCATTTAAGAGAGTATAGTCTAATCCGAAACGAGTTGGTTCGATTGTGTCAATTTTCGAATGAAGAAAGTAACCCGCTCCTTCATTTTGAATCCATTGTAAATAACTTTGAGGCAAGTCTCCAATAGTCCAATGATGATGGATAGGTGTAGTAGAATCTAGTAATGTTTTGGTATAAGGATTTTGAATGAGTGCCATGATTCCTCCAAAAATAGGTCTAAAGTATGAGGTAAGTAATACTAAATATGATAAAATATGCTCAATTAATCGATAAAAGTTTGCAAAACTCATTCGATTTGTTACAATTAACTGTATAAAATATAAAGGAGTGTGTCAATATGACATTATGGATTATTTTAGGAATTATTGCAGTAGTCATTATCTGGGCTGTATCTGCATATAATGGCTTAGTAAAATTAAAAAACTGGGTTAGCGAAGCAGCAGCTCAAATTGATGTTCAATTAGGAAGAAGAAATGATTTAATTCCGAACCTTGTAGAAACTGTTAAAGGTTATGCAAAACATGAACAAGAAACACTTTCTCAAGTGATTGCAATGAGAAATCAATTAACAAATATGGGAAGCAATGCTTCAGTTCAAGAAAAAATGGATGTTTCAAATCAATTAAGTGGAACATTAAAAACAATTTTTGCGCTTTCAGAAAGTTATCCTGATTTAAAAGCAAATACCAACTTTATTAAATTACAAGAAGAATTAACAAATACAGAAAATAAAATTGCTTATTCACGTCAATTATATAATTCAAGCGTGGCACAGTATAACATTAAAATTCAAATGATTCCAAATAATATTATTGCGAATTTTGGTGGATTTACAAAAGAACAAATGTTAGAAATTCCAACAGAAGCACGTGAAGTTCCAAAAGTTCAATTCTAAAATTGGGCGTAGGTGAAGAAGATGATGTATGAACAAATTGCTGCCAATAAAAGAAAAACATGGTTGGTAGTAGGATTCTATCTAATTTTATTTCTACTTGTAGGTATTGGATTAGGTTATACAGTAATGGATAATGCTGTTGCAGGAATGGTAATAGCTTTAGTTGCAGGTGGATTATATACAATGATGATGATTAGTCAATCGACAGATGTTGTGATGCGATTAAATCATGCGACTGAAGTGACGGAATACGAACAAGCACCTCAATTGTGGCATATTGTTGAAGATATGGCGATGATTGCAAAAGTTCCAAGACCAAGAATATTTGTGATTGATGATGATTCTCCGAATGCATTTGCAACAGGAAGTTCTCCTGAAAAAGCAGCCGTTGCTGTGACGACAGGTTTATTACAACGTTTGAATCGTGAGGAATTAGAAGGAGTTTTAGCTCATGAATTTGCTCATATTCGAAATTATGATGTAAGATTACAAACCATTGCGATTGCGCTTGGCGCAGTCATTGCTATTTTAGTCCAATTTGGAAGTCGTATGATGTTTTTTGGTCGTTCTTCGAGACGATCAAAAGATGAAGATAATGGAATTGCAGCGATTATGATGGTGATTTCCATTTTAGCAATGATTTTAGGGCCATTTATGTCTACGATTTTACAATTAGCCATTTCAAGAAATCGTGAATATTTAGCAGATGCTACAGCTGTAGAGTTTACTAGAAATCCTCAAGGATTAATTTCAGCACTTGAAAAAATCTCTCAAGCTCCAGCAATGGAAGAAGCTGATCCTCAAAGTGCAGCATTATATATTGCCAATCCTTTTAAAAAGGGAAATGAAGAGAAAGATTCTTGGTTTGCAACACATCCTGCAACAAGTAATCGTATTAAACGTTTAAGAGAAATGTAGGATAAAGACAATTGAAGTTTTATAGTAAAGGCTTCGATTGTCTTTATTTCATTTTTGTTACAAAGAAAAAGCTTTCACATGGAATTTGTAATGAAATAAATATACATAAACAGGGATATTTCCCCTATAATAGTAATGTGGAATAAGTATAAGGGAGGAGTTTTGTGATGCAATCAATTTATGTACATTTAGATTCAATTTCGAATCATGTATTAAGTAGTTCGATTCATTTTCAACCAGCAGTATTGACACAAAACGAAGTTCCTAAAAATGTTTTATTATTAAAGGGACGTTCTCCATTAGCAACTTATGATGATTATACAGGGTTTTATTATATAAAAGATGAGAAGAAGATTATTGCCTTTTTAGAAGAAATTCAAAATAATGCGGCAGAATATAATTGGATTGATTTTGAGTCGTTAGAATTTTTGCATCAATTAACGCCTCAAGAAATTGCCGATTTATTATATATTTCTCATGCAAATACACATTTACATTCTCCGTTTTTTTATAAATTACAAAATAATTTTATCTTTTTAAATTTAGGGCAAGAATTTACAAAAGTGTATTATCGTAAGATGGATGATTTTTATCGACAATTGGCTGCTCAATTGACGAAAAAAATGAGCGAAGAAATGACTCGTTTAAATCGACGATTATTTTTCAATCAAGAGAAAAATGCTACAGATTTGCCAGTAGAATTGATGAAAGAATTAGTGACGTATTTTAAAGTCGGCATGGTATTTTCAACGGAAAGAATCAAAAAAGACTTACTAGAATATACAATTCCGCTATATGTAGCAGAAGATCGCTATCATGTTATGGAAAATGTGTACATTAAAGAAAATTTATTTGGACAATTAATCTATCATGAAAATCAGGGGTGGATTTTAGAGATTTTTAAACAAAAAAGGCTCTTTGTCAAATAGGGTTGATGAAACAATTTTAGTGAAGGAATTAAGC
>NZ_CAUUHX010000004.1:0-52580 GCF_963545075.1 uncultured Granulicatella sp.
GGTGATGATCGTGTTCATGGTGATGATCGTGTTCATGGTGATGATCGTGTTCATGGTGATGATCGTGTTCATGATGATGATCGTGCTCATGGTGATGATCGTGCTCATGGTGATGATCGTGTTCATGGTGATGATCGTGCTCATGGTGATGATCGTGTTCATGGTGATGATCGTGTTCATGATGATGCTCATGCTCATGATGATGTTCATGCTCATGTGTGAAATCTCCATGGACTCCATGATCTTTTTCGCCATGTTCTAAATGAACATCAAAATCAATTCCATAAATACTGCTTTTGGCAATTTTATGAATATGTAAATGGTAACCATCTACAGCTAATTTTTTAAGTTCTTGTTGTAAATAGTCTGAACTAGCTCCTAAATCAATTAGGAGACCATTCAGCATATCTCCACTAATGCCAGATAAAGGTTCTAAATATAAATGTGTCATGATGAAACACCTCGAATCTGATTAATCATACTAGCAGAGTAAGCAGCGCCAAATCCATTATCAATATTGACAACTGTCACTCCAGAAGCACAAGAAGTTAACATACTCATCAGAGTCGTTAAACCTTGTAAGTTACTTCCATATCCTACACTTGTAGGCACTGCAATGACAGGGACATCTACTAATCCTGCGACTACACTCACAAGAGCACCTTCCATACCAGCAATGACAATAATGACGCTAGCACCACGGATATCATCCAAACGATTGAATAGTCGATGGATGCCCGCAACTCCAACATCATAAATGCGTTTCACAGGATTTCCAAATGTTTCAGCAGTAATCGCAGCTTCTTCTGCTACAGGCATATCACTTGTTCCTGCCGTTACTACAGCAATGTAATGTTCAGTATGAATTGGAGTTGGATGAACGACAAATGCTCTTGCCATTTCGTAATAAAATCCGTGTGGAATTTTTTCTAATAAGTATTGTCCTTTTTCACTATTGACTCTAGTTGCTAGTACAGGAAGATTTTCTTTTTCTAGTGAACCAATAATTTTTTCAATTTGCTCTTTTGTTTTTCCTTCTCCATAAATAATTTCTGGAAATCCATTTCTTTTATTTCGAGAAAGATCTAAAGAAGCAAACCCCATATCGTCGATGCCTTCTAATAGAGAGGCAGCTTCCTCTAAAGAAAGCTGTCCCTCTTGAAAGCGAATAAGAATCTCTTTTTTATTCATCATAAATCCCTAGTCTTCAACGATAACAGATAAACCATCACGAATAACGGTAACTTTAGCATCTGGACCTTCAATTTCAAAGGCACGAGCTAATGCTTCGTCAAATGTTTTAGCAATTTCCATGTGCATATCTGTAATTAATGTAGGATCTACTAAATCAGATACAAAAATGACACGATGATGAACTAAAATACGAGCTAAAATTTGAGCAGTCCATTGGTCTGGGATTGTTTCTAAACGTGGTGTGTTAATCGCTTTTTCTAAAAAGTCTTTTGGTTCTTTATAATCAGCTAAATTGTGATAGAAACCTGAACCACCATGTCCGTCACGACATCCTGCAACCATAATAATAACGCCACCTTCTTTATTAGTAGCTTCAGCAGCAGTCATCCCTTTAACAGCTTGATAAATATTTTGGTCAAGTGGGAATCCACCATTTGTTGAAACAGCGATATCGCAAGGAATTTTCTTAACATGAGCTAATTTACGTACAAATTCACATCCAACATGGTGAGCTTCTTCCATATCACCAGCAAATGAACCGATAATATGTTTTTCCCCATCTAATACTACGTTAACGATGAAGGCTAATTTTGCAGTACGAGCTGCATAAACCATATCTTCGTGGATTAAGTTGTGTTTTAAGTTTCCTGTTCTTGATTTATCAGAATCAATAAATTCACCAGAATGGTTTGCCATAATCGTTTTATAAGAAGCTATTCCAGGTAATACAGATTTACGTCCGCCTGAGAATCCTGCAAAGAAGTGAGATTCAATAAATCCTTCAGCGATTAATAAGTCTGCTTCTGCAGCAACACGGTTAATAATGCAGTCACCACCTGAAGGTAATTGACCGATTTTTACCATATCTTCATCTTTTGTTGAAAAATGCATTACGATTTCTTCGTTATCGACAATTTCTTGACCATACTTATTAATTAACTCTTCACGAGTTGAAGGACGGTGGAATCCTGTTGCTACTAAAATACGAATACGAGCATCTGGAGCGACACTACGAATACGACGTAAAATAATAGGAGTAATAATATGTGAAGGAACTGGACGAGTGTGGTCTGAACTAATTAAAACAATGTCTTTTTTTCCTTTTGCCAATTCTTCTAATGATTTACTACCAATAGGATTATCCATTGATTTTTCAACAGTTTCTTGTTCAGAAAGAGGATTTGAAAAATTCTCTGCTTCTGATTCTAACAATCCTGCAAAATTTTTATCAGGAATGCTAGCAGTTATTATTTGTTTGTCATAAGGTAATTTAATGTCTACCATTTTTAACATCTCCTTTGTTAATAGCTAACACAATATAGTATATAATTTTTTTCTTTATATGTGAATACAAATGGTGTTAACATATGTTAACAAAAATATTTTTATCAAGAGGATAATAATGTTTAAGAAATGCAAGTAAATTTTTGAAAAAAAAGGAGTATAAAAATGGAAGAAAATTATCTTGTAACCTTTCTTGAAGCGCATAATGCACCTGTGATTAAAAAGAAAAAGCACATGTATTTAGCGTATCACGGATTAGAGGAATCTTATACATATGTATTGAAAGAAGGAGTAGTTAAAACAAGTATCATCTTAAAAGATGGACGGGAATTTAACTTAGCGTATATTACCCCTATCGATATTATTTCATTATTAAGAGACGAAGTATCCAATTATACTTCTGCACCTTTTAATGTACGAGTAGAGTCAGAAGAAGCAAGTTTTTATCGAATTCAGCGTATTAAATTTTGGGAATATGTTAAAGAAGATCATAAATTGCAAGACTATATTCGAGAATATTATCGTCAAAAATTATCTGAAAATATTGAATCTTTACAATATATGACGATGAACGGAAAAAAAGGCGCAGTGTGTGCGTTCATTTATAAATTAGTAAAGCAGTTTGGAGTACAAACGGAAGATGGCATGCTGATTGATTTTACAGTAACGAATGAAGATATTGCAGGATTTTGTGGGATTTCAACACGTAATAGTGTGAATCGTATTATTCATGATTTAAAAGCTGAAGGTGTTGTGGAAATTAAGAACCAGAAAATTATTGTAAAAGATATTTCTTATTTAGCAGATTTTACTGGAAGAGAAGGCTAATAAGAGCCAACATTAAGGAGAATTGAAATGGATGAAAAAGAACGCAAATTAAAAGAATTATTAAAGGAAATAGGTAAGATTGTTATTACGTATTCAGGAGGAATTGATAGTAGCTATCTATTAAAAGTAGCACTAGACACTCTTGGAAGTGAGAATGTATTGGCAGCTGTAGTGAATTCTGAATTGTTTCCGGATTACGAATTTGATTTGGCCATTGATTTAGCCAATGAAATGGGAGCTCGTGTTATCGGATTAGAGATGGAAGAATTATCAGATCCAAGAATTGCAGCAAATACTCCTAAAATTTGGTATTATAGTAAAAAATTATTGTATCAAACGATCAAACAGCATGTAGAAAAGGAAGGATTTACTGTGTTATCAGATGGTACGATTATGGATGATGTGGATGATTTTCGTCCAGGGGTAAAAGCTCGTAATGAGGAAGGCGTTCGTAGTTTATTACAAGAAGCTGGATTATATAAGAGTGAAATTCGTCAATTAGCAAAAAGACTTGGAGTAGAAAATTGGAACAAAGTGCCTTCTTGTAGTATGGCCTCTCGTTTCCCGTATGGTACAAAAATTACCGCGGAAAAAGTTCGTTGGGTACAAGAAGCAGAAGCTTATTTAATTCAATTAGGATTTGAACAAGTGCGTGTACGTGTTCACCAAGATTTAGCAAGAATTGAAGTATCTCTGGATTTAGTACCTACATTATTAGACCATCGTCAAGAAATTGAAAGTAAATTACGCTCGATTGGGTTTAGTTATGTTTCATTAGACTTAGCAGGTTACCAGTATGGACGAATGAATCAAGTGTTAAGTGACAAAGAAAAAGCAAAAATTGGATAAGAGATAAAGGAGAACTTTGATAAGGAGTTCTTCTTTCTTTGCCCAGAAATGAGGGAAGTATGGAAGCTCAAGAAGTATTACAATTTTGGTTTGAGGAATTAGAACCAAAGGATTGGTTTATTAAATCTGAAGCATTGGACAAAGAAATATACCGACGTTTTTTTAAGATTCATCAAGCAGCCATTGCAGGAGAATTAAGCCATTGGAGAAATACGATTCAAGGAAGATTAGCTGAAATTATAGTATTGGATCAATTTTCTAGAAATTTATATCGTGATGATGCAAGAGCTTTTTTATATGATGGCATGGCGCTTGTATTAGCACAAGAAGCCCTACCGTATTCAAAAGAATTAACGGTCATTGAACGAAGTTTTTTATATATGCCATTTATGCATTCAGAGTCATTAGCGATTCACGAAGAGGCAGAACAATTATTTTCTGAACCTGGTATGGAAAAGCGTGCGAAATATGAAAAAATGCATAAAGCTATTATCGAACAGTTTGGACGCTATCCACATCGTAATGAAATTTTAGGAAGAAAATCGACAGAAAAAGAGTTAGAATTTCTTCGAAATCATTCAGGATTTTAATTAAAAAATTTCTGTAAAGCGGATTAAAAAAAGTAATAAAACCTTAATATAAATAGAGTTGTTTTTTCGTAGAAAATTCGATACGATGGATAGGCAAAAGAGAGAATTGTGGAGATATAGACATGAAAAAATTCAAATGGATGAAGGCGGTAGTGACAGCTTTATTGGTTTGTTGTTTAGTAAGTCCAATGCAAACAATGGTTCACGCTGATGAACCTGAAAGACCTAAAACAGCAGAAGAAATTGCCGCATTAGAAGATGTAGCATCTTACATTGCTATCGAACAAACAAGTGGAAAAATTTTGATGGAAAAAAGTCAAGATGATGTTCGAGGCATTGCTTCGATGAGTAAAATGATTAGTCAATATTTAATATTAGAAGCCATTAAAAATTCAGAAATCACATGGGAAACAAAAATTCCTATTAGTGAACGTGTAAGTAAATTAAGTGCCAATTATTCGTTATCAAATGTTCCTTTATGGCCCAATGAGAAATACAGTATTCAAGAATTATTTGAAGCAACTTCAATTTATTCTGCAAATGCAGCAACTATTGCGATGGCAGAATATTTAGCGGGAAGCGAAGCTAAATGGGTGGAGCGAATGAAAGAAAAAGTTGAATCTTGGGGAATTCAAGATGCAACGATTGTGAATGCAACAGGATTACCTAATAAATTTGGGACAACAGAAAAAAATCCAAATTTTGGAGATGATGCAGAAAATAGTATGTCTGCTCGTTCTGTTGCAATTGTAGCAAGACGTTTAGTATTAGATTTTCCAGAAATTTTAAAAATTTCTTCTGTTGCAACGAAGGAATTTAGACCGGGAACTGCTGGAATGACAAAGATGGATAATTTTAATTATTTAATTCCAGGATTATTATTCGGATATGAGGGTGTAACTGGATTGAAAACAGGGACTTCTGAGATTAGTGGAGCTTCTATTACGACAACCGCAACTCGTAATAATTTTTCAGTCATTGTTGTATCGATGGGGTCTAAGCAACCATTGAATCGTTTTAAAGTAACAGCGAAAATGTTAGATGAATTATTCAAGAAATATGAAGGATTAGTAGTAGGAATTCCAGGCAAATCGGTTCAAAATATTCAATCTTATCCAGTCAATGGTGGTTCTGATGAGAAAATTAGTGTCGATTATGGCGATAATTTTGTAGCTGCTGTTCCAAAGGGAACGGCTATGAGCCAAGTAAAAGTACGCTTTGAACCATTTAAAGAGTTATTAGATGAAAATAATGCCTTACAAGCACCGATTACTGCAGGAAAAACAATTGGAGAGCTATATTTCCAAATGCCTGGAGAAGATTTAGGGTATGTAGATGGTCAAACAGAAGGGCATGTTCCTGCTTTTGCAGGATATGAAATCGATCCATCGAATATTGTGACAGATAGTTATCGTCAAGCAAGAGGCTTTGTAGGGAAAATAATTCAAGGAGTGAAAGACTTTTTCGGGAATATCATCCAAAAAGTAAAAGGCTTCTTACATGCGCAAGAAGCGTAGAGATTTATTCGTTAAAAATGGAGACGACAGAGGTCGTCTCTTTTTTATGAATAAAAAATATTTCTATATAGAATTTTTTGTTGACAAATAATTTATTTCTATATAGAATAAATGTATAAAGTGAAGAGTTAGAAAACTAATTCTAAACTATAAAATTATTTAACAAATAAGAGAAAAGGGGAAATAAATATGACAAACTTTACAGAATTACAAACAAAACGCCGTTCTATTTACGCTTTAGGAAAAAATGTGGAGCTTTCTAATCAAGAATTAGTGGATACAATTCAAGGAGCTATTCTTCAAACTCCATCAGCATTCCATTCGCAAACAACTCGTGTGGTGATTTTATTCGATCAAGAATCAGATGCATTTTGGAATGAAATTGCTTATTCAGAATTAGAAAAAGTAACAACTGCAGAAGCATTTGAAGCTACAAAACAACGTTTAGCAGGATTTGCGCAAGCAAAAGGAACGATTTTATTTTATGAAGATCAAGATGTTGTCAAAGGCCTTCAAGAACAATTTCCTAGCTATGCTGATAACTTCCCATTATGGTCAGAACAAGCTCATGGAATTTCATTATACGCAACATGGTTAGCATTAGCAGAAAAAAATATTGGGATGAATGTTCAACATTATAATCCATTAGTAGATGCACAAGTAGCAGAAAAATATGATATTCCAGCAAACTGGAAATTACGTGCGCAAGCACCATTTGGAGCAATTGTTGCACCTGCTAGTGAAAAAGAAGTTCAAACAGAAAATCGTTTCAAAGTATTTGGAGCTTAACAGAAGGATTTATAAAAAATTAGAGGAGTTGTGATAGTATGTATCAATCAGATTTTGAATTAGGATATGTTGCCTTAAATGTACGTAACTTAGATTTACAAAGTCAATATTACCAACAAGTTCTTGGTCTTAGCGTGATTCATCAAGATGAGTCAATGATTGACTTAGGTGTGGGCAAGACCGTTTTAGTTCGATTAATTAAAACAGAGGAAACATTAGATGTTGCGGGTAGTTATGGACTTTATCATTTGGCTATTTTACTTCCTTCTAGAGAAGCTTTAGCACAGATTTTCAAACATTTTGTAGATCATTCTGTTCCATTAATTGGAGCGAGTGACCACGATTATAGCGAAGCGATTTATCTAGAAGATACAGAAGGAAATGGAATTGAAATCTATCGAGATAGACCTGTTTCTGAATGGGATATTAAGGAAGATGGACGTATTATTGGGACAACAGAAGCGATGGATGCAGAAGGATTGTATCGTTTAGCAACTCCTTTAGGAGGTTCTTATAAAATGCCAGAAGGTAGCCGAATGGGACATGTTCATCTATCCGTTCGTAAGAGTGATATTTCGAGTGGATTTTATCAAAATGTACTAAAAGTGCAAGATAAATTCTCTGTTCGTTCTGCTTCATGGTTAGCATCTGGAAATTATCACCATCATTTAGCCGTTAATGAATGGGGTGGGCAAAGCTTATCGACGAGAACAGAAGGGATGCGAGGCTTAGCTTACTATACAGTTATTTTCGAAGAGGAACAATTGTATCAAGATACGATTGAAAGAGCGAAGAAATTTGCTAAAAATGTAGAAATTGGTGAACACGAAGCTAGTTTTACAGACTTAGATGGCATTAAAACGAAGTTAGTATTGAAACAGTAATTCTTGTGGATTACCTGTTGCACAACTTTAGAGAATATTGTAAAATACAAACATATAAAACTGTATGAATAGTAACTTGAAGTCTTTTGTAGAGAGCTAGCATTTGGTGAAAGCTAGTAAAGTATGACAAGCGAATCCACATACTATGATGCATGGTGAAAGCATTGATTAAGCCATCCGGAGCAAACCGTTATCGCAAATGAGTGCAATGGAAACATTGAATACGGGTGGTACCGCGAAGAAAAAAGTGAAACACACAACTTCGTCCCAGTGACAATTTGTCGGGGATGAGTTGTGTGTATTTTTTTACAATGGTTTAAACAAATTTTCAACAGGCAAAACAAAAGAAATTGGAGGAATCGATATGTTAGATATGAAACGAGTGAGAGATCACTTTGAAGAAGTTGTGGTTGGCTTACAAAACCGCGGAGTAGAGCGTCAAGTAGTAGAAGAGTTACGTGATTTAGACGAAAAACGTCGTGAATTAATTTTAAAAACGGAGCAATTAAAACAATACCGTAATACGGTAACGGAAGAAATTTCTCAATTAAAACGTAATAAAGAAGACGCTAGTGCGAAAATTGCAGAAATGAAACAAGTTGGGGAAGATGTAAAAGCAACAGATGCTTTATTAGCAGAAGTAGAAGAAAAATTAGAATACATCGCTTCACGCTTACCAAATATTGCTGCAGCAGATGTGCCTGTAGGGGAAGATGAAAACGAAAACGTAGAAATTCGTCGTGAAGGAACTCCACGTGTCTTTGATTTTGAACCAAAACCACACTGGGAAGTAGCAGAAGCTTTAGATATTTTAGACTTTGAAAGAGGAGCGAAAGTATCAGGAAGCCGTTTCTTATATTATAAAGGCTTAGGGGCTCGTTTAGAACGTGCCATTTACAACTACATGATTGATTTGCATGTGGAAAAACATGGTTATACAGAAATGATTACACCATATTTAGTAAACGAACAATCAATGTATGGAACAGGACAATTCCCTAAATTTAAAGAAGATGTATTCCAAATTAATGACGAACGTAATTTAACATTAATTCCAACAGCAGAAGTTCCATTAACCAACTATTATGCAAATGAAATTTTAGAAGAAGCACAATTGCCAATTTATTTCACAGCATTAAGCCCTTCATTCCGTTCAGAAGCAGGTAGTGCAGGAAGAGATACTCGTGGATTAATTCGTTTACACCAATTCAACAAAGTAGAAATGGTAAAATTCGCAACTCCTGAAACATCATTTGATGAATTAGAAAAAATGACAGATAATGCAGAAGATGTATTACGTGGATTAGGCTTACCATTCCGTACAATTGTATTATGTACAGGAGATATGGGATTCTCAGCTTCTAAAACATATGATGTTGAAGTTTGGATTCCAGCACAAGATACTTACCGTGAAATTAGTTCATGCTCAAACTGTGTAGACTTCCAAGCTCGTCGTGCGAAAATTCGTTACCGTCAAGCTGAAACTGGAAAAATTGAATTATTACACACATTAAATGGATCTGGTTTAGCAGTTGGTCGTACAGTAGCAGCTATCTTAGAAAACTACCAAGAAGCAGATGGAAGTGTAACAATTCCTGAAGCATTAGTTCCATATATGGGTGGAGTTACAAAAATTACAAAATAATAATTAGATGAAAAAAGACTTTTTAATAATGGAGCGTATGCCAGAGGACTTCTGAGTCTTTGGGCAGGTTGCAATCTGTTATTAAAGAGTCTTTTTTTGCTAAACTCAAATGATTGAAGGTGAAACATGAGATGGAAGCATATGTTCAACAATTAGAAAATTCATTAAGGTAGAATTTGATACTTGGAATATCGCGGAGAAATCTGGGAAGCAAGTGTATCAATTAGCGAGTCAGTTTGTTTGATGTTAATTTTATCAAAAAAATCGCATTTTATCATGCGTTGTGATAAAATGCAGAAAAAGTGATAAAAAGAGGTGAGAAGATGAATGTTGATAAGATTTTAAATATTTTTGAAGCTTTTCATTTTAGTGTGAGCATATCTCCTGTAGAACTCCATTTGCCAATTATTTTCCATAAAAAATATGATTTTATGGAATTATGGATTAATGAGAAAAATTTTTTATTAGTAAAAGAAAAACGGACAGGAAGTTTAGAAAATTTTGTGAAACAAGCAAAAGGAATTCAAAATCAAACAGGGTTGGCAGTTGTGTTGGTTTTTAATAAATTATCTGATGTACAGAAAAAACAATTAATGCAAATTGCTGTACCATATCTTGATTATCATGAGAATATTTACTTCCCATATTTAGGATTTTTATTTTCAAAAGTAGGAAATGAAGTTGAAGTAGTTAAAAAAATGACTTCAACAGAACAAAAAGTTCTTATTTCATTGTTGTTAGATTCTTCAACATTTGAAATTAATATAGAGAAAATTAGTTGTTTAACAGATTTGTCTATTCCAAGTTTATATCGGGTCTTCAAGAATTTTAAAGATAGAGGTTGGTTAACAAATAAAAATAAATCTTATCACTTTGCTAAAACAAAAACTCAAATTTTTGACGAAGCTAAAAAGTTTTTTAAAAATCCAATTCATCATACTGTGTTGATGAGTGAAGATGATTTTCAAAGAATTGCTCAGAATATAGATTTGAAACTTTCAAATACAAAAGCTTTATCAAGTATAAGTATGTTAGCGGATAATGATGAATATGGAACCTATGCATTATCAAAAAAACAATTTAAGAAATTTGAGGAATCTTTTCAACAACATATTTTTAAAGGACATAAAATAGAAATTTGGGATTATGAACCAATACATTTTAACTATTTACAAGAGGAATACTTAAGAGATGAAAGTAAGGGAGAATCTGCTTTAATTGATCCCATTTCATTATATTTGATTTTAAAAGATGATGAAGATCCTCGAATTGAAGAGGAAGTAGAGAAATTAGAAAGCAAGATTTTTACATTATTAGGAGAAAAGTATGCCAGCTAATATAAAACCTATTTTTCAAGAGATTTTTAAGGAATATCAAGATTACTATGTTTTAATTGGAGGAACAGCCACTTCCATTGTTCTAGATGCTCATGGATTTGAAAGCCGTACGACTAAAGATTATGATATGGTTATTATTGATCATTTAAAGGATAAGGCTTTTTATCATACATTGATTCATTTTCTAGAAATGGGAGAATATATCGGAAGTCAATTAGAAGAATCACCTCAGCTTTTTCGTTTTACAACTAAGAAATCTGGATTTCCAGAAATGATAGAATTATTTAGTATTTTACCAGAGTACCCTTTGAAGAAGTTTAGTAGAGAAACTCCCCTTCATTTTGCCGAAGAGGCAAGTTTGTCTGCTTTATTATTAGATAAAGATTATTATCAATTGTTAGTAAATGAAAAAGAAATTATTGATGAATATTCTGTATTGAGCAATCGAGGATTAATTGTGTTTAAAGCAAAAGCGTGGCTTGATATGGTAGAAAAATCAAACCAAGGTGAACGAGGATTAAGCAAAAAAATCAAAAAGCACTTAAATGATATTGCAAGATTAACGATGTTACTGCATGAAGAGGATGCTTTATCTAAAATTAATACTTCAAATACTATTGTAAAAGATATGGAACGATTTATTCAGTTTTTATCAAGTGAGATACATTCTATCCCTCAGAATGAAGATATTGTTTTATCACGAGAAGAAATTTTTGAAATACTAAGAGAGTTTCTATTAAGTTGATTATAAAAAATAAAAGGAATGAACGCCCCTTATGGCACGTTCATTCCTTTTTCTTATTTTTTCACACTAACATTAATCGCATCTAGCACACGCTCAACAGGGGTGCTTTCTTCGAGTAATTGTTTTTGTTCTTCTTTAGCAATATCAGGGTGGTCCGTAATGATTCCTGAAACGGAACTATGAAGATATTTATTAATTTCTTCAGGTTCATTAATTGTCCAAACATAAACTTCATGACCTTGTTCTCTAGCAGCAATGGTTGTTAAGTCATGATAAGAGAAATCTTCTACCACATAAAAATCTACAGCAGGATTTCCAAATCCGCCAAATTGGAGTGGAATGACATATCCGGTATCCATTTCAGGAGCTTTTCGTTCAATTTCTTCAATAACATTTAAGTCGATAGACATTACTTTGTAAGTTGTTTCAACTCCTAATTCTCTCATTTTTGCAATAAAGAGGTCAGTGTAGTCAGCTCCTTCAAAACCATGAGGTTTTAATTCAACGAGTAGTTTAACATTGAGTTCCTTTGCTTTTGCAACAAATTCTTCAAAAGAAGGAATGTGACTTTCATAATCATTTTGGTAAATTGGAAGCCCAACAATTTCATCATAAGTCATATCTTTAACTTTTTTATTGAGACGTGCTAATCGCTTTAAATTATAATCATGCATGACGATAAAGCGATTGTCTTTTGTCAGTAAGATATCCATTTCTACATAATCGGCGCCTTCTTTTGCTGCAGCTTCTAGAGCTTCAAGAGAATTTTCTACTCCGTATTCGGTAAATCCTCTGTGAGCGACGATGGCAGCTGAGGAAGAGTTTTCCCAGTGATATTTTGTAATAGCCTCTCCAGAATAGTAAACCGTTAAACCGATAAAAGCAGCTACTGTAACAAGGGTACTTTTAAAGGGGATTTCAGGAATATGATGCTTGATGGTTACATCTACGGCGTCTTCATCATCTGCTAGTTTTACTAAAATAATCACTAGGGCAATTTTTGTATAAATGGTCATAAAGAAAATGACTAGTTTCGATAAGACAAACAGGCTCGTTACGATAAAGACATTATCCATTATAGAAGATAAGTATCCTAAAGTAATCGTGAGAATGAACGTGACTAAAAATCCGATAAGGGATAGGACGAGTTCAACTAGTACGAAGATTCCAATATGTCTCCATAATTTCTTTTTTGTAAGCCCCCAACTTGTTTTCATATTTTCTAAAAAACAATGGTTCGTCAAAATTTGTAGTGGAATAGCGTAAATGAATCGAAGATGAAAATAAGCTAGCACAATATATAAAATGATAGATCCGATTGCTCCGGTAGTTGTTTTTTGAATTTCTTCTGTAATAAAGTTTGGAATATATAATTGTTCGGTTAAAAACGAAGTCATTCCAAACTGTCCTAATGGTAATAGGGTTAATAAATACAATAAGAAATAAATAAATTGTGGGCTGAAAAATTCCCTCACTTCCCCAAAAGCATTTTTTAAACTAGTTCGCCATGAAAAATGTGTCTTAGAAATGGTTCCATACACCATAAACGTAAGAATTGAAAATTCAATAAAGATAAATAAAATGACGGCGAATAAATATGCAATAAACGCTAAAATAATAATGGGGGAGGAGAAGAATAATTTCATATTGCTAAAGTTAAAATTATTTTGCCCCGATAAAAAAATAATTCCTTTAAATAAGGTTGATAAAATTCGAAAGCCAACAAAGGATACGAAAAATTGTAAGAAGGCGGCGTTTCGAACATACATGAATTTGTTGGAAAATAAATTATTCAATACAAATCGAACGTTTTTCCAAATAGGTAAAGTTTGATTTTTCATAAAGTCTCCTTATAGAATGATTGAGAATATTGTAGCACAGATGTTAAGAAAATTCTTGTAGAAATTTGGAGATAAATCTTTAGAAAACAGCAAGCTTTCTTCATTGTAACAAGAGGAAGATTGCCGTATACTTAAAGCGTAGTTATGATTTTATTAGGAGGGGTTTTATGTTTTTATCAGAGGAATTACTCGAACAAATTCATCAAAGAGCAGCGCAATATGATTTTGAAAATGCGTGGCCAAAGGAAGATTATGAGGCATTAAAAGAAGCAGGGTATTATAAAGCTTTTGTTCCAAAAGAATATGGGGGATATGGCTTATCTCTTCAAGAAATTGCCCAAGAACAAACAAGACTAGCAATGGCAGCACCAGGAACAGCTCTTGGTATTAATATGCACCAAATTATTGTTGGATTAGCCAAACATATGGTTCGATTTGGGAATAAGAAGGGTGAACAAATTTTACGAGATGCGGCTGATGGAAAGTTGTTAGCATTTGGTATTTCTGAACCAAGTAATGACCGAGTTTTATTTGGGTCCATTTCAAAAGCGGAGCCACAAGAAGATGGAGGTTATCGTTTTTATGGAAAGAAAGTTTTCCTATCGATGGGGAAATATTGCGATAAATTAGTTTCATTTGGTTCAGACACTTCTGGAGAATCTCCATTGTCTGTCTTTGCTTATTTAACACCTGATGCAGAAACATTCGAAGTAAAAGAGGATTGGAATACATTAGGAATGAAAGCAACTCAATCTAATACGGTTGAATTGAAAGGGATTTATGCTGCAGAAGAGCAAATTTTAACAAAAGTAACTCCAGGTCCAAGCTTTGATCCAGTTGTTTTCGGTATTTTTGCTTACTTTGAAATTTTATTAGCCGCTACTTACCATGGAATTGGAAAACGTGCGTTAGAAATCGGTATTGAAACAGTGAAAACTCGTCATTCTGTATCGAATGATGCTCCATATTCTCAAGATAAAAATATTCGTTGGAGAATTGCAGAAGCTGCTATTATTTTAGATGGTATTCAACCACAAATTAATGAATTAAGTCAAACATTGGAATCAAGCGAAGAATATAGCTTTATTTGGTTACCACGTTTATCTTCTATTAAAAATCGTTCTGTTGAAGTATCGAAAAAAGCGGTAGAAGAAATTGTACGTGCTAGTGGAGGAAGTTCTTATTATAATACAACAGAACTTTCACGCTTATATCGTGATGTATTAGCTGGTTTATTCCAACCATCTGATCAAGAATCTCTCCATGATGCATGGGCAAATATTTTATTAGGACCTATTGCGTAGTTCGTTGGTTGGAGTATGAGTTTTGCTGAATTTCTTCTCTTTCAAGTGTTCACCTAGGATATTCCTAGTATTTTCAAGAGGTTTGTAGTATAATCGTTCGTGGCGTTTTGAACGATCGAGGTTCGCAACCATCCCTCGATTCAAAAAACTAGGAGGAAAAGAAATGAAACAAAACAATGTAAAAGTATTGATTATCAATGCGATTGTAGCAGCATTATATGTGGTGATTACAACAGTATTTGCCTTTATGTCCTTTGGAAATATCCAATTCCGTATTTCAGAAATGTTAAACCATTTATTTGTCTTTGATAAAAAATATGGGTATGGGATTATTGCGGGTGTTATTTTAGCCAATACTATTTTTATGTCTAGCTCTGGTTTAGGAGTGTATGATTTAGTATTTGGGTTAGGACATTCTATTTTGTCTTTAGTGATTGGTTCATTCGTGTTCCGATTTGCCAAAGATTTAAAAGGCAAAATGTTATTGTTATCTATCGTATTTAGTGTAATGATTTTCTTAGTAGCGATTGAGCTAAAACTTGTTTTAGAATTACCGTTTTGGTTAAGCTACTTTGAAACTTTTGTTGGTGAAATTGTAGTCATGTTAGTGGGAATTCCAGTCATGTTAGCAGCCGACAAAGCCATTGATTTTACAAAACAAATGAATGCATAATGGATGTTTTAAAAGGTATATTCGAGAAATCGGGTATGCCTTTTATTATTGTGGGAAAGAGTAGCATGAAGTTAGTAGGAGCAAATTTGTTTAAAAAGGCATTTCATAACCTCATGACTTGTAAAAAAGCATAAAAGCATCTAAACTATAGTAGACTAAGAATCAGAAAAGAGGAACTTCAGTGGAATTATTAAGTTTAACAGTAGGACGCCTACAAGAGAATGTTTATTTTTTAATTGATGAAAATAAAGAAACATTAATTTTTGATCCAGGTGCACAAGCAGAAGATATTAAAGAATTAATTGAAGAAGAAGGATTGAAACCAATTGCGATTTTGTTAACTCATGCGCATGGAGATCATATTGGTGCAGTGGATGAATTAAGAAAAGCCTACAATATTCCAATGTATATGAATGAAATTGAAAAAGAATTTTTAACGAATACAGATTTCAACCGTTCATTATATTCAAATGAAAATATTACAGTAGAGCCTGCTGACGGATACTATCCAGCAGAATTAGGAAAATGGAAAATTGGAAGTTTTGAGCCTGAATTAGCGTTAATTCCAGGACATTCTCCAGGTAGTACTGTTTTTATTTTCAAAGATAATGGATTTGTTATCGGAGGAGATGTTTTATTCAAAGGCAGTGTTGGACGTAGCGACTTCTCATATGGTAGTCATATGACATTAATGGCAGGAATTGAACAATATTTATTACCTTTACCAGGAAATACGGTTGTTTTCCCAGGTCATGGAGAACCAACAACATTACAAGATGAAATTGCAAGTAATCCATTTTTAAATGGAGCAACTAGATAGGACTCAGTAGGAGAATTCAAAATGATTTTTGATACACATACACATTTAAATGTCGAGCAATTCGAAGGAGAAGAGGCAGACGTTATTCAACGTGCAAAAGAATTAGCTGTTACACGTTTTGCAGTTGTCGGATTTGATACACCAACGATTGAAAAAGCTCTCCAGTTAAGTGAAACTTTTGAAGAAGTAGTGGCGATTGTAGGATGGCATCCGGTCGAAGCGCATGCCTATACACCAGAAATTGAGAAAAGATTAATCACACAATTAACCCATCCAAAAGTAGTGGCAATGGGGGAAATGGGATTAGACTATTACTGGGATGATTCTACACCTGAAGAACAAGAACGAGTATTCCGTCGCCAAATTGCCATTGCCAAAGAAATGAAATTACCGATTGTCATTCATAACCGTGATGCGACAGAAGATTGCTATCGTATTTTAAAAGAAGAAGATATTCGAGATATCGGTGGCATTATGCATAGTTATAATGGGGATGTGGAATATATGAAACGTTTCTTAGATTTAGGGATGCATATTTCTTTTAGTGGTGTAGTGACGTTTAAAAATGCCCCTCAAGTTCGTGAGTGTGCAAAAATCGTTCCGCTCGATCGTCTTTTAGTTGAAACAGATGCACCTTATTTGGCCCCTGTTCCTTACCGTGGAAAGAGAAACGAAACAGGATATACTCGCTATGTTGTTGAAACAATTGCTAAGGAAAGAGAAATGGCTTGGGAAGAAATTGCTAAAGCTTCGACAGCAAATGCAATGAAGCTATTTCGATTTGAAGAAAGAGGATTAAAATGAATCCAATTATAGTAGTAGAAGGGCGAGATGACACTCGTCGATTAAAGGAAGTTTTTCCAGAAATTGAAACGATTGAAACGAATGGTTCAGCTATTGATGATGAAACACTTGCATTAATTAAAAAGGCAAGTGACATTCGAGAAGTCATCGTGTTTACAGATCCCGATTATCCAGGACAAAGAATTCGTTCGATTATTCAAGAAGCGATTCCAACGGTTAGTCATGCTTTTATTGAAAGAGAAGAAGCCGTTCGAAAAACGAATCATAAAAGTCTTGGAGTAGAACATGCTAGCGATGAAAGTATTCAAAAAGCATTGGAGCATGTGTATAAACCAGTAGTAGACCTTCAAGAAGAGATTTCTCAATCGGTGATTTTAGAATTAGGACTGATTGGTTATCCTCACTCGTCTTATTTAAGAAAAGAAGTGTCTAAAGCATTACGAATTGGACATACAAATGGAAAGCAATTAACGAAACGATTGAAAATATTCGGTATTTCCGAGCAAGAATTACGAAATGCGGTACAAAAAGTACAAGAAAGGAGTTAAAAAGATGTTTGAAAAAGATATTGCCACACCGACTCGAACACGTGAAATTATGGAACACCATGGTATTAAAGTGAAGAAGAGTTTAGGGCAAAACTTTTTGATTGAACCTAATATTTTAACAAAAATGTTAGATGTGGCAGATGTTAACAAAGAAACCAACGTCATTGAAATTGGGCCAGGAATTGGTGCGCTAACACAACGCTTAGCAAGAGCTGCTAAAAAAGTCTTAGCCTTTGAAATTGATGGACGATTAATTCCTGTTTTAGCAGATACATTGTCTGATCAAGATAATGTCACAGTCATTCATGAAGATATTTTAAAAGTTGATTTGGAAACAGTCATTAAAGAACACTTCAATGTGGAGGAGAGATTACTAGTCGTTGCCAACTTGCCGTATTATATTACGACACCGATTATTATGAATCTCTTAGAATCAGGCTTACCAATTGATGGATTTGCAATGATGATGCAAAAAGAAGTCGCAGAAAGAATGACTGCTCAACCGAATTCAAAAGCTTATGGCTCATTAACGGTGGCAATTCAATATTGGTGTCATGCTAAAATCGGATTTATTGTTCCAAAAACAGTTTTTAATCCAGCGCCAAATGTAGATTCGGCTATTTTAGTATTGGAACGTAGAGAAGAGCCTCTAGTAACGGTCAAAGATGAAGCTTTCTTCTTTGATTTAGTGAAAAATAGTTTTGTTCAACGTAGAAAAACATTATGGAATAATTTGGTCAAAGCTTATGTTCCAGAGAAACTAACAAAAGAACAACTTCAAGAAGCTCTTGAGGTAGTTTCGATTGAACCAAATCGTAGAGCAGAAACATTAACAATTGAAGAATTTGCAGCCTTATCGAATCAATTACAACTATTTGTAGAAAAGTAACAATTGTTCACGGAAAAAGAACGCAGACGTGATACATTTGTGTGTAATTGTTTTTGAAAGGATGGAGAAATATGGAACAATGGGTTCAACGAAGTAGAGGAATTTTATTAACCTTTGGATTAGCTGTACTAGCAATTTTTTTAGGGGATGCGATGCCGATTATTGGAAGTGCGGTATTTGCGATTGTTTTAGGGATGTTAGTAAGTAATTTCTATACATTACCAAGTGATTTTAAACCAGGAATTAATTATTCCGCTAAAAAATTATTACATTATTCAATTATTGCATTAGGGTTTACAATGTCATTTGCCCAAGTGCAACAAACAGGATTAGAGTCTTTACAAGTAACGTTTGTTACGATTGCAGCAGCTTTCTTAACAGCAGCTTTTGTAGGAAAATGGTTAGGTTTGTCAGACCATTTACGGATATTAGTAGGGTTTGGGACAGCCATTTGTGGAGGTTCTGCGATTGCAGCAGCTTCTCCAATTATTAAAGCAGATGATGAAGAAATTGCCTTGTCGATTTCAACGATTTTCTTATTTAATATTATTGCTGTTTTCTTGTTCCCGTTTTTAGGCCATGTGTTACAAATGACAGATGCACAATTTGGATTATTTGCAGGAACAGCAATTAATGATACTTCAAGTGTAGTAGCTGCTGGTTATAGTTATAGTAGTGGAGCAGGAGATATTGCTACCATTGTAAAATTAACACGTGCATTGATGATTTTACCAGCTTGTTTAATATTGTCACTTATTGAAGCGAGACGTCAAAAGAAATCAGGAGAACCTGTGAATTGGAAAAAGATTTTCCCAATGTTTATTTTATGGTTCTTAATTGCAACGGTTGTGACAAGTGTGGGAATTTTCCCTAAAGAATTTGTCCCATATGCAAAATTAGCTTCTAAATGGTTAATGGCAATGGCGTTAGCAGGAATTGGTTGCCAAGTGTCGTTTAAGAGTTTCCGTGAAGCGGGAGTTAAACCGATTGCTACAGGATTGGCATCTTGGTTTGTAGTTGGAGCTACTAGTTTATTTATTCAATATTTTGTAATGAAGTAATCCCTGAATGAAGGAGAGTTTATGAAGCGCCTATTAAGTTTAGGATTTTGGATAGGGTTGATTTATATTTTAATTTTTTCGAAGGTAAATGTGGTTCAATCGTTTGTAAATACTTCGATGGTTGGAGTTTATTTGCATGTGGTGATGATTTGCTTATTGATTATCGGATTTTTCGCCTATCTATTAAAAATCATACATTTCTTATTTGTGTCGTAGAATAGAAAAACAAAAAAATTGTTATGAATAGCAACGGACGCCAGCAGACCTGCGGTCTCAAATTTTCCGGCAACTAAAACCGCTACTGCGGTTTTGGTTGCTTCTGCTATCATGACAATTTTTTTGTTTTTCTATTTATTTTTTGAAGGAGCAACAACGGACGCTAATCAGCTTCGTAAATGCGAATCTCATGCTATTAAGGAAAAGTTCTTTGTTTCTGCATCGTTCATTTTTATGACGGATAATTTTCTTCCTATTTCTTTCTACTTCTATTTGCGAAGGTTGTCCAGTTTATGTGGCGGGCGTTGCACCAGTGGGCGGTGGTGTTTGGTAGGATGATGTCTGTTTGGCGTAATGCTTCTGTGTTTGAAACGCCTAATAAGGTGTAAATATTTTTCAATTGATTCTTCCAGTCATTAACGGTTTGTATGGCTGTTGGTAGTGAGTCTTGTGGGCGAATTAAGTGTAAAAATTCTCCAGACATTCCTACAGCACTTGCTCCTAGAGCAAGGCATTTTACAATATCTAATGGTGAATGAATGCCCCCAGAAGCAATTAGTTCACAAGGTAAATCATAGCCTTCTACTAAGGACTGAACCGTTGTTTGTCCCCAGTCTTCTAATTCATCGAATAAATCATCTTCTCTTCGAGCATTTTCGATGGCTGCAAAATTTGTGCCTCCACGTCCACTAATATCAATCGTTTGAACTCCGACATTGATCAGTTCTTGCATGGCTTCTCTACTAAATCCAAATCCCACTTCTTTAACAATAACAGGGACGTCTACATGAGAGACGATTTCCTCAATATTTTTTAACCAATGATGGAAAGAACGATCGCCTTCTGGCATCACTAATTCTTGTAACGTATTTACATGGATTTGAATCCCATTTGCTTCAATGAGGTCAATCGCTTTTTTAGCAGATTCAACCGTATAATGGGCTCCTAAATTCGCCAATACAATTCCGTTAGGATTTTCTTTTCGAATAATGGTAAAGCTTTCTGCAGTAGAAGGGTCTTTCATGGCGATACTCATCGATCCGGTTGCCATCGCAATTCCTGTTTCATGCGCCAATAGCGCTAGTCGTTGATTAATGAGAGTCGTTCTAGGACTTCCACCAGTAATCGCATTAATGAAAAATGGAGTTTCTAAAGTGAAGCCTGCCATTTTTGTTTGAAGAGAAACTTCATCTACAGCCATTTCAGATAGAGGATGGTGGACAAAGCGAGTTTGTCGTAATTCTAAATGCGACTGTGATTGATATTGTTGAGTCGCATGACCCACATGTTCATCTTTTCTTTTCATTTGTTGTGTATAGGCTTGTGTCATGAGAGCTCCTTTCTAATAGCACCTTTTGTAGGGGCTATTTCTAAGTTTAATGGATGAATACCAGCTTCTTCCCATTGATTCGTAATGGTTTCTTCTTGTTGAGGTTTTGTAATAAAGCAAATTCCACAATCGCCACCGCCAGCTCCAGAAGTTTTGGCACTTGCGTTTTCTTGAATCGCAATTTGGCAAAGTTTTGTAAGAGATGGAGTTTCGAGGATGATACTCATCTCTTTAGCAAAGTTTAATAAGAGAGTTCGATTATTCGTAATTCCTTGTAGAAATGCTTCCGTATCTTCATTTTCTAAGGCAGTCGTTATTTGATCAAGAATCGTTGTGTTTTGTTTTAAAAATTGTTGATAATACGCATCTTTTTCCTCTTGTGTTCTTGTATGAGTAACGGAGGATACGAATGAAGAAGTGTCGGCCTTTTCTTTTGTCCATCCAACGAGCATTTTTAGAGATGTTGGTAAAGATACTGGCTGAATGACTAAGCCTGTCCATTCTTTTTGAACGACTTCTGCAATAGAATACTGTTGCAATTGTTCTTTGATCCATGTTGCATCGATTCGCTGATATAAAATGATGCCACCAAAGGCGCTGGAAGCAATATCTCCTAAGGAACCATTACTGCCGAGAAGAGTATTCGTAATAGCGGCTAATTTATAAACGAGTAGTGGTTCAACAGGAACATGATGCCACTGTAAAATAGCATCAATGGTCGCAACAACGACAGCTCCACTAGAGCCAAGACCAAATTTAATATTCGAGTGAACATCGTCTAATTGGCTTGTTACTTTTAAATGATAGAGCTCTTCATTCCAATAATTTCGTTGTTTCGCATAAGTTTCAGCAACATCAATCGCAGTAGTCATCAAGGTAAATGGATGATTTTCTTCGATGATTTGTAAAAGTCCTTGTTCTCTTTTCCAATGAAGTGTCAAATCCGGTTGTTGAGTCGAGTAAATCGTTCCAACTTCTTCAAGAGAAGGAGTTAACGTAACGGTTAAATAGCGATTGACAGCTGCAATAAGTGCCGGTTGTCCTGGAGTAACGACTGCATATTCACCAGCGATAAATAATTTTCCAGGAGCTGTAGCTTGTATATTCATAGTTAAATTCCTTTTTGATTGAAATGTTGAATGCTTTCTTGCCATTCTTCTTCTGTTAAAGTTCTCATTGCTTCTCCTGGAAGAGAGGAAATAAGTTTTTCAGAAGCAAAATACTGTTTGAAATGGTCACGGACTTTGTCTAAATCACTAGCTTTGCAAAGAACTTTTACATTTGGTCCAGCATCCATTGTGTAATAAGCAGGAATCCCTAATACTTCACGTAAGTATACAACTTGTTGCTGAGCAATGAGACTATCTGGTTCAAAATAACAAAATGGAGGTTGACTGGCTAGCATTGTCGCATGCATTTTCATTCCATTAAATTCTGCAATTTCTCCCATTCGAGTAAAGTTTTTCTCTTGAATAGCTGTTTTAATTTCTTCTAAATCAGTTTTTGCACTTTCTACCCATGCAGGATAGAAAGGAGAAGTGGCAACCGTTTGTTCCATTCCCACACGGCTGGATATTTTTTTAGCTGCACCATTAACAACGACGATGAGCATTCCAATATCCCAAGAAGCATCGTCAATCGGAATCGCCATACTATCTTCTGAATTCGTTCCTTGATTCCATTCAACAAAGCCGCCAAATAAACTTCTCGTAGAACTTCCACTTCCACGACGAGCATATGTTGATAATTCACTTCTTGATAAATCCCATCCCATTGCTTGATGCATTGCTCCAGCTAAAGCTGCAAAAGCTGAAGCAGAACTTGCTAAACCAGCTGCAGTAGGAACAAAGTTATAACTTTCAATACGAGCAAATCGTGTTTCTTTAGCAGGAATACGGAATAAATCTAAAAATTTTGAATTTTTTTGTGTTTCAGCTTCTTGTTGCAAAACATTATTTAAATAAAATTCATCTTTTTCTAAAGTTTCATCTAAAGTAATTTTTGTATCGGTATAAAAAGCCTCTAATGTGAGGGATAAGCTACTATTCATTGGAAGAAATAATGCTTTATCTTTTTTTCCCCAATATTTAATCAGTGCAATATTTGTATGTGCACGTGCAATTCCTGTTGTTTTCATATAAACTCCTTTTTATTCATTGGAAAATGAATGTGTCCATGTTTGTACAGCTCCAGCTTCCTGTAAAGCATCAGCAATTTTTTCAGCTTCTTCAAGATTTACTGCAAGAGCAATCATACAGCCACCTAGTCCGCCACCTGTCATTTTGGCACCAATCGCTCCATTTTCAAGAGCCGTTTGAACAAGATGGTCTAGCGTTTCATTTGATACTTCTAATTGTTGAAGAAGTGCATGATTTTGAGTCAGAAGACTTCCTAATGTATGAACGTCTCCTTTTGACAGGCAATCCTTAGCAGTGCGGACTAAGTCTCCAATTTCTTCAATGATTTCTTGAGTAGAAAGAGGTTCTTGTTGTAATTTTTCTTGTACAGCTTGAACCGCTTTGAGTGTTTGTCCAGTAATCCCTGTATCTGCCACAATTAAAGTTCCTTCGAGTTGAATAGAAAGAGGTTGTAAAGCTTCTCCTTTTATAAAAAATACCGCTTCTTTTCCACTAGTGGTTGCTGTATCAATCCCGCTTGGATTGCCATGAGCGATTTTTTCAGATGCTTGTACAATGTCGAATAATAAGGTGTCACTTAATGGAACTTTATAATAATCAAACAATCCTCTCACTACCGCAACAGCAACCGCTGCGCTTGATCCCATACCACGTTCTGCGGGAATCGAAGAAGTAATCGTAATCTCAATAGAAGGTGCTTGTACGAAGGACGCTTCTCCTTTTTCCACTTTCCCATTATTCCAATACGAACGAGTAGTGGGTGTAATGCCTAATTCAGGACGAAGGTGTTCAATTTGATTTAATGCTTCATGGATTGTAAATTTTAAACTTTTTAATACTTCCGGCATTTCATACGCTAATCCACTATAAAAGTCGCAATGAATACTTAGCGGATGAGTGCTTGGTTGAATTCTTGCTTGAACCGATACACCGGAAAAAGGAATAGCAATGGCAGGTTGATGATGAACGACTGCATGTTCCCCCATTAAAATGACTTTTCCGGTAGACTGTCCCATTCCGGAAGCTGTTGTGTATTCCATGATAAAACTCCTTCATAATTTCTCGTATTTATCATACTAAAAACCAATAGACGTGTAAACGAACAAGCGAGGATTTAAAGGAAATTTAATGACACAATCATTAGTCATCCTAAAAAAACTATGGTAAAATACGCAAGAAAAGGAATTCAACAAAAGGAGAGAATCGTTGTGACAGACACATCGACGTATTATCACATTAGCCGAGACGAATGGAAACAATACCAAAACGACCATCATTTGGCATTAACATTACAAGAATTAGAACATTTAACATCATTGAATGATAGAATTTCATTAATCGACGTACAAGAAGTATATGCGCCCCTATTAGATTACTTTGATATCTATTATCAAAAACATGGGCAAATTCATGAACAAGAACAATATTTCTTAAAACAACCGAAGAAGAAAGTGCCGTTTATTATTGGTGTTTCAGGAAGCGTGGCAGTTGGGAAAAGTACAACGGCTCGTTTAATGCAAACAATGCTCCAACAAAAATATCCAGAGTTAGTTGTTGAACTGATGACAACAGATGGATTTTTATGGCCAACGAAACATTTGGTGGAAAAAGGAATTTTACACCGCAAAGGATTCCCAGAAAGTTATGATATGGAATCATTAGTGAATTTCCTATTAGATATTAAAACAGGAGAAGAAGCTGTTGAAGCGCCTGTTTATTCTCATGAAATTTATGACATTATTCCAAATGAAAAACAAGTCATTTATCCACCGGATATTTTAATCGTGGAAGGAATTAATGTATTACAATTACCGCCAAATCGAGAAATTTACGTGAGTGATTTCTTTGACTGGTCGATTTATGTTGATGCAGAAGAAAATCTGATTGAAAAATGGTATTTAGAACGTTTTGAATTATTAATGGAACGAGCAAAAACTCAACCCGATAATTTTTATTACCAGTTTGCGATTGGAGACCGAGAAGAAGCCATTGCTATGGCAAAAGATGTATGGAAAAAAACGAACTTGAAGAATTTAAAGGAATATATCTTACCAACAAAAGGCAGAGCAGACTTCATTTTGCACAAAACATTCGGACATCATATTGACTATGTCCAAGTGAAGAAATATTAAATAATGGAAGAACCCACGGGATGAACATCGCTGTGGGTTCTTTTTTGAATAGAAAGGATAACATATGAAAAATGAGAAAATTTAATAAAAATCCGAACGAATTTTATAAATATTTAAGGTAACTTTCGTGATTTTCTGCTACAATATAGGTAATAAAACTAAGGAGGCTTTTTATGTCAACAAGAACCACTTCGTTAGAAAAAATTATTGTATTAGATTTTGGAAGTCAGTATAACCAACTGATTACACGTCGTATTCGTGAATTTGGAGTGTTCAGTGAATTACTTCATAATGATATTACGGCGGAAGAAATCAAAAAGCATGGCAATGTAAAAGGGATTATTTTCTCTGGAGGACCTCATAGTGTTTACGAATCAGGAGCTTTTACAGTAGATCCTGAAATTTTTGAATTAGGAATTCCAGTATTAGGAATCTGTTATGGAATGCAGTTGACAACTCATTTATTTGGAGGAACTGTTGAATCTTCACCGACAAGAGAATATGGCCCTGCTAAAGTAGAAGTATTTAATACAGATTCCGGAATTTTCAAAGGATTATCTACTTCAGAAGAAGTCTTAATGAGTCATGGTGACAGAATTACAGCTATCCCAGAAGGGTTCACTGTAACAGCTTCAAATGACCATACACCATTTGCAGCATTTGAAAATCCAGAACGAAATATTTATGGAGTACAATTCCATCCAGAAGTACGACACAGTATTCATGGAAATGATATGCTGAAAAACTTCGTGTTCAATATTTGTGGAGCAACAGGTGATTGGACAATGGCAAATTTCATTGAGATGGAAATTGAAAAAATCCGCGAAAAAGTTGGCAATAAAAAAGTATTATTAGGTTTATCAGGTGGAGTTGACTCAAGTGTTGTAGGTGTTCTACTACAAAGAGCAATCGGCGACCAATTAACATGTATTTTTGTAGACCACGGTTTATTAAGAAAAGACGAAGGCGACCAAGTAATGGAAAGCTTATCTGGAAAATTTGGATTAAATATTATCCGAGTGAATGCTCAAGAACGTTTCTTATCCAAACTAAAAGGTGTTAGTGATCCTGAACAAAAACGTAAAATTATTGGGAATGAATTTGTTTATGTATTCGATGATGAAGCCGCAAAATTAACAGATGTGGATTTCTTAGCACAAGGAACTTTATATACAGATATTATCGAATCAGGAACAAAAACAGCCCAAACAATTAAGTCTCACCACAATGTAGGAGGACTACCAGAGGATATGCAGTTTGAATTAATTGAACCACTGAACACACTATTCAAAGACGAAGTCCGTGCTTTAGGGACAGCATTAGGCATGCCGGATTCAATCGTATGGCGTCAACCATTCCCAGGACCAGGACTAGGCATTCGAGTACTAGGAGAAGTAACCGAAGAAAAACTAGAAATCGTACGAGAAAGTGATGCTATCTTAAGAGAAGAAATTGCTAAAAACGGACTGGAAAGAGACGTATGGCAATACTTCACCGTTTTACCAGGAATCCGCAGTGTCGGAGTAATGGGAGACGGAAGAACCTATGATTACACAATCGGCATTCGTGCGGTAACAAGTATCGATGGCATGACAAGTGACTTCGCTCGCATCCCATGGGAAGTTTTACAAACGATTAGTGCAAGAATTGTGAACGAAGTAGGACATGTGAACCGAGTGGTGTATGATATTACAAGTAAACCACCTGCTACGATTGAGTGGGAGTAACAGAAGTAAATATGTTACTGTTATAAAAGGCTTAAAAATAGAGGGTTTGAGCGATTTTGATGTAGTAAAATTCTCTAAATGATACTGTTTTGATACTAAAAGTAAGAAAAAACAGGTCTGAAAGGGAATTGTTGAATTTAGGTGAAAATTTTAGAAAGCCTTCCATCATTTTTGTGGGAGGCTTTTGTTTTAGAATAGTTAAATGTATGCATAAATGAAATATTATTGTTATTATAGACTTATTTACAAGATATGTATTACATTTGATGTGATGTACTATTACGAAATTTACGGATAATGTATAATAAATGGGAAGGAGAGATTCTATGACTATAATTTTTTCTGAAAACCCCGAAAATGATCTTTGGAGAGAATTATTACAATTTACATATGAGGCTAATATAAAACGGTATTTAGCAAAAAAGGGGCATGAGGTAGACGAAGATACTATAAATTGCATCGCAGGTTCGTTTTTACAAGCAAATGAATACTATAAGGCTGCTAAAGAAGCTAATCTTCAAATTTCACCATTACTATTATATTATGGCTCAACAAATCTTCTTTATGGAATGGTTAATCTTTTAAGTGGTAGTATCAATAAGATTAGTAACCATGGAATGAAGATTTTCATTCCTGATCAAATGAATTTCATTGCAGACACGAAAATCAGATTTCTTAGTCCGGTAGATGGTGGAGTTCATGTAGTTGCAAGAGCGATAGGTGTTACTTCTGACTTAACAGGATTTGGTGATTGGAGTTTGAGAGAGTTTTTAGATTCGATTTCAGAAATACAATATGACTTTACACAATGCTATGATGTACAAACTGGTTGTACTATTATGCTTGATATTTTTAATACTCCAGATGGAAAGGCTGAAAAAATATATTTTTCAGAAGAAAATAAGGGTCATTTGATTGAACTATTGAAACAAGTTGAAGGGTTTGAAAAATCATATTTGCGCTTTACTTCTGCTACAGACTTCAAAACGGGCAAAGAATATTTTGTCCTTCGCCATAAATTGACAGGTGAGGATATCAGTAAACAATCCTATTCTGGACAACCATATTTACAGGCAGGGCATATAAAAAATAGCAAATTGATAACTATCCCAACATTACTTAATATATACATCAGTTTATTTGCATTATCTTCACTATGCCGTTATTTTCCGGAACGTTGGAGTCCTTTTGTGCTTAAGGATATAACTGGTGAAAAACTTTTAATTGAAAAATTTATGTTCTATGCAAGAAGGCTCGTTCCTAATTATGTACTTAATATTCTTTTAGAAAATACTATACAGTATAGTTCGAGCAGATATACAGCAACTGATACTGTTAAATTAGTAGGTGAACATCAGGTGCAAGAGATGATTGAAAGAAAAGTGCAGAATGAATTGGAGAAACAACACATTGACTTTAAAGAGAAAAGATAAAATTTCTTTCTATATAAGAATTTAGGAGATAAAATGATGTCAACAAATTTTAGAACTGAAGTATTTAAGTTATGTAAAAAGCTTCGAAAGGATGAAGCTTCGCAAAAAATAAGAAAAATGATTTATGACATGTCAGTTGGTATAGAATCAAATGAAATTGGTGAAAAGTTTACAGATTCCCGTAATGATTTTGCTTATATGGCAAAACATAGTAATACTGAATTTCATGGGTTTATATTTCTTGATGAAAATATTGAAAAAATAGATATCCCCAATTTTTTCAATGTAGAGCATTTGTCATCAGCAGAAAGAATATTGATTGAGCAAGGACATAAAACGCTTACTCGATTTATTGATTTATGTTTGTCTGAAATTGCTTCTGAATCAAATGAAGTAGCAGACTCAATGAATCCGTATTTTCTATATAAAGAAGTCAGTGTTTCAGAAAATGTAAGCACACTACTCTCAGATGAGGAGTTAATTCCTGCAATATCAGCGTTCAAGAATGGTAGAGTCTATAAAGTTCTCATGGATGCTAATTTTATAAAAATGTTCAAAAAAATTGATATTGATGCTATGCGTGAGTTAGTTAGTATATTAGAAAAAGAAATTAATCAAAGCCTTGGAGAAGAAATTTCTAAGGATATAAAAGATTTTTCGATGAAGTTGCACACAAAACTGGATGATATTAGTGATGTGATGTTTGCGTTTTCGGTATTGATGTTAGCATTGAAGCATTCGTTAAAGATTTCTTGCCGTCTGCTATATAGGGCAATTTGCGATATTGATTTATTTGTTTTGAATAATGATAATATAATTAGTATCGAAAAAGATGTTTCCACAGTTGTGAGCAAATTTTATAAGATTTTTGCTCAAGATATAACTCTTGATTTCTCAGGAAGCGATATGGGTAGTATTCTTCTAATAGATTGTGATTTGCCTCATGGTATTCACATACATGAATTTGGAATGCTGATAGCTCAAACGTTAAATTTTGCAGGAGAATTTGGGGAATCAGCAAAATATTCGGTTGTTACTGTTGATGAGGAACTAATTCATATACATCATCTTGTTGATGAGGTATTGAAAGTTGGATTGCCTATTATAAATACAAATTGAAAAAATGAGACTGGTCAAAAAGTATCTGCCCCCAAAAAACATCAAAATAAGCACCAACAATCATTAATTTATCCCCAAGATATTTGGGAATAAGTTTGGGGGTAATACTTCTATATAACTATGGAGAAATAAAGCATGATTAGAAATATAAAAATAGAAGATGCCGAAGCAATACAAAGAATATGTAATATATCTTTAGGGTATTCAGTATCTGTTGAGATAGTCATGAGACAAATACAAAAACTATCAGAGGATGTAAATCATCATTATATTTATGTATATGAAGATGAAAAGTTACAAAAAGTAGTTGGATTTGTGCATGCTGAAGTATATGAAAGTCTTTATTCTTATACGGGTTTGAACATTTTGGGATTAGCTGTTTTACCAGAATTTCAAGGTAAAGGAATAGGCAGAGAATTGATGCATCATTTAGAATTAAAAGCTAAAGATGATTCTGTTTTATTTATTAGACTAAACTCAGCAGACTATCGTGTTGAAGCACATAAATTTTATGAGAATATTGGATATGTATGCGATAAAACTCAAAAGAGGTTTATTAAGAGGTTGGATTAGGTAATTTTATAAATAAAAGCGCACGGCTTTAAGAGTAGAATCTTTTGGTTGTGTGCTTTTTTTGTATGTATTGTTATATAGTTTCAAAAATAATGCTATAATACGAATGAAAACAATATAAAAACATCATAATAGGGGATTTTAAAATGGCAAAAGTTGAAGGTAATAAAGAAGGGTTACAAAGAGCTGAATTACATAGAAAAATTTGGGCAATCGCGGATGAAGTTCGAGGTTCTGTAGATGGATGGGACTTTAAACAGTTTATATTAGGAATATTATTCTATCGATTTATTTCAGAAAATATTACCGCATTTTTTAATATTGCGGAACATGAAGCTGGGGATTTAAGTTTTAATTATGCAGAATTATCTGATGAAGAAGCTTTGAGAGATTTCAAACCGAATACAGTAGAAGATAAAGGTTTTTTCATTTTACCAAGTCAATTATTTGAGAATGTTGTTAAAACGGCAAAAGAAAATGAAAACTTAAATATTGATTTAGCGAATATCTTCTCAGCAATTGAAGGTAGTGCTCAAGGGTTTGCTTCAGAAGACGATATTAAAGGTTTATTTGAAGATGTGGATACTTCTAGTAGTCGTTTAGGGGAAACTGTAGCTGAAAAAAACGCTTGTTTAACAAAAATTTTACAAGGTATTTCAGATATTAATTTTGGAGATTTTAAAGAGAATGAGATTGATGCTTTTGGAGATGCATATGAATTTTTAATTTCAAAATATGCTAGTAATGCTGGAAAATCAGGTGGGGAATATTTCACTCCTCAAACGGTGTCAAAATTATTAGCCAAGTTAGTAATGGATGGACAGACAAAAATTAATAAAGTCTATGACCCCACGTGTGGAAGTGGCAGTTTATTGCTACAAATGAAAAAACAATTTGATGAACATATTATTGAAGAAGGATTTTATGGGCAAGATATCAATATGACAAACTATAACTTAGCTCGTATGAATATGTTTCTTCATAATGTGAACTACAATAATTTTTCAATTTTAAGAGGGGATACTTTATTAAACCCACGCCATAATGATGAGAAACCTTTTGATGCAATTGTATCAAATCCTCCATATTCGATTAGTTGGATAGGAGATGCCGATCCAACTTTAATTAATGATGAACGATTTGCTCCAGCGGGGAAATTAGCACCTAAAAATTATGCAGATTATGCATTTATCATGCATTCATTGAGCTATTTATCTAGTAAAGGAAGAGCAGCGATTGTTTGTTTCCCCGGAATTTTTTATCGAAAAGGTGCAGAAAAAACAATTCGTCAATATTTAGTGGATAATAATTTTGTTGATTGTATCATTCAGTTGCCTGAGAAACTATTTTTTGGTACTTCTATTTCAACTTGTATTCTTGTAATGTCAAAAAATAAAGTGGACAATAATGTGTTGTTTATTGATGCAAGTCAAGAATATAAAAAAGAAGCTGAGAATAATATTCTAGATAGTGATAATATCGAAACGATTTTAACTCAATTTAGAGATAGAACGGATAAAGATTACTTCTCACGTTCTGTAGATACGAGTGAAATTAAAGAAAATGATTATAACTTATCAGTATCAAGCTATGTTGAAAAGGAAGATACTAGAGAAGTTATTGATATTAAAGTACTAAATCAAGAAATCGCCGAAACGGTTAAAAAGATTGATACCCTTCGTCAATCGATTGATGACATTGTTAAGGAGTTTGAGAGTGATGAATAATGAGATTAGTTTTTTAATGTATTCGTTAGATGAAGAAGATGTGAATGTTAATGTAAGGATAGCAGAAGATACTATATGGCTATCTCAAAAAGCATTAGCTGAACTATTTGGTATAGATCGAACAGGGATAGGAAGACATTTAAAAAAAATTTTCGAAGAAGGAGAGCTTGATGAAACAGTGGTATGTGCAAAATTTGCACATACCACTGAACATGGAGCTATAGAAGGGAAAAAACAGATTCGTGATTTAAATTATTACAATTTGGATGCGATTATTTCTGTTGGCTATAGAATTAATTCAAAAAAAGCGACTGCTTTTCGAATTTGGGCAACTAATGTATTAAAAGAATATATGATAAAAGGCTTTGCCATGGATGATGAACGGCTAAAACAAGGGACAGATTTATTTGGAAAAAATTATTTCAAAGAACTTTTAGAACGGATTCGTGATATTCGTTCCAGTGAAAAAGTATTTTATCGCCAAGTGTTAGACTTGTTTGCAACTTCGATTGATTATGATGGAAAAAGTGGAGAAGCAAAAAAATTCTTTTCAACGATTCAAAATAAAATGCATTATGCAATTCACCATCAAACAGCTAGTGAATTAATCGTTGATCGAGTAGATGCTCAAAAAGATTTTATGGGCTTAACAACTTTTAAAGGAGAGTTACCAACAATCACCGAAGCAAAAACTGCTAAAAATTACTTAACAGAAAAAGAATTAATAGGATTAAATCAATTAGTTTCTGGATATTTGGATTTTGCAGAAAGACAAGCAGAACGAGAAATTGTTATGACGATGCAGGATTGGATTAATCATGTAGATAGAATATTAAGAGCAACTGGAGAAGATGTGTTAGAAAATGCAGGAAAAGTTTCACGCTCACAAATGGAGAAAAAAGTAAATGAAGAATATAAAAAATACTCACAACATACGTTAACTTCAGTAGAAAAAGATTATTTAGAAGAGCTTAGAAGTATAGAAAATATAGCAAAGAGAGGAGGAAAATAAATGACGAATATTTTAGAGTTACTTAAAAATGAAAAAGTTGAATGGAAAAAAATTCAAGATATTTCTAAAAGAATAGTATCTGGTGGGACGCCAAATAGATCTAATACTAAATTTTACGGGGGTTCAATACCATGGTTGAGGACTCAAGAAGTAGATTTTAATGAAATTTATTCTACGGAATTATATATAACAGAAGAGGGTTTAGCAAACTCATCTGCAACATTAATTGAACCTAATACAATAATTGTTGCGATGTATGGAGCTACAGCAGGTAAAGTTGCTCTTACAAAAATTCCTTTAACTACAAATCAAGCATGTTGCAATATTGAAGTGAATAAAGAAGTAATTAAATATCGCTATGTTTATTATTGGTTAGTTAATAATTATAAAGTGTTAAAATCTATGGGGCAAGGTTCTCAATCAAACATTAATTCATCTATTATTAAAAATTTTCCTATTCCTATCCCTAATCTTGAAACTCAAGAAAAAATAGTGGAAATACTTGATAAATTTACAAATTATGTTATAGAACTTCAGTCAGAACTTCAGTCACGTATTAAACAATATAATTATTATAGAGATATGTTATTGAGTGAAGAATATATAAAAAAAATTACTAAAGATATGGAAGAGAGTTTAAAACAAAATAATATTAAAAATGAAAAGTTATTCAAAAGTATAAGCGTTGAATGGAAGAAGTTGGGTGAAGTGTGTGACATTATAAGAGGAGTTAGAGTAACTAAAAAAGAATTATTATCTAAAGGATTTCCAGTTGTAAGTGGTGGTACAGGTTATATGGGATACATCGATAAATATAACAGAGAATCAGAAACGATAACGATTGCGCAGTATGGGACGGCAGGATATGTGAATTTTCAAAAAGAAAAATTTTGGGCTAATGATATTTGTTTTTCCGTAATACCTACTGAAAATATAAATAATAAATATTTATATTATTTCTTAATTAATAAACAAGAGTATCTATATGAAATTTCAAATAGGACAGCAACTCCTTATTCTATATCGAAAGATAAAATACTCAATATGAATATTTTTCTTCCCCCTCTCCACGTCCAACAACACATAGTATCAATATTAGACAAATTCGACACATTAGTACATGATATCAAAGTAGGATTACCAAAAGAGATAGAGCTACGCCAAAAACAGTATGAATACTGGCGTGAACAGTTATTAAGTTTTAATAGATAAGTTACAAATAGAGGAGTAAATGTTATGAAAGAAGATCAAGCGTTGTATCAAACATCCACTATTGCAGAAATGACAAATGGAATTATTTTAGCGAATTTTGAAAAGCCTAGTAGAATTAAAGAAGCTGCGTATCAAAGTGAAGCAGAGTTAGAAAAAGAAATGATTGCCAACTTAGTTGATCAAGGTTATGAGTATTTAAAAGTTCAAACAAACGAAGACCTATATCGTAACTTGAAAATTCAACTAGAAAAACTTAATCAAATTTCATTTAATGAGAGCGAGTGGAGAAGATTTTTAGCGGAATATCTAGATGTCCCAAGTGAAGGAATGATTGAGAAAACTAGAAAAGTTCAAGAAAATCATATTCATGACTTTACTTTTGATGATGGGCATCGAGAAAATATCCGTATTATTGATAAGAAAAATATTCATAATAACTTTATCCAAGTAACGAATCAAGTGAAAGGTGAAGGAACTCATAAAAATCGATATGATGTTACGGTCTTAGTAAATGGATTGCCGCTAGTGCATATTGAATTGAAAAAACGAGGTGTTAGTCTTCAAGAAGCCTTTAATCAAATTCATCGGTATAGTAAAGAAAGTTTCAATAGTGAGCATTCTTTATATAAATATGTTCAGATTTTTGTGATTTCTAATGGAACTTATACAAGATATTTTGCGAATACAACAGCTCAAAATAAAAATCATTATGAATTTACTTGTGAATGGGCAGATGCCAAAAATAAAGTAATTCGAGATTTAGAAGATTTTACAAAAACATTTTTTGAAAAACGAGTGTTACTAGAAGTACTTACAAAATACTGTGTATTTGATGTAAATAATACACTGTTGATTATGCGACCTTATCAAATTGCGGCAACAGAACGTATTTTGTGGAAGATTCGTTCTAGTTTTGAAGCGAAAAAATACGGTAAGACAGAAGCCGGTGGTTTTATTTGGCATACAACAGGTTCAGGTAAAACATTAACTTCATTCAAAGTAGCAAGACTTGCAACCTCATTGGATTTTATTGATAAAGTATTTTTTGTTGTGGATAGAAAAGATTTAGATTATCAAACGATGAAAGAGTATCAAAAATTCCAACAAAATAGTGTCAATGGTAGTAAAGATACTAAAGAATTGAAAAAATCAATTGAAAGTATGGATGATAGAATTGTTGTAACAACGATTCAAAAGTTAAATGAATTTATTAAAAAATATCGTCAACATGAGATTTATGACAAACATTGTGTATTGATTTTTGACGAATGCCATCGTTCTCAATTTGGTGAAGCACAGAAAAATATTCGAAAAATATTTAAAAAGTATTATCAATTTGGATTTACAGGAACCCCTATTTTTGCTGAAAACTCTTTAGTTGGAGATACAACAGCCGGAACGTTTGGTGCTCAGTTACATAGCTATGTGATTACAGATGCGATTCGTGATGGAAAAGTTCTAAAATTCAAAGTGGATTATAATAATATTCAAGCTAAATTTAGAGATGTTGAAACAGAAGATGACGAGAAAAAATTAAAACATGTAGAAAAACAGTTACTACTTCATCCAGAAAGAATTACTGAAATTACAAAATATATTTTAGAAAAATTCAATGCAAAAACACATCGAAATGAGTATTATACGATTAAAGATAGACGGTTGAATGGATTTAATGCTATGTTTGCAGTGCAAAGTATCGATGCTGCCAAAATGTATTATGAAGAATTTGAACGTCAACAAGCAGCGTTGCCAGAAGAAAAACGATTGAAAGTTGCAACGATTTATAGTTTTGCAGCCAATGAAGAACAATCTTCTGCTGGTGAAATTGTTGATGAGACTTTCGACGTTTCACATATGGGATCTACTGCAAAAGAATTTTTAGATAAAGTAATTGCAGATTATAATGAACAATTTAAAACAAACTTTTCAACAAATGGAAATGAGTTCCAAAATTACTACAAAGATTTATCTCTAAAAGTAAAACAAAAAGAAATTGATTTGTTAATTGTTGTAGGAATGTTCTTAACAGGATTCGATGCTCCAACATTGAATACACTGTTTGTGGATAAAAATCTAAGATATCATGGATTAATTCAAGCATATTCCAGAACAAATCGTATTTTAAATAAAGTAAAAACCTTTGGGAATATCGTTTGTTTCCGTGATTTGGAAAAGGCAACTAAAGATGCCATTAAGACTTTTGGAGATGAAAATAGTCTTAAAGTAATCATCGAAAGAAAATTTGAAGACTATATGTATGGTTATATCGATGAAACTACGGGTGAAAAAGTGCCGGGGTATAAAGATATTAGCGATGAAATATTATCGAAATTCCCAGAACCGACAGAGATTACAAGTGAGGCTGAGAAGAAGACTTTTGCACAGCTGTTTGGGAAATTGATTAAACTAGACAATATTCTGAAAAATTATGATGAATTTGAAACGGTGGAAAAGGATATCACCGAAAGACAAATGCAAGACATGAAGAGTGCCTACATTCAAATTAGAGATGAAGCATTGACGCCTAAGGGAGGAGATGCTACAAGTGGCAATACCAGTGGAGAAAATGGAGCAACATTGGTTGATTTTTCAGATGTAGAATTTGAGATTGACTTACTAAAGACTGACGAAATTAATTTAGATTACATATTGAAATTAATTTTGGAAAAAGCAAATGAGTTTGATGATAAGGAACGATTAAAAGCGGAAGTACGTAGAGTGATTCGTTCAAGTTTAGGCACAAGAGCTAAGGAAGAGTTAATCATTAGCTTTATCAATAATACAGACCTTTCAACATTAGAAAATACAGAATCTATTTTAGAAGCCTTTTACATGTATGCAAGAAAAGAAAAGGAAAAAGAAATAGAAGCAGTTATTGATGCGGAAAATTTAAAAGATGATTCGAAACGATTTATTGAAAAAGCGATTGAAAAAGGACATGTTGAATATGCAGGAGATGAATTGGATAAAATCATCCCAGCTGTTTCAAGACGAGGCGGAGCAAGAGAACAGAAGAAATTAACCGTATTAGAGAAGATTAGGAAGGTTGTAGAAGTGTTTATTGGTATATAAGAAAGATGTTAGGAATCCTGTTGGTAAGAAATCACCGACAGGATTTTTGGATAAAAGAAAGAGAAATCCAAATAATGATTCAGGGGATTAACCCATATCAAAAGAGGATTTCTCTTTTATTTTATCCAATCCTAACATTACGTTCATAAGTAATAACATGTTCCTTACAAAACTCTTCGAATTTTCTAGAGTCAAAATGGTTCCCGAATTCTTTTTTCAATAGTTTTTTAGTATCATGATTCAATGGAATATTGAGATGATGCAAGAGATTCGTAAAGTTATCCGCATCTAATAAGTAAGTGACTTCATAATCGTCCCCATCAAAAATATCGACATCATAATCTTCATATCCAATTATTGCTGAACCATCTGGATTAAGTGTGAATAAGAATGCGCTGTCTGTCATAAAAGAAATCCCTCCTGATAAGTTAATTATATCAATTCTGAAATAAAGTAAGCAACAAAAGTTATGCGATATAAAGTAATAAACTAGACTTTTCCAAATAGTGGCAATGGTGATAAAAGCTGGAAAACAGCTTTTATCACGGGGAAAAATCGAGACCGTGGCTCGATTTTTAGATATGAGACCCGTAGGGGCTGCTATCGTCCCTTGCCACAATTTCAAGGAAAAGTCTGGTTTATTACGAAGTTTAAGGATGCCTATTTCTGATTTAATTAACCTATGCTATAATCAAGCAAAAAGTATTGGAATAAATTAGGAGACAGAATATTGAAATTATTGAAAATTTATCGATTACTATTGGAAACGACAAAACTTCCCATGGTAAAAATTGATAGAGAATTATTTTTAAGAAAAGAATTAAGGGATCGATATCGTCTAGAAGTAGTTGAATTAGCGATTCAATATAATCCAGCATATGCAGGAATTCCAGTAGAAGATATTAATCAAATTGCAAAAAGTTGTATTAAAGGAGAGGCTACTCAAGTAAGTACGATTTCTGCAGCAGCAGGACTTCCAGGAGGTTTTGTGATTCTTGGCTCACTTCCAGCAGATTTGGCGCAATATTTTGCCCATATTTTACGAGTGTTGCAAAAGTTAATTTATTTATATGGTTGGAGTGAACTGAATTTTGATGCAAAAGAAATGAATGAGGAAACGAAAAATTTACTCATTTTATTCATCGGAATCATGTTTGGTGTTAATAGTGCAGTAAATACGGTTCATGCTTTGTCTGCCCAAATTGCAAAACAAGTTGCAAAAAAATTACCCCAACATGCATTTACAAAAGGATTTATTTATCCAATCGTCAAGAAAATTGCATCTATTCTTGGCGTTCAAATGTCTAAAAAAATGTTTGCCAATGGAGTGTCGAAAGCTGTTCCAATTGTAGGAGCAGTAACTTCTGGAGCGTTAACCTATGTTACGTTCAATGCCATGGCAGAAAAATTAAGAAAACACTTAGCAAAAGATGATTTAGCAAATATTGAAATTTATAAAGAAAAATCTAATCCTCTAGTAATCGATGCTGAATTTATAGAAGAATAATTGGAAAATTTAACCCTTTATCGAATGATGAAGGGATTTTTTATGTTTTAAGCAAATTTATTCTCTAAACAAACGGAATATATCCCTGTAAAAGTGGTATAATATATAAAAGTAACCGCTTACCAAAAATTGTCTTTAATTGTGGACATATTATGAAATAAATCGGAAGGATTTAGAGTTAATATTAATTCGAGAGGTGAGGGAGAATGACATTTAGTTTGAAAGAGTTAGCTATTATTAATCAGTTAAATTATGAAAATTATACTACTTCTACTTATCTATCACAAAAAATGTTTGTTACACCAAAAACTATTTATCGTATGGTCAAAAAGATTAATGAAATTACAAAAGAAAAGTTTGGACAAGAATTGATAATTTCTGAAACTGGAAAAGGCTATAAATTAAATGTTTTTTTTCTAGATAAGAATATTAAAGAAATTTCAGGAAATTTAGAAAATATGACGATAAATATAAGAGTGTTAAAAATCTTATTTAATCATCCTAAAAAAATAAGAATTGTAGAATTGTTTAAAGGTGAGTACTTAAGTCAAAGTTCTCAAAATAGGCAATTAAAACATATGGAAGATTATCTAGAGAAATTCGAAATATATTTACATTGTGTAAATTCATATGTTTGGATAGATGGCAAGGAAAATCAAATCCGTAAAGCTATTCAATGGACTCTTTTAACGGTGAATAAGAATAATATATCTGAAAAATTGGGTATAGAAATTTCTAAATTTGATCAGAAATTTATTGAAAATCAATTATACATTATTGAAGATTTTTATAATAGTGAGATTGCGTATCCATATGATGTTAATATATTTACTCATATTTATATGGTTATCGTTCGTTATAGAAAAGGAAAGGTTAATTTTTTAACTACTCAGGAACCTTTAACTAACGCAGAAAAAGAAATTATTCAAAAGAATGAAGCGATATTTGGTTTAGCGGAGAAAATTAAAATTAATATCGAAAATTATCTGTCGATAAAATTAGAAGAAATGGAATCTTATTTTCTATTTCAAAATATTTATTCTATTAGTTGTTTGTACAAGAAGTTTAGGCGCAAAGATGAAATTTTAGCTATGGAATTTGCTGAGAGAGTAGTTACAAAATTCTTTAATTTATCAGAAGAAGTAGATATAAAATATAGTGAATTAATTAATGATATTTATTATCACATTTTACCTATGTTAAATAGGATTAGAGTAGGAATTTATGTAGAAAACAATATGCTTCAAGAAATTCAGTTAGAGTACTTAGAAACATATAAATTGGTTGATAGGGCTGTAATGTTAACTCAAAAAGAGTTGAATGTTGAAGGAGAAATTACATCTTCAGAAATTGGTTTTTTAACATTATATTTTGAAAAATATTTTTCATCCAATAGAAAAAATATTCTATTAATTTGTTCTACAGGAATTGGGACATCAGAATTACTAAAAATAAAATTACAAAAAGCATTCCCTGAGTTTAATATTGTATCAACTATGGGATTAAGACAGCTAAAGAATAGTAATTTTGAGATTTTAAAAGACGTCGATTATATCTTTAGTACGATAAATATTAAAGATACTGTTATCTGGAAACCGATTGTCACAATAAGTCCAATTTTAGCTGATAAAGACATTGCAATGATTCATCATTTAGTGAAAGGAAGTGAGTATAGATGACAAAGGAGATTGATTTATCAAAAATTATTTCAAAAGATTTATTAATTGTAGATTCGGTATCTGAATCAAAACAAGAAGTTTTATTAGAATTGGCTAATTTACTTGAAAAAAAAGAGTATATTACAAACGCTGTAAATTTTTTGGATGATGTGTATCTAAGAGAGAGTGAAGGAATAACAGGAATAGGAAATGGTATAGCTATCCCTCACGGAAAATCAAAAGCGGTTAAGAAAACTACCGTTGCAATTGCTGTTTTAAAAAATGAAATTAATTGGGAGACTTTAGACGAGAAAGGAGTGAAAGTGGTAATTTTATTTGCTGTTCAAGATACTGATGCGACAACTACACATATTTTGTTGTTACAACAAGTAGCTATTTTATTAGCAAATGATAGTTTTTTGGATAGTCTAAAAGAAGTTTCTTCAATTGATCAATTGTATCAAATTTTTGTAAATGAAAAATAGAGGAGTGTTTGGAAAATGTTAGTAAGTGGAAAAGAAATTTTAGAAGTAGCAAATAAGTTTGGGTTTGCAGTTCCTGCATTCAATGCTGGATCTGGACAATTGTTAGAAGCTGTAATGCAAGCTTGTGAAGAGACAGAATCGCCTGTTATGATTGCAATTCATCCTGATGAATTATCATTTTTAACAGATAGTTTTGTAGACCAAGTAAAATATTACGCTAATCATTCAAAAGTTCCTGTATGTATCCATTTGGATCATGGAGCTAGTTATGAACAAGTTATTCATGCAATTCAACTAGGTTTTACTTCTGTTATGATTGATGCTTCACATAAATCATATGAAGATAACATTGCGATTACTAAGAAAGTGGTGGAAGCTGCTCATGCAGTAGGTGTATCTGTTGAAGCCGAATTGGGAACTATTGGAGATACTGGAAACAGTATTGAGGGTGGAGTCACAGAAGTGATTTATACAGATCCTGAAGTTGCTCAAGATTTTATTGAAAAAACAAATGTAGATAGTTTAGCGATTGCAATTGGAACAGCTCATGGAATTTATCCAAAAAATATGAAACCTAAACTAAGATTAGATATTTTACAAGAAATTGAAAAATTAGTTGAAATTCCTCTTGTATTGCATGGTGGTTCAAGTAATCCTGATGAAGAAATCTCTCAATCAGTAAAATTAGGAATTAATAAAATCAATATTTCAAGCGATATTAAAATTGTTTTTGCCAATAAATTAAAAGAAATTCTAGCAGCTAGTGACAGTGAAATTCGTGAGCCAAATGTGATGTTCCCAGAATGTATGAAAGAAACTAAAAAAGTAGCAATTGATAAAATTAAATTATTTAATTCTGAAGGGAAAGCTAAATTGTATTTTCAATAATATATGCAGGGAGAGATAAATTATGAAAATAGTAGGTATTGCTGCGTGTACCGCAGGTATTGCTCATACGTATATTGCAAAAGAAAAAATTATTAAAGCAGCTGAACAAAAAGGTCATACAGTTCATATTGAGACTCAAGGTTTAGCTGGAACTCAAGATGAATTAAATACTTCTGAGATTTCAGAAGCAGATGTTGTGTTGATTGCTGCCGATATCAAGATTAATGGAAGAGAACGATTTAAAGGTAAAAAAATTATTGAAATTCCTACAGGATTAGCAGTAAAATCTCCAACAAAACTTATTGAAAAATTAGAGGAAGTTGTGTTGAACAAATAATTAAAAGGGAGTGGGCAAAATGAAAAAAGTTGAAATAAAGAAACATTTAATGACAGCTATATCATTCTTTTTACCAATTGTAGTCGGATCAGGTTTTCTTTTAGCTATTGGAAATATGATGGGTGGAGCTACAATTGAAAGTTATAAAAATGGATTTACATTTGCAGATACTCTTGTAACTATGGGAGGTTACGGTTTAGGGTTATTACCTATGATTGTGTCTACTGCAATTGCTTATTCTATTGCTGATAAACCCGGTATTGCTCCGGGATTAATTGTAGGAATGGTAGCATCAGGAATTGGTGCGGGTTTTTTAGGTGGTTTAGTCGGTGGATATTTAGCAGGATTTACTGTAGCTGCAATTGTACAGTATATTAAAGTTCCAGCATGGATGGAAGGTTTAATGCCGACTTTAGTTATCCCTTTTATTAGTTCATTTATTGCAGGGTTATTAATGTATTATGTTATAGGAGGACCGATTAATTGGTTCGCAGGATTAATTACAGGATACCTTGCTAGTTTAGATTCATCATCACTATTCTTCTATGGAATGGTAATTGGTATTTTTGCTTCAATTGACTATGGTGGTGCAATTAATAAAGTAGTATTTGCTTTTGTGTTTGCTTTATTTTCAGAAGGAATCTATGAACCGATTACAGTGTTAATTCTAGCTTCTATGGTTACACCATTTGGGTTAACTATGGCTTACTTTATTGGTAAAGTTGTTAGAAAAAATATCTTTAATAAACAAGAAATTAATGCTTTGACAACTGCCTTTCCAATGGGTGTTTGCCAAATTACTGAAGGCTGTTTCCCAATTGTTTTAAATGATTTGTTCCGTAATGTAATTGCTACAGGTGTAGGTGGAGCAATTGGTGGAGGTTTAAGTATGTTATGGGGTGCCGATAGTCATATTCCTGCATCAGGAATGTTTGCTGTATTTACAATGACTAGACCTTGGGCATTTATTGCAGCGTTATTGATTGGTTCTTTAGCTACTGCTGTAACAATTTTAATTTTAAAACCAAAAGTGGATCCAAACTTGACTCCTGAATTAGTTGAAGAAGAGGAAGAAGAAATCTCATGGGACGACTTAAAAATTGGATAAAAAAGTAGAAGGAGAAAAAAGATGGAAGACTCAAAAGAAAAAGTAAAAAATTATTTTCTATCATCAGAAATAGTGTTTACTTCTGAAGAATTAGATAGTATTGAATATGCTGATTTTGGACTGGATAATTTTGAAGTTGAAGGATTAAGTTTAATCGTTTATGAAAACAATGATAGATATTGCGCTAAAGAAATGGTACTTCTTCCTAATCAAACTTGTCCTGAACATCTTCATCCAGATAGAAATGGTAGTCCTGGTAAACAGGAAACGTTTAGATGTAGAAAAGGTTCTGTGTATTTAATTGTTGAAGGTAAATCGGGAGACGTAAAAGCAAAGGTTCCTAACGGGAAAGAAAGTTTTTATACTGTGAAACATGAAATTCTATTATTGCCTGGTGAGCAGTATACAATTATGCCTAATACTAAACATTGGTTTCAAGCGGGGGCTGAGGGTGCTGTGATTTCTGAATTTTCATCAAATAGTGATGATGCAAGTGATGTATTTACAGATCCTAATATTAAACGTGTTTAAATAATATTTATGAGGCTTGAGAATATCTCAAGCTTTTTTTAGTAAATAGCGGGGTGAAAGGATGAAAGTATATAAATTAGAAAATAAATTTTTGAAGGTAGAATTTATTTCGTTGGGGGCAACCGTTATATCAATTGAAAAAAAAGAAAATAAAACAAATTTTGTTTTGAAGTATAAAGATATGAATAGATACTCTGATAATCTATATTTTTTAGGTGCGACAATTGGACGGAATGCAGGTAGGACATATCCTTGCTTTTATAAGGATTTTGATGAGGAAAAAGTTATTCTAAAGCCAAATGAAAATGATGTATATCTTCATGGGGGAGAAGATGGATATTTTAGAAAAGAGTGGATTGTTGATTGTTTCTCTGATGATTTAGCTGTTTTATCTTTTAAAGATATTAGTAGAGAGTATGAAAAATCGGAAATAAAAATAGTTTATAAGTTAGAAGGAAATAATTTCATAATAAATTATTTTGGGAGTTCAGAAAGACCAACTGTTTTTAATCTTACTAATCATATGTATTTTAACTTGAATAGAGAAAAAAGTGAAACTATACAGAAGCATTGGTTGGAAATAGCGCCTTCGTTACTGCAAATAATTGATGATAAATTTGTTCCTACAGGAAAATATGAATCTATGAAAGATGAATATAATTTTTTTAATTTTGAAAATCAAAAACAAGTTAGAGAGGCTTTCTTACAGAAAAATGAATTATCTGAAATTTGTAAAGGTGGAATAGACTTAGCCTATTGTTTTTTAGATGGAAATATAAATAAACCAAAAATAAAATTACTTTCAGAAAATAAAGAAAATTCTTTGACTATTTATTCTAATCAAGAAGCATGTGTTGTTTATACATTAAATAAATTAGAAGATGAGGAAAAAGAATTAAAAAAATTTCAAGGAATAACTTTTGAAATGCAAAAAAAACCAAATTTTCTTCATGAAGAAAAAGAAAATTATTTACAAGATAGTTATTTTAGTTGGATTAAATATGAGATTGAATGAGAGGAGTATTAGTTATGTCATATGTTTTAGGTTTGGATTTAGGCACTAGTTCTCTTAAAGGGGTTATCTTTGATAAGAATGGTAATATTGTGGGTCAAGAAACAGAAGAATACTCATTAATACATGAAAAAATAGGGTATAGTGAACAGTTACCACAAGACTGGATTAAAGCATTTGAAGCTTTAATGAATAAATTTACAGAGAAAATTAATGATTTTGCTAGTGGTTTAGAAGCAGTAAGTATATCAGGACAAATGCATGGGTTGGTAATGTTAGATAATTACAATCGAATACTGCGACCAGCGATACTTTGGAATGATACTCGTACGACAAAAGAATGTATGGAAATTAAACAAAAAGTAGAAAAGGAATTATTAAACATCACAAAAAATCAAGTTTTAGAAGGTTTTACCCTACCAAAGATTTTATGGGTTCAAAAAAATGAAATGGATTTATGGAATAAAGTTTCTCATATTATGCTGCCAAAAGATTATCTTGTCTGGTACTTAACAGGTGAGTTTGCAACAGAAAAAACAGATGCTGCAGGAACGTTATTACTTGATTTAGAAAATGGTGAATGGTCAGATTATCTATTGGAAGAATTTCAAATAGATAAAAAAATTCTTCCTAAAATTTATGATTCCATAGATATTGTAGGCGTATTTAGAAAGCAATTACAAGAAAAATGGAGTTTAAAAAATAAAGTAAAAGTTGTTGCGGGAGGGGCAGATAATGCGTGTGCTGCCTTAGGTGCAGGAATAATTAATGAAAATTTTGGAATGGTTAGTATAGGTACTTCAGGTGTTTTTCTAACATTTGAAAAAGAAGTTCACGACCGTTATTTAGGCAAATTGCATCTATTTAATCATACATTTCCAAAATCATTTTATTCTATGGGAGTTACCTTATCTGCCGGACATAGTTTACATTGGTTTAGAGATGTATTTGCCAGAGGTAAAGATTTTGTTGAATTGCTGAAAGGGATTGAAAATATTGAACCAGGATGCAAAGGATTACTTTTTGCACCCTACATTATGGGAGAGAGAACACCGTATGCAGACAGTAATATTAGAGGTAGCTTTGTCGGTATTGATACAACACATACTTTAGACCATTTTACAAGAGCAGTATTAGAGGGGGTAACATTTTCGTTAAATGATATTAAAACATTAATGGAAAATGAAGTAGGAAAGAAATTTAAAAAAATTGTGTCAGTAGGTGGTGGAGCTAAAAGCTCTGAATGGTTGCAAATACAAGCGGATATATTTTCATGTAAGGTGGTTACTTTAAAAACAGATCAAGGGCCTGCTAAAGGAGCTGCTATGCTTGCAATGGTGGCCATAGGATGGTATGATAACATGCCTAGCTGTGTAGATAAATTAGTAGAGTATGATAAAGAATTTTATCCCAAAGAATCAAATGTCAAACCCTATCAGTCAGTCTATCATAGGTATAAAAAATTGTATCATTCCACTAAAGAAATTTGTAGCCAAACAGTCAAATAAAAGTGGTTATGAACGTTTTCAAAATTCAAAATGATAACTGTTTTTTCGGAATAATTCCTAAAATAACTAGAAAATAGTATAAAATAATGATTGATTTTTAAAATTTTCTTGACAAGTAAAAAAAGATATGTTAAATACTTGACGGTTATTTTTTGAAGGATTTTTGAAACGCCATTTTTCAAATTTTCTTTGGAAGAGAAAACTAGAAGGGAAGAATTATAAATGACACAATTTGATACACCAGAATACTTAGCAAAAGTGGATGCGTGGTGGCGCGCAGCTAACTATATTTCAGTAGCACAAATGTACTTGAAAGATAATCCACTATTACGTCGTCCTGTACAAAAAGAAGACGTTAAATTACATCCAATCGGACACTGGGGAACAATCGCAGGACAAAACTTTATTTACGCACACTTAAACCGTGCTATTAACAAATATGACTTAGATATGTTCTACATTGAAGGTCCTGGACACGGTGGACAAGTAATGGTATCTAACTCATACTTAGATGGTTCTTATACTGAATTATATCCAAATATTACGCAAGATGAAGCTGGCTTCAAACAATTGTGTAAAATTTTCTCATTCCCAGGAGGAATTGCATCACATGCTGCTCCTGAGACTCCTGGTTCTATTCACGAAGGTGGAGAATTAGGTTACTCATTATCTCACGCAACAGGTGCTATCTTAGATAACCCTAACGTAATTGCTGCTGCAGTTATCGGAGATGGAGAAGCAGAAACAGGCCCATTAGCAGCTGGTTGGTTCTCAAATACATTCATCAACCCTGTAAATGATGGTGCCGTACTTCCAATTCTTTACTTAAACGGTGGTAAAATCCACAACCCAACAATTTTAGCTCGTCGTACAGATGAAGAATTAACTCAATTCTTTAATGGCTTAGGATGGGATGCAATTTTCGTTGAAGGAACTGACGCTGAAAAAGTTCACCCATTAATGGCTGAAAAATTAGACGAAGCAATTGAAAAAATTCAAGCAATCCAAAAAGAAGCTCGTGCTAAAAAAGCTGAAGAAGCAACAATGCCTCATTGGCCAGTATTAGTAGTACGTACACCAAAAGGATGGACTGGTCCAAAAGAATGGAACAGCGAACCAATCGAAGGTGGATTCCGTGCTCACCAAGTTCCAATTCCAGTATCAGGTGAATCAATGGAACACATCGATCATTTATTAAACTGGTTGAAATCATACCGTCCAGAAGAATTATTCGATGAAAACGGAAAATTAGTAGAAGAAATTGCTGCTATTTCACCAAAAGGTGACCGTCGTATGAGCATGAACCCAATCACTAATGCAGGGGTTGTAAAACCAATGGAAATTACTGATTGGACTAAACATGCAGTTGATACTTCAACTCCAGGTGCTATCCAAAAACAAGATATGATTGAATTTGGTAAATTTGCAGCTGACTTAGTAAAAGCTAACCCAGAAAACTTCCGTATTTTCGGACCAGATGAAACTAAATCTAACCGTCTAAACGAAGTATTTAAAGCAACAAACCGTCAATGGGTTGGTCGTCGTGATGAAAGCTATGATGAATGGATTTCACCAGTTGGTCGTGTAATCGATTCACAATTATCAGAACACCAAGCAGAAGGATTCTTAGAAGGATATGTATTAACAGGTCGTCACGGATTCTTCGCTTCATACGAATCATTCTTACGTGTAGTAGACTCAATGATTACTCAACACTTCAAATGGTTACGTAAATCTAAAACTCACGCTCCATGGCGTAAAAACTATCCATCATTAAACTTGATTGCAACATCAACAGTGTTCCAACAAGACCACAATGGATATACTCACCAAGATCCAGGTTTATTAACTCACTTAGCTGAGAAAAAACCAGAATTCGTACGTGAATATTTACCAGCAGATACAAACAGCTTGATGGCAGTTATGGCTGAAGCTTTAAGTTCAGAAGATAAAATTAACTTAATCGTTTCATCTAAACACCCACGTCCTCAATTCTACTCTGTAGAAGAAGCTAAAGAATTAGTAAGCGAAGGATACAAAGTAATTGACTGGGCTTCAACTGTTAAAGATGGCGAAGAACCAGATGTAGTAATCGCTGCTGCAGGTACTGAACCAAACTTAGAAGCATTAGCAGGTATTTCAATCTTGCATAAACAATTCCCAGAATTGAAAATCCGCTTCATCAACGTTGTAGATATCTTGAAATTACGTTCTCCAAAAGTTGACCCTCGTGGTTTATCTGATGAAGAATTTGATAAATTATTTACAGCTGACAAACCAGTAGTATTCTGCTTCCACGGATATGAAGGTATGATTCGTGATTTATTCTTTGATCGTAACAACCACAATGTTCATATCCACGGTTACCGTGAAAACGGAGATATTACAACTCCATTCGATATGCGTGTTCTTTCTGAAATGGACCGCTTCCACGTTGCAAAAGATGCTGCAGTTGCTGTATATGGTGACAAAGCTAGCGAATTTGCTGCGAAAATGGATGAAACAGTGGAATTCCACCACAGCTATATCCGTGAACACGGTGAAGATATTCCAGAAGTAGTAAGCTGGAAATGGGAAAACGTTAATAAATAATAACGATTTTGACTGAATAGGGCATTCGTCTGACGATAGATTTCTATCTGAGGGCGAGCCCTATTTTTTTGTATAAAAATGAAATGACTTCAAAACATAATGATTCGCTATTTTTAAATGAAAAATATACTTCTTTATTATATGTCCACCGAATATAGACAAATCAAAGAAGAGTTTGCTATAATATTCACACAAGTAAAGGGGAGTGAAAATGATGAGTAAAATGAAGTTTTTATTAGGAGCAATGGCGTTATCAACTTTTGTAGTGACAAACAATGTTCAAGCCGCTGAAAATGAAGGGATCATTCCAAAATGTGTAGTTCAAGAGAACGCTCTTGTTAAAGGGGATGCACATGTACCTGTATCGAAGTGTGGACAACCATTTAGATATAGTACGCCTGAATGGAAAGTTGAAAAAGACGGCAGCAAAGTATTGTATCGTGATGGAAAACGTGCGTTAAAATGGCAAGCAGTAGACAATACTTGGGTATTTATTGGAGATAACTTTAAACCTGTAAAAGGATGGCAAGTATTACCAGTTGTCCAACAAGGTTTGATTAATGTTGTTGAAGGTGATGATATTCATACATCTGTACCAGATTTAGGGTATTTCTATTTTAATGAACAAGGATATTTACAAGAAAAATGGGTATTCGATGATGGACATTGGTTCTACATTCCTGAACGTGGTGTCGTTTCAAAAGGTTGGGTAGAAGTAAAAGATAAATGGTATTATTTCGATACATCTGGAAAAATGCAAACAGGTTGGAAAATGTTGAATGGAGTTTGGTATTACTTAAATGAATCTGGTGCAATGGAAACTGGCTGGGTTCAAGTAGATGGAAAATGGTATTACTTCAACACTTCAGGTAGCATGCAAACAGGATGGGTGCAATGGAATGATGCTTGGTATTATTTTGCACCATCAGGTGAAATGAAGACAGGCTGGGTTGAGTCATCTGGTAAATGGTATTTCTTAAAAGATAGTGGTAAAATGGCTGTTTCAGAAAAAACATCCGATGGCTATCAAGTAGACGCAACTGGAGCTTGGGTTCGCTAGGAAAGCAGTTGACAGTTTTAAGGATTGTCAGTATACTGATAACAATTAAATCGAGAGCAATGATTAAGCGCAGTAGAGACTAGCATCGGAGCAACAAGAGAATTGTCGGTAGGTGCAAGACAATCCAACCTAGAATCGAAGTACACTTGAGAGCAAACTGTGACAAACAGCGTCTATCCGCGATAAGGATTTGAGAGGTAGTTTTTAACTACAATAAGGGTGGTAACACGGCAAAGTCGTCCCTAATAGCTTTTGGGCTATTAGGGACTTTTTTATTTGCTTAAAACTGTGTAAGAAAATTGCAACAATATAAGGAGGATTTGTATGAATATTATTGATGATTTAATGTGGCGTGGTGCCATTAATCAAATGACAGATGAAGAAGGGTTGCGTGAATTAACGCAAGAAAAAGCAGTCTCACTATACTGTGGTGTGGACCCAACGGGAGATAGTATGCATATTGGACATTTAATTCCATTCATGATTTTACGTCGTTTCCAATTAGCAGGTCACCGTCCAGTTATTGTTATTGGTGGAGCAACAGGTTCTATTGGAGATCCAAGTGGACGTACAAGTGAACGTGTTTTACAAACAAAAGAACAAGTACAACATAATGTTGAAAAATTAACTGCTCAAATGAAACGTTTATTCTTAACAAGCCAAGAAGACCAAGAAGCAGTTCGTTTAGTGAATAACTACGATTGGACAAAAGAACTATCATTATTAGACTTTTTACGTGATTACGGAAAACATTTCAACTTAAATACAATGTTAGCAAAAGATGTTGTTGCGAGTCGTTTAGAAGTAGGGATTTCATTTACAGAGTTTTCTTACCAAATTTTACAATCCATCGACTTCTTACAATTATTCCGTAAAGAAGATGTTCAAGTGCAAATTGGTGGAGCCGACCAATGGGGAAATATTACAGCCGGTTTAGAATTAATTCGTAAAGTGGAAGGAGCAGAAGCTCGTGCTTACGGATTAACGATTCCATTAATGTTGAAATCTGATGGTACTAAATTCGGAAAATCAGCTGGTGGCGCTGTATGGTTAGATCCAGAAAAAACAACTCCATATGAATTCTACCAATTCTGGTTAAACCAAGATGACCGTGATGTGATTAAATATATTAAATACTTTACATTCTTAGAAAAAGAAGAAATTGAAGCATTAGAAACAGCTGTACAAGAAGAACCACATAAACGTCAAGCGCAAAAACGTTTAGCAGAAGAAGTAACTCGTTTTGTTCACGGTGAAGCAGCATTACAAGATGCGTTGAAAATTACAAATGCTTTATTCACTGGTGATGTTCAACAATTAAATGCGGATGAAATTGAACAAGGGTTCAAAAATATGCCAACATTTGAAAGTGAAAAAGTAGAACAAAACTTAGCAACTTGGTTAGTTGATTTAGGAATTGAGCCAAGCCGTCGTCAATCTCGTGAAGATATTCAAAATGGTGCCATCTCTATTAATGGAGAAAAAATTACAGATTTAGAACATGTGTGGACTCCAGAACAATCCTTTGAAGGACGTTTTGTATTAGTTCGTCGTGGGAAGAAAAAATATTTCTTAGTCAAATTAAAATAATATTTGCTGAAAAGGTTAGAGAAATCTAGCCTTTTCTTATGCAATTGTCATGAAAAATATGACAAATTAGGGGTTAAAAAAAGCGATTATATCAGCTATAAAACGAAATGTTACAGTTTTGTTACAATGAAGATACAATTCTGCGAAATTTAACATAAGGCTTTAGTCCTATGTTATGATGATACCAGTCAAGATTATAAGCACTTTCATATAGTGCCTTTTATATAAATAAAACCGTTTGGAGGGAATCATTTGAATAAGAGGTTATTAACTTTCGTAGTAACAGGAACAGCGTTAGCATTAGGTACATTAGCACCTTCAGTAAACGCTCAAGATATTGATTCGCAAATTAACTCAGCAAATTCTCAAATTCAAAATTTAAACAATCAAAAACAAGCAGTAGCAGGTCAAGTAGAACAATTATCTCAAGATTTAACAAATGTACAATCAAGAATTAATTCAGTTCAAGCAGAACAAGAAACTGCTAAAGCAAACTTAGAAGTACTAAAAGCAGAAATTTCAAAACTTGAAACATTAATTGCAGAACGTAATGAACGATTAAAAGATCAAGCTCGTGCAGTTCAAGTAAATGGTGCGCGTTCATACGTTGACTTCTTACTAAATGCAGACTCTATTACAGATGTAGTAAATCGTATTGGAGTAATTGTTGACTTAGTAGGTGCAAACCGTCAATTAATGCAAGAACAAGCTCGTGATAAAGAGCAAGTTCAAACAAAAGAACAAGCTCAAAAAGAAAACTTAGATCAACAAAAAGCAAATGAAGCACAATTACAAAATTTACAAACTGAATTAAGTGCAACATTTACAAAACATAAAGCAACTTTAGCAAATCTTTCAAATGAAGAATTAGAAGCAATCGCAGCACGTGATGGCTTAGTTCAAGAAAAAGAAAGATTAGCAGCTGAAAAAGCTCGTGCAGATGCTGAAAAAGCAGCAGCACAAAAAGCAGCAGAAGAAGCTAAAGAAGCAATGTTGAAAGCAACAGAAGAA
>NZ_CAUUHX010000005.1:0-50531 GCF_963545075.1 uncultured Granulicatella sp.
CCACCCGGACCGAATCCTGTTTTAATTTTTGTAATACATACTTTACCAGGTCCGATACCAACTTTTGTGGCATCAGCACCAGCATTTTCTAATTCACGAACGGCTTCAGGTGTACCTACATTCCCAGCAATTACGAATGTTTCTGGTAAATGTTTTTTAATATGTCCAATAATATCAATAACTGAATTCGCATGTCCATGAGCAATATCAATCGTAATATAATCCGGAATTAAATTTTTCTCTTTTAATTCTTCAATAAATTCATATTCATGAGGTTTTACACCCACACTGATTGAAGCAATAAGATTTTTTTCATGCATTTTTTTAATAAATGGAATTCTTCCTTGTTCATTAAAACGATGCATAATATAAAAATATCCATTTTCTGCTAAAAATTCTGCCACTGATTCATCAATAATTGTTTGCATATTTGCAGGTACTACAGGGATTTTAAAAGTGTGTTTCCCTAATTGAACAGTTGTATTGCATTCTGAACGACTATTTACAATACATTTATTCGGTACTAATTGAATATCTTCATAATCAAAAACTTTCATTTCAAACATGAGGTAACCTCCTTAAGTAAGCATTTGTTTCATATCTGTTACCACGAAATATTTTAACTTATTTTGACTAAAATGTAAACAAAAAACTTTAAATCCATGAACATTCATTAATTGAACGTTTGCATTATTTAGTAAAACACGAACAAAAAAGTTTTTAGAATAAAAAAATGACTTTTCCCGTAGCATCTTAGATATGAGATTCATTTTCGAACCTGCTGCCGTCCTTACTACATATGAAAAGTCATTTAAAATATTGTTATATTATTTCAGCGAATCTTTCACTAATCCGAAGATAAATTGTGTAGAGTCAAATGGTTGTAAATCATCCATTTTTTCTCCTAATCCAATAAATTTAACTGGAATATTCATTTCATGACGAATTGATAAAATTACGCCACCTTTTGCAGTACCATCTAATTTTGTTAAAATTAAACCTGTCACATCAATCGTTTCTTTAAATTGTTTTGCTTGAACTAAAGCATTTTGTCCTGTAGTTGCATCTAACACTAATAAAGTTTCATCTGCTCCTGTTTCAATTTCTCTAGAAATAATACGGTTCATTTTTTCTAATTCTTTCATTAGATTCACTTTATTTTGTAGACGACCGGCTGTATCAATTAATAAATAATCGATATTTTCTGCTTTCGCTTTTTTAATGGCATCATACACAACAGAAGAAGGATCTCCACCTTCTTTACCACTAACAACTGGAACCCCTACACGTTCGCCCCAAATTTCTAATTGTTGGATAGCTCCAGCACGGAATGTATCTCCTGCAGCTAATAATACAGAATGCCCTTCTTGTTTTAATCTCCAAGCAATTTTACCAATCGTAGTTGTTTTACCAACACCATTAACCCCAACAAATAGTAATACAGTTGGTCTACCTTCAGCTTTTGCTAAAGTTGCTAAATTGTCTTCACCTTTTTCATAAATGTCTACCATTTTTTCAATAATCACTTGTTTGACATCATGAGCATTTTTAGCATTTTTCAAACGAACTTCATCTCTTAAAGCATCCGTAATCGCTAACGTCATTTCAAAACCTACATCTGAAGAAATAAATGTTTCTTCTAAATCATCGAAGAAATCTTCATCAATCGTTCTAAAATCTGCTAAAAATTCGTTTAAATGATCCGAAAAACTTTTACGAGTTTTTTGCATTCCTTGGTCATATTTATCAATAATAATCGAAGTTTCTTGTTCTTGCTGTTTAATGACAGCATCTTCACCGGTAAAGGCACGTTTAATACGATCAAATAATCCCATTATTTCACTCCTTCTCTTTCACGTTTATTTTGTTCTAAAATGTGATAAATAGCATGAGCTACCCCAGACTCTTCATTTGTCTTCGTAATGAATTTTGCTACTTCTTTTACTTCTGGAGAACCATTTCCCATTGCTACTGGGAAACCAACTGTTGTAAGCATTGATAAATCATTTTCTTCGTCTCCACAAGCTGCAATTTCCTCTACTGTAATTCCTAAAATTTCAGCTAAATGCGTTAACCCTGTTCCTTTAGAAACTTCTTTTGGAACTACTTCTAATAAGAAAGTACGAGACTTCATACAATTGAATTTTTCAAAGAAAGCTTCTGGTAATTGACGAATTCCTTCATCTAATAGTGATTCTTCAATACATAGTACTGCCTTATAAAACACGTGGCTTGCTTCAAATTCCGATGGATTTTTTGTAACGAACTCAATTGGATGAGGTAATCCTGGATAAATAGAAGGTCTTCCTTCAGGATAGGTTGTTTCATAAGCTCTTTCTAAATCAATCATTACAAGAGGTAATCCTACTTTATACGCTTCTTCATAGCAGTATTGCATATCATCTCTCGAATGACCTTGTTTAAATAAAATTTCTTGGGATTTTGTTTTTTGAATAATTCCACCATTGTAGTTAATAGAAAAATCATCATCACCTAATAAATCTAATTCTTCTAATAAATGGTAAATACTCATTAATGGACGACCTGTACAAAGGACAATTTTTACTCCTTGTTCTTTAGCCAGTTGAATGGCTTTTTTATTTTCAGGTGTTACTTTTTTATCATCGGTTAGTAATGTTCCATCTAAGTCTAGTGCAATGACTTTTATCATACAATCTCTCCTTTTTTACTCTAGGGACTTTGTATCCTAGAACAATCATTCAACACTTTACTATATATGTGTTGCTTTGATTTCATTCTTGTATTATACCAAATTTTTAGGTTTGTGACTATTCCTAGAGAAAAAGCCATATCACTGTGATATAGCTTCTCCGTTTTTTTGTTGTTAGATAACTCCTAATTGTAGTCACTTAGATTTACAAATAGGCTTTGTCGAATACCCTATATAAATTTTAGTAATAAGCTTATCTTCTACTTCAATGCAAAAAATTCATCTCGTAGAATTCCATATTTTATAGAATCGTAGTAAGTTCCTTTATAATAACGAACTTTTCTAATTCTAGCTTCTTGAGTCATCCCTAATTTTTCTGACAGTCTCATCATGCCAGGATTACCACTCCAAGTTGTTAGTCCCACTCGTTCAATTTCTGGGAAATCTTTAAAACAAATCCCAATCCATTCTTGTAGGACAGATGTTCCGATACCGTGAGACCATAATGAATCATCGTAAATAACAATTCCTATTTCTAACCAACGAGTTCTAATGTCTTCCCAATAGCGTGTAACAACTCCAATAATTCTTTCTTCATAAACAATTGCTAAAATATTTTCACTCAGAAAAAAAAGATGATTTTCTGACTGTAAAAATGTTTCTAAATCTATTTGTTTATATTCGTCAAAATAAGGGGCATTATAAAGTGTCCATTTAGGTTTTTCAGATGAATATATCAGTGTATGAAGTATTGGTAAGTCTGACTCTCTTAATTTTTTAAGCAAATTAACTTTCTCCTTATATAATGTATTTAGATTATTAAATGCGACCTATTCGCATAAATAATTGTATAATATAGTTATTAGATAGAGGACATCGTTCTCTCCTTGAGTTCTAAAACTCGTACTTGAAAGAGTGATGCCTCTGGAAATTTTTCTTAGTGGTTTTGATTTTTTAAAGAATTTTTCTATTCTGTTATTTACTTTTCATAGTTAGTCTTTTTTCTCTAAGGGATACATTTCCTAGAAATCATCATTCCTTTGATTTCATTCTTGTATTTTACCAAATTTTTAGGTTTGTGACTATTCCTAAAGAAAAAGCCATATCACTGGGATATAGCTTCTTTGTTTATATTGGGGATTTATCGAACAATCACAAAAATTATCTAATTACACTATTTTACCTATTAACTACTCTACTCACATCTTATTTATAACTAGATGATTGTCCTTGATAGTAATGATTTTATCATATCCAACCATCATTTCCTCTGAAATATGATGTTCTATATCAATAACTGCTCCAGAATAAGTTTTAATCAAACCATTCAAAATTTTTGAACTCTCATCATCCAGCCCTGATAAAGCTTCGTCAACAAGTAAGCATGGTTTTTCAAATAATAATGCTCTTGCTAACTCTAACCGTTTTAATTCTCCACCAGACAGAGAATGTAATTGTTTATCCATTTTAGTATGAAGCATCTCTTTTGTTGCTAAGTGTTTCATTCCTACTCTTCTTAAAATTTCAATGACTCTACTTTCATCTATTGGACTATCAAACGTCAGATTAAACAGCAATGTTTCGTCAAAGATAAATGGGTTTTGAGAAACAACAGAGAAAAGTTCAATTCCTTGTTCTTGCCCATAATTGATAGTACCAGATAATACCTGCGTTTCCCCTAAAATAGTTTTTAAAAAAGTACTCTTTCCTGAACCTGAAGGTGCTTTGAATAATATCTTATCATGACTTCCAAGTGAAAAATCAATATTTTTAATCAATTCATTATCTTGATATCCTACTGTAGTTTGTTTAAATTCTAAGATAACTTCTCTACTTATTGGTAACTCTAGCAGTTGCTCATATTCTTCGGCTATACTATTAAGAGTTAGTACTTTATTCAATATTGGATCAATTGATTGAATCACATTATATGTAGAAGCAGCAGTAATTAATGGAGTTACAACCCTATCAGCTGCCATATAAATAGTAAGTAAACTTCCTACTGTCATATATCCATTTTGAACAGAACTTATTCCCAGCATTAATGCTATCAATAATGAGCACACATATAGTAAACTAATAACGGTATTGGCGATATTTTGATTAAAATCCATCTTAAAATAATTTTTTTCAGATACTCCTAACTTCTCACTCAACTTTTTTAGTACATTATTTACCACACCAAATCTTTTCATCAACGGACGTGCCTCTAAAAAATCTGTTAAAAATCCTATATATTGATCATTGGCTTCTTGCCAACGTATAGTTCCTTTCTTTAACCATTTTTTAGTTAACTTAGGAATTAGAGCAGGTATAGCTCCCAAACTAACAAAAATTAAGCCCACTAACATATTGATATTCATCAAAAATATAAATGTAACAACACCTTGAAGTGTACACAAAATCATAGTAAATACATTAATGATAAATTTATTTTCAATTTGCTGAACTTCACTAGTAATACTAGTGATGTAAGAACTTGGTGATTGCTGTAAATTCTCTTTGCTAACAGAATTTACTGCATGTATATTTTTTAACTGATAATTTACATTTTGAATAAACTTTCCTTTAAAGAAACTAAATAGAAATTTTGATAAAACAATTAACAGTAAAAAAATCAGCCATAAAAATACTGTATACATACTGCTATCAAAATCACTATTGTTCATATAATCTGTAAATTTCCCTAAAAAATACGGTGCACCAATTCCATCAAGAGATAGTAAAGCTAAAAATAACACAGCACATATAAATATTCGTTTATTACCTACTAGTATAAATCTTAAGAATCGAAACATTCTAATTCCTTCCCCTCTAATTTAGAAAATTCATTCAATGCTAACAATAATCCAGCACTTCCAGTCCCAAAATCAATAGAACAACGGAGCATTGCATATCCAGGGCATAATAAATTATAATCCTCATGTTCTCTATAAAGTTGAATATAAATATTTTTTAAACACTCATTTACATACTCTACATCAATAAATCCTAATCGAGCAGCTTTGCAAAGGACATACAGAATACCAGATTCTCCTTTTTCAAATCCCAAATGAACTGTAAAATTAACTTTTATACCATTAATCAAATTGGCTAGATAATCTTGTAAATTTTCTTTTATGCCTAACTCAAAATATTCTAATGCTACATAAGTAATTCCAGCTGTGCCATATGAAAAATAGGGGAATAAGATATCTTTTTCGTCTCTTAACATAGGATGCATATATGTTTCATTATCACCTATTTCCCCCGAAGTAATATCAGATATTAATAAGGCTTCTCCAAGCATAATAATTTCTTGTTCTCCAACTTCCTTATATAAAGATAAAAGAAATAATGCAATACCCGAATTTCCAAATTCAAATCCTATTTTTTCTGAATTATATAATAATGGGAGTTCATTCTGTATACGTTTAAAAACTTTCTTAATAGAAATCAAATATTCATCTTTAGGTTTAATTTTATACACCTTTAACAGAACCCAAGCTAAGCCTGATAATCCCTCTCCAAAATTCAAAGATTCATTTGGGTCATTAACTTTATAACTAACATAACTCGATATTTTATCTGCTAAATTTTCAATATTGTTAATATTTTTTATTTTATCATCAAATTGTAATAATGTGAAAATTGCTCCTGCCAATCCCGAAGAAAAGGACATATCCTCAAATTCACTAGATTGTATACCATTTAGTAAATACTGATGCAGTTCTACTCTTTGTCTATAAGATAGACCTTTGGATTTGATAAGAGAATAAACAATTCCTGATACTCCATACTTAAAACTAAAATTATTTTCTAATAGCAATGGAGATACCACTCTACTTGTATCTGAGTTCAGTAATTTAACAGTCGAAGTAATCAAATCCAATTTCATTTTTTTATAGGATACATTCAATTCACTAAATTTAGTGATTACCTCTTTCTTAGCATTATCAATGAATAACAAAATATTGTCATCATTACATTGTCCTTTTATTAATCCTACAATTAGCTTATATAGAGAGTCTGTCAAGAAATATTTATTGCCCATTCGTTCCAATATTCTTTCATATGACTCTTTATCTAATTCTAGAAAAGTACTTCCTCCTACTAACATAGAGTAAAATACAAAACCTAATGAAATGTAATCTTTAGTTTTTAAATCCACATCCATATTATTTTTAGCTGAAAATGAAATAGTATCAAACACATACTTATCTTCAGTTGAATCTAAATCAATAGAACCATCAAAGTCAACAAAATATATTTCTTTCCCATCAAAAAGTATATTGGTATTAGAAATATCTCCGACAACAATATTATATCTATGTATATCTCTCAACTTTAATAGACATTTTTTTAAAATTTCTTCTAGTTTTCGATAATAATTGATGTATTCTCTCTCGTCAGAGTTGGGAACTATAAAAGGATTATTAGTAGCCGCATAAATTCTTAATGTGTCACCAGGCATAATTGATTCTACAATAAAATAATGCTCCCAATCAAAAAAACTATCTAAAACTTGTGGTACTCCACTCATTCCGAGTAATTTATTTAATATTTTTTCTTCATTTTGCTTTAAATATACACTATCTTTTTTATCTCCAAATTGACATGTATACGGTCTCGCTTCCTTAATAATTCTATTTTCTGATTTTTTGGTATCTATTGCTACATAAGTTCCACCAGCATTAGTAAATCTCAAGACTTCTGATATATCATATCTATTATTCAACAACTCATCATTTTCTTCTTCCTCTACTTCATTTATTGGGTCAGATATCCAATAAGGTAGATTAAAAAAAGGCTGATGATCATCAATAAAAATATCCCCATTCTCAGGATTTATTATACACAAGTCATGTGTCATTTTGAATATTCCATATCTATAGTAAACAATTCCACTATACTTTTTATCTGTTAAAATATAAGGACCCTCTATTCCACTTAAAATATTTCCTAATCCTTTTAAATGTTTCAGAAGTAAATTTTCCTCATCAATATAAATAGTTATAAACTTACCCGAACTTCCCCTATCTGCACTTTTTTCATTCATACGAAAGACTATTTTTTTATCTGCATAAAATTTGAAATTCAATCTATTTGTCGCACAATATTCTACAACTAATTTCAATATTTGTTCACAATTCCAATAACATGCTGATATATGTATTTTCCATCCCGAAGAAGGCAATTCAAACATGTTTATATCACAGAAATAATATATTCTATCTTGAACAATCTTATAATCCTTATTAATTTTAGATAATGCTGCCTCACAAATCACTCTTAACTCATCTGAAGGCCTATAATCCTGAATTGGACAATAAAATATCTTATCAATATCTAATAAAATAGGTGAAATTTCCAAAATACTCCCTCCATTCTACAAATATATCTCCCACTGGAAAAACGAAAAAACAGTAGGAGATACTTGAAAGTTAATTAGAATATTTTTAAATTACAAAGCTAATTAATGGTACAAGGCGATACACAGGATACGCTAAATCCGCTTGCTAAAGGGATAACTACTTTTTTTGAAGCCATTTTCATTTTTTGTAATTTTAAAATTTTATTCATAAAGATCACCTTCGATTTAGAAAATTTAAATTAAATAATGCAAGTTACGTTTTTCTTAAAAACATTAAAAAATAATTAACTTTCAATTAAATTATAAACAACTCCGATAATTTTGTCAATATATATTTTTACGGAATCATTTACGCTGTCTAGGGGAATCATTTATGCTGTACAAGAAGTACCTTCACTTAAACCAGGATATGAAACAGTACCTCAATTAAGAGAAGCTTTTAAGGAGCGAAATTTCAATGATTTTAAAGAAGAATTGATGAATGTACAAACGAAACATCTGCCTGATGGATTAAATCGTGTTCTACAAACTTTTAAGAAGTTTTTACCGTATTTACAAAATACTTGTGAGTATCCAACTCTTTCAAATGGACCTATTGAAGGGATTAACAACAAAATTAAAGTACTTAAAAGAAACGCTTATGGCTACACTAGTTTCACTCATTTTAGAAATAGAATTCTACTAATGTCTAAACTATTTGCTCCAACAACTAAAAAAGGAATTAAGCAATCTGACGCCGCTTAATTCCTTCACTAAAATTGTTTCATCAACCCTATTTGACAAAGAGCCCTATTATTCAACAATTAGCTTTTATCTATCTATTTAAATCTTTATGTATTACTTCTAAATTATCAAACATATACCTAATTTCATCAAACTTAGTGCTCTGATTAAGAATACGTACATATTTTTTATGCTCATCTTTTTTATTTCTTACTTTTATCAGTATATATATTGTATCCTTAACAAAATTATCTTTCAATATAAAATATTCGACGTTCTCTATAATTACCTTATTCAAAATAATATATAAAGAAAATATATCGCTGTACTCTATTTTTGGAGGAAATAATTTTCTTGAATACGAAATTGAATATAACTTATCTTTAAAAATAAATATTAATATTATTATATTTACTGCTAGACATATACTATCAATATCAACTATAGAAAAATCTAACCATTTTTTACTAATAGTATTAATTATAAATTTTACTATCCACAAGTCTGTGAAAATCCATATAAATAAACTTATAATTCTTTGTATAGCAGATATATAGTTGTACCCACCCATAGTCCCATCAATATTTCTATACTCTTCTTCATCTTTAGGATAGACATTAAAATATCCTAATATATAAACTATAGTACTAACTATAACTCCTAAAATAATTAGAAATATAATATTATCAAATATATGATCATAGGACTGAACAAATAAATTTATAATATTAATAGGAATCCATTTCAATAAAAATGAAATGTCAATTTTATTTAAGTTGAAAAATAACATTACTAAAAATATTATTTTCAATATAGGAATCCCTATATACTTATTATAATATGTTTCAGCTTTTTTCCATAATTCACTTTGCATAACAAACCTCCTTTATATCACTAACTATTTATTTCAACTCATATTAAACCTTAAAACTTTTTAACGGTTAAATTCCATCCAATACGTATCAAATTGTGTTATATTACTTCAATATTGCTTCACATTAACAATCCCTTTATTCCAAGCTATTTAGAGCTATTATTGTATTATTCACTTAATTCCTATTTCTAGTACAATGACTTTTATCATACAATCTCTCCTTTTTACTCTAAGGGCTTTGAATTCTAGAGCCATCATTCAACACTTTACTATATATGTGTTGCTTTGATTTCATTCTTGTATTATACCAAATTTTTAGGTTTGTGACTATTCCTAGAGAAAAAGCCATATCACTGTGATATAGCTTCTCCGTTTTTTTGTTGTTAGATAACTCCTAATTGTAGTCACTTAGATTTACAAATAGGCTTTGTCGAATACCCTATATAAATTTTAGTAATAAGCTTATCTTCTACTTCAATGCAAAAAATTCATCTCGTAGAATTCCATATTTTATAGAATCGTAGTAAGTTCCTTTATAATAACGAACTTTTCTAATTCTAGCTTCTTGAGTCATCCCTAATTTTTCTGACAGTCTCATCATGCCAGGATTACCACTCCAAGTTGTTAGTCCCACTCGTTCAATTTCTGGGAAATCTTTAAAACAAATCCCAATCCATTCTTGTAGGACAGATGTTCCGATACCGTGAGACCATAATGAATCATCGTAAATAACAATTCCTATTTCTAACCAACGAGTTCTAATGTCTTCCCAATAGCGTGTAACAACTCCAATAATTCTTTCTTCATAAACAATTGCTAAAATATTTTCACTCAGAAAAAAAAGATGATTTTCTGACTGTAAAAATGTTTCTAAATCTATTTGTTTATATTCGTCAAAATAAGGGGCATTATAAAGTGTCCATTTAGGTTTTTCAGATGAATATATCAGTGTATGAAGTATTGGTAAGTCTGACTCTCTTAATTTTTTAAGCAAATTAACTTTCTCCTTATATAATGTATTTAGATTATTAAATGCGACCTATTCGCATAAATAATTGTATAATATAGTTATTAGATAGAGGACATCGTTCTCTCCTTGAGTTCTAAAACTCGTACTTGAAAGAGTGATGCCTCTGGAAATTTTTCTTAGTGGTTTTGATTTTTTAAAGAATTTTTCTATTCTGTTATTTACTTTTCATAGTTAGTCTTTTTTCTCTAAGGGATACATTTCCTAGAAATCATCATTCCTTTGATTTCATTCTTGTATTTTACCAAATTTTTAGGTTTGTGACTATTCCTAAAGAAAAAGCCATATCACTGGGATATAGCTTCTTTGTTTTTACTTTTAATTGATCATTCTTATCAGTTACCAATTAATTTTTTTATTTTTAAGACTAAATAATATTAATATAGAAATAATCGTCACTATTAAATTCATAATCAATGACTGTTCCGCTAAAATTTGATATCTTAGGACATCTACAAACAACGTTAGCGGTATTATATTATTGTATACATTTTTAATTTCATTAACTGATGATACCCCTATCATCACTCTATCTTGATTATTTGACATAAACATATAATAGAAACACCATACTTGAAAGATTAACACTGAAACAAGTGAAAAAATAAATAAATTTAAACGAACAGACTTCTTTATCAATGTTCTACATAGATACAACAACATACTAACAATACTAAAAAAACTTAATATTGAAATGACTTTTTGAAAAAGTTGCCAAATGTCAAAATTTGAAATTATCAAGTAGTATATGATATTAAAAAATGCAAAGATAAAGGAATATATAATAAGAATTTGCATTTTACTGTATTTTAGAGTGTAATAAAAATATCTCTTTCTAGTGTACAACAGTTCATATAGAAAATAAGTAGATATACCTATTAAAAACGTAGCAGAAATCATAACCCCAATACCATTAAGCATACGAATCCACTCAATGTCCCCCAACATAATTGTAATAATTCTCATTACTATACTTATACCGTATACATACAAATAGACATTCTTATAGTCACGTATAATCTTCTTAATTAAAAGGCACATTTCTATTCACTTCCTTATAAATGTCATCTAGTGATAATCCAGGATACTTTTCAAAAAGTTGAGGTACTGAATTATGCAATAATATTTCGCCATTGCTCATAAATATAACTTCATCGAACAATTTATCCATATCTTGTATGAGATGTGTACTAATAATTGTAACTCCAGAATTTGTTTTAAATTTCATGATTAAGTCAATTAATATATCTCGAGTAAGCGGATCGACTGCTGCTAGAGGTTCGTCCAATAAGTAAGTATCTACATCATGACAAAGTAGAAAAGCTAAATGTAATTGCTCTTTCATTCCCTTAGAATACGAAGAAATCAACTGATCCTGATTAAGATTTAAGTAACTAAATATTTGTATTGCCTTTTCGATATTAAATGTGTCATAAACTTGCTCAAATAAATTAAAACACTCCCTAATTGTTAAGTCTTCTGGTATGTACGCATAATCAGGAAGCAATTGTACTTTACCTACATCATGAACATTGCCCTCATACTTTTGATACAAATCGGCTAAAACATTCATAAGCGTTGTTTTTCCTGAACCATTAGGCCCAAGCAATGCAATAATTTGCCCTTTAGGTTCAATAGACAATGTTATATCGTTTAAAATTATTTTGTTTAATCTAAAAAATAAATTTTTAACACTAACCATATTTGTCTCCTTTTTACTCTAGATGGTGCATTTCCGAGAATCATCATTCCACACTTCACTTTAAGTGTTTCTCGTTGATTTCATACTTGTATTATACCAAATTTTTAGATTTGTAACTATTCCAAAAGAAAAAGCCATATCACAGGGAAATAGCTTCTTTGTTTTTACTTTTGATTGATCATACAAAATTATTGGAGCTTTTATTTCGCCTATAATCAATATGATAGAAACTTACGAATTAGATTCACTAACAGGATTGTCGAACAACCTTTTTAATCTGCTATAAGTGATATCTCGGTTAATAATCTATACGCTTCATCTTTGATACACTTGCTCTCTTCTCCATCAAACAGTCTTGCAATAACTAAATAATAATACACCTTCTCAAATATTTCTTTTTCTTCTTCCGATAAACTATTGTATAATTTTTCAGTCATTATAATGTTTTGAGAAGATTCCAACAAAAGAAATTCTACAATTTTAATGAAACTATTAGATTGATTATTTTCATATTCTTTATACTTATTATCTAGACATTCAATCAACGGAATCATATTATGTTTTTCATCGTTAGGTATCAATATGGCAAAATATATAGCATCTCCTTTTTTATTAGGAACAAGAGCATAAATAGAAGGTAATTTTGGTATTGTAGAATCTTTATAAGTTGGAGCATAGTAAAATTGACAGCCACATGCTAAAAAGTTGCTAGTATTTCTTATTTCATAAAATTTCAAGTGAAATTTATTTTGGAAATCTTTAAATACAGGCTCAGAGTTACAGTTGAAAATTTCATCAAACAATGATTTTAAATTCTTATAAATATCAAAAGAATATTGACCATTCAAAATAAATTGAACTACTTTTTGTTCCATAAAATACTTTTTTTCATCCTCTTTTGTTATTTTTTTAGAATAATCCTTTTCTCCCAGTATTTCTCCTCTATTATCAGCTAGTTTTATTTCTTTCTCTAATAAGTAGTCATAACAAAATACCCTATAAAGAAACAAACAAAGATAAGTTTTTTCATCTACACCTATATTTTTTAGTTCTATTCGCTTAAAAATTTCTGTATCATGAAATTTACAAAATAAAGGCTTCACTCCAGAGTGACCTATATTCATTATCTCTAAAATGGGAGTTTTTCTGTCAGAATAAGAAGCCCCCACTAGTTTAGATAAATTTATACTGTAAACATTATTTGAATTTGCAAATTTTTTCAACATAGATTTAGGGTAAGTGTGTGATTCTATTGGCGTTTCTTTACAATTAGGAAAATGACATTTAGTTTCTTTAAGATTATTATTAAATCTATCTTTTTCATTCAATTGTATGAAAATATTGCTTCTTCCCCTATTAATTTTATTATAAATCTCTTTTATTAGTTCCAAAAACATACTATTTCTCCTACATAATGTTTATGATCATATTATACATCAAAATACAGAAATTCTAAAACTTATCAAACTCACTCTGCCCAGCCTAAGTTGTAAAATAAAGAGAGACAACATAACATCGTTATTTTCTGTTAACATTGTTTCATCAACCTTATTGAACAAAGAGCCTAATGAAATCAATATTTTTAAAGAACGTTTTCATCTCACTTCTTCTCTTTAAAGTGCTATTTCACGCTACTTCACAATATGGCATCCCCAGCCATTATATTCCCCGTCAAATTCTTTTGCTACATCCATAAGATACCAGACAATTTCATCGATATTTTCAAAAGCATCTTCCCTACCAATGACAAGTACATATGGATATTCCTTATCTATATCCTCATTATCCTCATTGTTGCTTAGATTTTCTGATGAAAGTTTTATAAAACCGTCTTCCATTACTTTGGCTAAAAAGGCTTCCCCATTTTCTTCCGTTTTAAAGAGTAGGCAATGTTCGAGTACTCTCGGTACCATACTATTATTATTGAATTAAAATTAATGGAGTTTATACAATATTATCGGCACTTTTATTTTACCTATAATCGATATGATAGAAACTCACAAATTAGATTCACCAATAAGATTTGTCAAACAACCAATATTATTAAATTTAAATACTAATACTTAAACTGAAAATTTTTTCTAAAGTCGTGCTTTATTCAATCTTAATAACTTATATTTTCCTCATTCCTGTTATTTTATTGTGATTACTTCATTAAATTTACTATTCCAATAGTCTAAATTATGATGCAATACCATTATGATTAGATAATCATCCAGACTTAATAATAAGTCCAAAACCATGTCTGCACTTGCCTTATCGAGATGCGCAGTTGGTTCATCAAGTAATAATATCTTTTTATCACTAGCTAATGCTCTCAATAATCCTAATAAATTTCTCTCACCACCACTCAATTCAGACATGGGATTCATAGACTGCAACGCTTGTTGAGTTGATGGACTTAAACGACTCCATAATTCTTGTGAATGGTGGTTTTTGTCTTGATAGAGACCAAATAACGTGATATTATCTTCTAGCTTTGCCTTCATAAAATGCTCATGTTGCGTCAAATAAAAAATCTGATCAACAGCTGCCCGTATTTCGCCCGATTGTAATGGAATTTGATGCATGATTAACTTCAATAAAGTCGACTTACCGACACCACTTTTTCCTACTATTGCATACTTATGAGGAGCAGTAAATTCTAAGTTAAGATTTTCTAAGTTCACATTGTCTTGATGATAGCTCACATTGGTAATAATGATCTGAGAACCATTAGTATCGGTCTGAACGGCTAATTCCTGACCCTTTTCTCCTAAATTCACGATGATTGACAAAGTTTCTTTGGAAGCATTGATTAAGTTTAAATCAATTAAAATGTTCTTTATTGGATAAATGAAATTTTCTACATAACTAAAAGTCGCAACCGCTGCTCCGATTGATAGTTCGTTTTTTATTAACAGATAACCGACTACTATAAATGAGGCAAGCTGTATTATAAACATTACTAGACCGTTAGCAATATTGGATAACGTTTTGATTTTTCCGTAATGGAGACGATTTTTCTCCGTTTCATCTAATTGTTGTTGATGTAGTTTTCTAAAAGTTTTTATGGTTTCACTATTAATACGAGATTTCATCGAAAAAATATCAGCTAATCGTTGTGAGTAAACTTCTAATCCTTCCAAAAATCTTCGTTGTTTTATAGTGATATAAGGTGCCAAATACTTGGAAACAAAGGGTGAGCACAGCGATAAGGCTATAATCACAATAGCGACTCTCCAATCCACAAAAACAATCAGTGACACAGCATAAATAGCAAGACTAATACACGACTTGATAATATCTAATAAAGGATCTAAGTACTCCTCGCTTAAAACTTCTACATCATTATTGAAGACCGATAAGTATTCTGCGATTGTCTTGGAGTTAAACGTTGTGACTGACGATGATAAAAGAAAATCACATAACCTTCCTTTGACAACACGATTAAATTCAACTGAAGTTTTCCATTCATATACTTGTGATATATATTGAAATAACGAGTTACATACAATCGCTAAGAGATAACAAATGATTAATTTTATAAGAAGTTCATTACCCTCAATTAATACCCTATCAAACAAAATCTTATTTAAATACGGTATAACAACATTAGTGGAAGTATAAAGTACATGAAAGAGCAGTTGAATTAAAATAACATTTTTAATTTTTTTGATATAATAAACCATTATTTCCTCCTAAAAAAACCTAATGAATGAAGTGAATCGAAATGTTAGATTTTTTATGTCTAATTTTTGGGATGCTTTACACAATTTAATGTACTAAATACTTCTTTTATCCTTCAATCTTTTCTTATTTCTATTTTATCAATATTTCAAACTAGAGATACTCACTCATAACATTAATAACTTCTATCAATCCCTGCTTTCTTACTAGATTGGTAAATTTTCTTAAATAAAACATAACCAATTACCAAGAACAATACTGACTGACCGGCTAATAATATGTACTCCAACAAAGTAACTATTCCTCCTTGAATCAGAGATTGCGTCATTTCAATCCCTAGAGAAATAGGAAGAAATCGACCAATCGTAACGGCCCATTCAGGCATCATCTCATGAGGTAAAATAGCTCCAGTGAAAAATAATAATGCATAAGAAATAATCGAATCAAATGATGCTGTCTTCGTATATTTTAACGTCAATGCCACTAATACCAAGGTAAACCCAAACACTCCAACAGTTGTTAATAAGAAGATGATAATATACCAACCGCTGAATGAAATTTGAATTGAAAGAATCGCACTCAATACAAGGGATACAATAGCAACTTTGATGAGATTGACAATTAACCACACTAATGTCCTTACTATAATCAGCTGTTCGAAAGGAAATGGTTTAATAATTAGTTGATCTAAAATTCCCATTTGCTTCTCCGAAGACACAGAGACTGCTGCTTCACTAATAACCGAACTCAACAAATACCAATACACAAATCCTACATAACCTTGACTCATTTGTTGATGTTGAACTAATAAAAACATATAGAACACAATCGTCGTAACCACAACACTCACAATATGATCCGGATAATAGGTACGTACTTCATGTAAATATTTCCACAATTCTGCCTTAAATAACTTCATGATGTGCTCCTCCTCTTTGACTATAGAAATAGTCTAGTGTTTCTTCAACCGTAGGACTTAACTTCTCAATCTTGATTAAATGAGACATCAAGTTATGTTTTACTAAAAGTGAGGTTAACTCATCAATAGTATTCCGTTTCATGTATGATTTTCCTTTTTCAATGCGACATTGTAGCTCTTGATGAATCACTTCTCCCTCAATAACAGCTTCAAATTCTTGAGTATGCGGAACTTGTTGCAAGAAGTCCTGATAATCTCCCTTATAGACAACTTCTCCTTCATCAATCACAATCACATAGTCTGCTAGTAATTCTATAATCTCTGCTTGGTGGGAGGTAAGAATAATCGTTTTGTCCTGTTCTGTTGATAATTGTTTAATTTTTTGACATAGTTGCTTTGAACTTTGAAAATCCAATCCTAAAGTTGGTTCATCTAAAAATAACACCTTTGCATTTGTCATTAATGCAATGATTAATGAGAGCTTCTGTAACATTCCTCTAGAGTACCCACCAACTGGTTCATCAATAGCATCTCTGAGGTCGAACTCATCAATTAACGCTTGAATACTACTATTCATATAGTTTATGGATTGTTTTGATAATCCAAGAAAGTATTCAATATTTTGTTTTCCTGTTAAAAATGGATAAACATTATCGACTGACTCTAATACGGCACTTACATTTTGGTAGTAAGAATGTCCAATATCTGAGAGATTCTCTCCCTTAAATAAAATGTCTCCCTTATCTGCACTGATCATTCCTAACATCAATTTAATTAATGTTGTTTTTCCAGCACCATTTTTACCAAGAATGACTGTAATGTTATTTTCTGGAATTTTAAAGGAAATATTATGCAAAATTGTCTTATTATTGTATCGTTTTTCGATACCCTTCACTTCAAATACCATCTTCTACCTCTCCTTAAAATAATAATCGAAAACCATCTCTCCATTATTTTTGTTCAAATTATTTTTTGAACATAATAACCTCTGTTATTTTCCCATAATTTGAAGTTTTTTTATATTATACCATTTTTTTAGAATTGTAACTATTTTTAACGAAAAATATCACATGAGTGTATATTTTTTTACACACAAAAAAGCACGAAACTAGAATTTCTAGTTCCATGCTTTCTACTAATCTTTCATTCCAACAAGCTCTCGCTGTCTACGATTCGCTTCTTGTGCGATGTAACTCATCACAAACTTGAATTCTTTAGCTGTAGCTTTTTCAGAGAGTTCTGCTATACTTTGATTATATTTATCAATAATTTGTTGTACTTTTTCCTCATCAGTCATCTAACATTTCCTCCAACTATTATTTCATATATTGCTGTGGAAGTACCAGCTGAATATTATCAGCATCAAAATGTACTTTAGATTAAATTCTTTTACCAAATAAGTATTTTTATTCAAAAACCTCACTGACATATTCTGTAATCTGGTTAAAATGATTAAAGTCCATTATTGGATCTCCTAAAGTATCGTCTCCACTTAATCCAATAATTTCTATTTTACTCTTAGAGTGATTTTTCTCAATTAATTCTTCCGCTAAAGCTTTAATGCTTAGAACTTTTCCAATCGTTAATGTATAGACTCCTGAATTTAGAACATGATGATAAAAATCATCCCACCCTAGAATAAAATCTTCTTTTCTTGTGGCTAGCTTTGTAATTCTCTCATCGGTTAAAGGAAGAGGTTTATTTTCTTTTGAGAGTTTATCAAATACATGGTAGACTGATCCATTACTTTCAATCACAAATGGAAATCGTAAGGATTGAATAAAACCGTCTTGATACTGATCATTTAATTGTATCAAAAATTGTTCTACTTCTAGTTTTTGTTTTCCAAACTGATTATGCGGTTTATAAGCTTCATCACTTGAGATAAATATAACTCTTTCCTTTACAAAAGGTAAAACTGACTTTAGAAATATTTTTGTTTGCAAAACATTTTTTGAATAATAATACTCAGCAAAGTCTTCACAGAAATTTGTCATTTTTAATGATGCTCCATGAATGAAAATATCTGGTTGAATTGCTTCAATATAGTTCAAACAATCTTGCGAAGTAAAATCCATTGGTACTGGGTAAAATACTGATGAATCTAACCTTCTATTCATAATAGCTAACTGGGTTTCTTGATAATCAACACCATAAACTATTGCATCATTTTCTATAAAATAATTTACTAATGCTTCCCCAATTGTTCCACAAACACCTGTAATTAATACTTTTTTCTTCATGATTCACTCTCCATGTAATGCTTTTATCCAATTTTTCGTTGGCATATCAATAACTTTATTTAACGGATTCATCGGGATATTGTCATCCTTATTTTCTAGTTTTCCATTACGAATTCTTTTAATTAATTTTGATGGAATACCATATCGTTCTTTTAAAATTATTTCGTCTTCCAAGTTAAATGATTGCGTAGAAATCTTCAACATACCTTTTTCTAATAATTCAACATAACTTTCTGTTTCTTTAATAATTGTTTCTAGAAAAAACTGATTAGAATAATTAATAGTATTTACATTTTGTAAATCCGTTAAACCTGACAAAGTAATATCACTCATCAATTCAACAATTTCTGAACGAGTAATTTCTTTATCCAAAAATAATATAAAAAGCTCCAAAATAAGTATTCTATGCAATTTCCTAACAATATACTCTTGATTTTTATTTCCAAATACGATTCCCTCATTCATAAGAACTAAAATGACTCTCATTAAATTAATACATTTTAACCCTACTGATAGAATAGATTCAGGAATCTTATCTCTGATTTGCATAAAGGAATTTTTGAAATCGTTCAATTCATAAATACTATTTTTTCCAAAATACTCAACTTCAATGACTTCCTTCAAAAAAGAACTATCAATAACATAGCTTTCTCCATTAAAAATAACATTAAGACTGCCAACCGGTACTAATCCATTTTTATTTCTACGATAGAATTTAATATACTCTCCCTTAAATCTATCCTCACCTAAAGTAGTCGATAATTTATCACTATTAATCAAGCAAATATCAAATAATTCTTTTGTTTTTGCATTTATTAACGATAACATCTTTTGAGATAAAACCATTGTAGTTTTTCCATCTAAAAAATTTAATTTCCTAAAAAAATCACTTGTCATTTTAAATGCATTTTCAAGATTTTCTTGCTTTAGTAAAAAGAAACTTAGCATATGATTATAAGGAGATGCAACTCCTTCATACCCTGTTATTTCAAGAATTTTATCTGTAACTCTAAAACATCTTTGATTCGTGTAAAAATAACCATCAATCTTAAAAAAATCTTCAAATCTTTCTTCAATATTTAAAACAGAAGAAAATTTAAGTGTTTTACGATACATAACTCCTGAATCAGGTATATAGTTCATTCCTGCTTTTTCCATAGTCTCCCTAAAATACAAACTAACATTATTTTCCAATTCCTATTAACCTCCAATAACTATACACACTCCTAATTAGTGAAAGCTTATCACACCCTTATGTTATTTTCAATATCAATTTATTCAAATATGTATTTTTTTTAGAAAATATCCCTATATGAATTTTATCTATTTGTCACATCATATAAAAAACATTATGGAAATCTGATTACTGATTCCCATAATGTTTTACTTTTGTTTTTAAAAAGAGATTAAAAACGGCTACTTAAATATTCTTGTATTCTTAAATACATTTTTTCATTTCCTAATAATTTATACAAAAACTTAGCTTGTTCATAATACATAAGAATATCTTCGTCTGACAGAAAATTATCTCCAATGTTCGCTAATAAACAATATAAGTCGGCTAATAAATAGATACTACTATTTTCTTTACAGATATCAATTGTTTCTAAAATCTCTTCTAAAGCTTCTTTTTTAACTTTATTTCTTACTAAAATTCGAGCATAGTTATATCTGATTTTGATTACCTTATGTAAATTATCCTGCTTTGACATATCTACTTTATAAATCTCTTCCATTAGAACTTTATAAAGCTGTTTATATTTTTCAATTTCATCACATTCAAAATAAAATAGTGCTAAAGTATTCAAAAAATCTAAATAGTATTCATCATTCTTTTTTATTTTTTTACATAAGTGTTCCATCATTTCTATTGCTTTGACAATATCTTTATGTACATTAAACGCAACAATTGCCTTTATCCATTCTAGGTAAATAAGATCCTCTTCTAATGTAATTTTTTGCTTCTTATTCAGCTCTAGTGATAAACAATATTCTAATTTACTAAAATCTCTTTGAGCTAAAGCATCATCAGCTATTTTTTTGAATGATTTTAATACAGAATCAGTTCCCTCTAGCTTCGAATTAAAAAAATAGTCCATAGTTACATTTAAACGAACAGACAATTCTTTTAAAATTAAAGCACTAGGATCATAATTTTGATTTTCTATTCTACTAATTTGGCTTTGTTTACAAATTCCTTCTGATAATTCCTTTTGTGTTAAATTTAATTCTAATCTTCTATGTTTAAGACGTTCTCCTAACAAGTGACTTCTCCTTTCCAATGCAGACTAATCAAATACATTTTCCATATCTTGTGACCCATTATTTTTAACTTGTTGCATTCCTTTATTCATCATTGTGTGAAATTCTTCTTCAGTCATTGTATCACGAATAGAAACTTAGTGCTTAGGAACAGTTAAAGAAAATGGAATGCTATTATTCATAATAATTTATCGATAAAATAAATCAATGGCTATCGCTCGAGAAACCTATCTGCGATAAAATTTTTTCTGCTTCTTCTTTAATATTTTCTTGAATTCTAACATTTACACTAGCTGTTTTCATACATATTTCCCCTCTTACATGATTAGAACTAATATACCATTTGTATCGCGTTATGCAATACATTTAGCAGAATATTCATATTAACACATTTATCATCAATCAAATTATCGACTCTTATACAAAAAGAAAAAGCCTTTATTCAGGCTTTTCCATTTTACGACTAAAAAAATATTCTACTCCAACCCATCAAAGTCTTCGAATTTTACTGAAGCTAGTTTTGAAACTCCAGATTCTTGCATCGTTACTCCATATAATACATCTGCTTCTTCCATTGTTCCTCTTCTATGAGTAATCACAATGAACTGTGTATTTTTAGTAAATTCTTTCAAGTAACGACCATATCTTGCAACATTTGCCTCATCTAGGGCTGCTTCTACTTCGTCTAGTAAGCAGAATGGCACTGGCTTCACTTCTAAAATTGCAAATAATAATGCAATGGCTGTAAAGGCACGTTCTCCACCAGATAATAGACTTAAGGATTGTAGTTTCTTACCAGGTGGTTGAGCAATAATCTCAATTCCTGTTTCTAATAAATTCGTAGGATCTGTTAACTCTAGAGTAGCACGTCCTCCTCCAAACAATCTTGGGAATGTTTGTTGGAATTGACTTGAAATTGCATCGAAAGATTGTTTAAATCGACTCGTCACTTCCGTATCCATTTCTGTAATCGTGTCTTCTAGATTTTTCTTCGCATCTAGTAAGTCTTGTTGTTGAATCGTTAAAAATTCAAATCTTTCTTGAACTTTATCATATTCTTCAATTGCCATTAAGTTTACTGCACCCATTTGTTCAATTTGTTGTTTTAAGTGACGAACCGTTTTAGAAGCATCTTCGATGGACATTGTTAATTCTGTTTTTTCGATTGCTGCTTCAAAGGTTAATTCATATTCTTCACTTAAATATTGCAGTTTTTGGTCGATTGCTAATTCAAATCGATTGGCTTTTGTTTCAACTTTTGATTGTTGTTTCAAATACTCTTGTAATTGATGTTGCGCTTGATTACGACTGACTTCCGTTTGCTTATTCAATACTTCTAATTGAATTCTTTCTTCTTTCAGTGCATCTAAAGCTTCTTCTAAAGCAGTAACTGTTTCTTTAATTGCTTCGTAATCTTTTACAGTTTGGTTGTAATCTGCTTCATTTTTCACTTTTAAGTCATTCTGTTCATCTTTTTTCGATTCTAGTAAATGAACTTGTTCTTCTAAACGTTTTAAGGACAGCTTTTCTTGCTTGAATTCTTTCTTTTGATGTTGAACTTGCTCTTGAATACGAGCTTTTTGTGTCCCCACTTCTTGTAATTCTTGTTGTTTTTCTTGAAGCTGTTGCGTACGGTCTTCTTGTGATAATTGTAAATAATCCAATTCTTTTTTAACCGCTTGATTCTCTTTCGTAATCGTTCTTAATGCTTCATGCGTTTCAACATATTGCTGTTCTAATTGTTCATATTGCTCAATCGATTCATCTAATTCATATTGTTGACTTAATGTTTGACGACTTATTTTATTAAATTCATCTTTTGAGTATTGTAATTCTAAACGAACTTCTTGTAATTGTTGTTTTAATAGCGTCTCTTCTTCTTGAATCGCTGTTCCTTTTTGAACAATTTCGTTCCACTTCGTTTCTAATTGATTCCATTTTTCTGAAACTTGCTTCTCATATTCTTTCAACTGATTCAATTGTTGTTCTAACGCTTCTAATTGACTATTTCGTTTTACAAGAGATTGTTGTTGATGGTTTTTGGAAGCTCCACCCGTCATCGAACCACCAGCATTCACAACATCTCCTTCTAAAGAAACAATACGATAACGATATTGCAAGACTTTAGCAATTTTCATCGCATCATCCAATGTTTTGGCAACGACAGTTGTTCCTAAAATATTACGAACAATGGATTGATACGTTTGATCTACTTGTACAAGATCACTAGCAATTCCAACATATCCTTGTAAAGAGAATAATTGTTGTTGAATCGCATCAGGCATTCTTTTCTCTTTAATAATCGTTAACGGTAAAAATGTTGCTCGTCCTAAACGGTTCTGTTTTAAATAGTCAATCGCTTTTGCTGCCGCTTGTTCATGTTCTACTACAACATGTTGGCTACTTGCCCCTAAAGCGATATCGATTGCTAAGGTGTACTCATCTTCTACTCGAATTAATTCAGCTACTGAACCAATGACACCAGCGATTTGTTTCTTCTGTTTTAAGATTTCACGAACCCCTTGATAGTAGCCTGCATAATCTTCAGAAACTTGTTTCAAACTATGATAATTAGCTTGCGTTTGTTGTAATTGTCGTTCAATTTTTTGTTTTTGTTCTTGCAGCGTTTGACGTTCTTGACGTAAATTATCTGCTTGTTGACGATAAGTATTCAAGTCTTCTTGTTTAGAACTTGTTCGTTGAGTTAAGTTTTCTTCTTTTTCCACTAACTGAGCAATCTTTTGATCTAATTGTTTCGACTGTTCTTCAAATAATTCTTGCTTTTCTAGTAATTTATCATGTTGATTTTGATTTTGTTCCATCGAACGTTCCAAGTGTTTTTCTTGGTTCGTTAATTTTGAAATTTCTTGTAATTGTTCGATATATTGACTTTGTAATTGCTTTTGTCGCTCTTCATTACCTTGGCTTAATTGTTCTAATTCTTCTACTAATTTAGACCATAATGATTCAATTTCATTTAATTCAACTTCTTTAATAGCAACTGATTTTTCTAATTCAGCTACTGTCTTTTCTGTTGATTCTAACTGACGAATGACTTCTACTAAGGCTAATTGATTTTCTTCATTTGTACGATTCGCAAACTCTTGTTTTTGTTGATAAACTTTACGTTCACCATCTAATTGTTCCATTTTTTGAATCGCATCAACATATAACGCTTGTTTTTCATCTAACTCAGTATTTTTTACAGCAAGTAATTCTTGTTGTTCTAACACTTTATGCTCTAGCTCTACTAATTTTTGTTCTGTCTTCGTCACAGTTTCTTGTAGTTGAGCTACTTCTTTTTTAGCCACTGTCCATTGTGTGTTTAACGTTTCAATTTCAACCGCTAATAAGGCTGTTTCAATACCTTGTAATTCTTCTTTCTTTGATAAATAAACAATCGCTTTTTCCTTTTGTTCTAATAAAGGTGTTAATTGGCTTTTAATTTCATGTAAAATATCTTCAACACGATTTAAATGTTCTTGTGTTTGGTCTAATTTTCTTTGCGCTTGAGTTTTACGGTCTTTATATTTTAATACCCCTGCAGCTTCTTCAATAATCATTCGACGATCTTCAGGTTTATCATTGAAAATTTGTTCGACTTTCCCTTGAGAAATTAAAGCAAATGAATCCTTTCCTAGACCAGAATCCATCATCAAACTAGTAATATCCTTTAATCGACAAGCTTTCTTATTAATAAAGAAGTCACTATCCCCATTACGGTTTAAACGACGAGTTAATACAACTTGAGAATGCTCAATTGCTAATTTTCCATCTTCATTGTTAATATGCAAATTTACTTCAGCAATATTCACAGGTTTACGAGTTTGAGAACCTGCAAAAATGACATCATCCATTTTTTTACCACGTAAACTTTTAGCAGATTGTTCTCCTAAAACCCATTTAATTGCTTCTGACAAATTAGATTTTCCACTACCGTTTGGACCTACGACTGCGGTTACACCTTTATCAAATTCGATAACGGTTTTATCCGCAAATGACTTAAATCCAGACATTTCAATTTTCTCTAACTGCATCCTTGACTCCTTTTTTAAGAAATAACGTTTAATTTTTCTAATGTTCTTTTAGCAGATAATTGTTCTGCTGCTTTCTTCGTCTTACCTTCGCCTATTTCATAGCCTTTTTCATTCACATGAACTTGTACGGTATAAAAACGTGCATGAGAAGGGCCTTCTTCTTTTAGTAATTCATAACGAATATTCACATTCCCATTTCTTTGGAAATATTCTTGTAATTCTGTTTTAAAATCGCCGACTAATGTGAATCGTCCATCTTTCATTTTCGAGATAATAACTTGTGTTAGAAATTTACTGGCTCCTTCAAATCCTTGGTCTAAATAAATAGCCCCTACAAAGGCTTCAAAAACGTCACAAAGAACTGCTGGATTTTCATGTCCTTTGGAAGCACGTTCTCCCTTTCCTAATAAGAGATATTTATCTAACTCACACTCTTTAGCAAGTGTCGACAAGCTTTCTTCGCAAACGATTTGCGCTCTTAATTTTGTTAACTCGCCTTCTTTTTTTGTTGGCATTTGACGGTATAACCAGTTTGAGATAAATAATTCTAAAACGGCATCGCCTAAAAACTCGATACGCTCATTATAAATTCCTTTGCACTCTTTATGTTCGTTTGCATAGGATGAATGAGTTAATGCTTCTTTTAGATAGTTTTCATTTTTAAATATTATTTGATATTCTTTTTTTATTTTTTCTTTAAATTGTTCTATTGAATACATGCCCTTCGGCTCCTTATCATTTCTCTATCTCCTTATTATAAAAGGTTTGTTAAAACATTACAAACGATTTTAAAAAAATGGGCGTATTCTAAGACGTAAAGCAATAGAAAAGCCTTTTACATATTGTAGCAAGGTCGACAGCAGCCTCGCTTTGCGAGTCTCATGTCTAAACTTTGAGCCACGTTCTCAAAGTTTCCCTGTAATATTAGCCAAAAATGGCTAATATTACTATTGCCACAATAACAAGTCTTTTCTATTGCTTTACTTTTTATCTTCCAAGAATAATGAAATCGTATCTAAGCAACCGTCCAAATATATTATCCTTAAAAATATTTATAATTTAATTTACGAAAAGTTTTAAAGTAACTTCTAGTTAAGTATCAAAAATAGAAGTTAATCTGGGAGTAAAATTGTACATTTTTAAATTCCCACTTTTGTACATTTTTAGATTGACGTTTATAAGTATAAGACAAATGATGGTATGGAACGATGAAACATTAACATTTAACGTTATCTGATCGTATTGAAATTGAATTAGGTATTACAAAAGGTTCGAGACTATTTTCCAAAAGGAACTTATTTTGATGAATATACACAGGAAAATATTTACCACTTTTTCAAACTGTCTTTAAAACCTTTCTAAAGGACAAAGAGAAAATCGCCAACACCCTTCAACTACCCTATTCCAATGAAAATTAGAAGCAACGAATAATCTCATCAAGCTTATCAAACGAAATGCCTTTGTATTTCGGAACTTTGAAAACTTCAAAAAAAGGATTTTTATCACTTTGAATATCAAAAAAGAAAGGACAAAATTTGTCCTTTCTCGATTTTAGCTTTTCTTCAACCCACTACAGTTAACTATATTATGTGTTTTGTCTCACCTTTATTATATTTTTTCAAGCAATTCTTGTATCATTCTATTTAGTTCATCTATCATCTCAGATTGTTTCTCTAGTAATAATCTTTGACTAGATAATTCGTCTTGGAGTTTATCAAGTTTTATCTGTTCATCTGGATTATCTTTTACAAAAAAGTTTGTCAAGGCACTTGTTAACATTCCTATTGTACCAATCCCTACCAACATTAATAAAACAGCTATCCATTTCCCAAAAAGGGAAACTGGAACAATATCACCATAACCAACAGTGGTTACTGTCACAAGAGCCCACCAAAGACTATCTGAGAAGGATTTTTCTTCAACTACAGATAAAATTGAACTTCCTACTAGCACGATAAAGATATTAACATACAAGATATAAATCAGGCCATTTGTCCGTAAGAATCTACTAATTTTTCTTTCTAATTTACCTGTAAGTCCAATTATTCTAAGTAAACGAGTCAGTTTCAGTAATTTTGTCAGCCTTGCTAAGCGGAAGATACGCCCTAACCGAAATACTGTAAAAATAGCATTTAAAGGGAGAATAGCCAATAAATCAAAAATATTTTCTAGAATAAAACGCCATTTTCTTTTAGTCGTAAAAAAGCGCCAACTATAATCAATTACAAAAACAGCCCAGATTACTAAATCAATAATACTATAAGGCGGATTGTCCAAATCAATTATATCAGCAAATCCAAGTAATACCAGAATAACAGAGATTAAAGCTAGTAAAATAATTGTTGTGTCATAATAATCTGCAAAAAACCATTTTTTCTTCAAACTTTTACTCTCCTTCCTGGCTACTTTTTAGAAAAGTTTCTTTTTACTTTAAATGCCATTAATGATATCTAAAGAATTCTACATTCCCTTTTTACGATAGCCTTTTACATAGTATTGGTTTTTCTCTTCATTAAACTCCAAAATTTCAACTAATGTATTTTGTTGGAATTGTGAGAGTTTTTGTGCTTCGTAAACTTCTACCCATTCTTCATAATGGTCCATTTCTGCTTTCATTTGAGATGAAAGAAATTCTCTTAATCGTTCAATATCGGTTGAATTTTCAGCAGACATCACTAACGAAGGATAAGCATTTGGTTGAAATTCTCCAACTATTAAATCTGATTTATTATAAATCGTCACCATCGGAATAGTTTCCATCTCTAATTCCTCAATTAATTCATGAACCGTTTTTTCATGCATTAAGAAATTTGGAGATGATGCATCAACTACATGCACTAATAAATCAACATCCGCACTCTCTTCTAAAGTTGACTCAAATGCGTGTATTAAAGTCGTTGGTAAATCTTGAATAAATCCAACGGTATCCGTTAATGTCACATCATATTGATCGGCTAAATCAACTTTTCTTGTTAATGGATCCAATGTTGCGAATAATTGATCCATTTGATACGTTCCTGCATCTGTTAATTGGTTTAGAATGGTTGATTTTCCTGCATTCGTATATCCAATTAATCCCATTCTAAAACCATTCGAACGATTTCTCTTCATTCTTGAACGTTGACGATGTAATTTTGTCTGTTCTAATTGTTGCTCAATATCTGAAATTTGTTTACGAATATGTCGTTTATCCGTTTCTAATTGAGTTTCCCCTGGTCCTCTTGTCCCAATTCCCCCACCTTGTCTCGATAAGGCTGTTCCTTGTCCTGACAAACGTGGTAATAAATAATTTAATTGAGCCAGTTGTACTTGAAGTTTTCCTTCTTTTGAACGAGCACGCATTGCAAAAATATCTAAAATTAATTGAACACGGTCAATAATTCGTGCCTTAATCGTTTCGTTTAAATTTTTCGTTTGAGAACCCGTTAGAGATTGGTAGAAAACAATTAAATCAATTTCTAATTCATCGACTAAATGACTAATTTCTTCTACTTTCCCTTTACCAATCATTGTACGACCACTATACGTTTCTCTTTTTTGAGTCACTGTTACGACAACTTCTCCTTGAGCGGTATCCACTAATTGCTTCATTTCTTCTAAAGCATATTGAAATTGCTCATCCGATTGTGTTGTTTGAACTGCTACAATCATGACTCTTTCTTTTGTGTTTTCCATTTATTCACTTCCCAGTAAAAACTGCTGACAATCTAAAACAACTTGAGAAATTGTGTTAGGATTTTCTACTAAATCATACCAATGTACAGCTTCAAATCGGTTTCTAAACCAAGTTAATTGTCGTTTGGCATATCGTCTAGAGTTTTGTTGAATTTTTTGAACGGTGGCTTCCTTTGATAATTGATCTTCAAAATAATCCACCCATTCTTTATACCCAATTCCTCGAATGGATTGAACATCTAATCCTTTTACTGCATCATATAATTGTCTAGCTTCCTCTTCTAAACCATTTTGCATCATCATGTCTACTCTTGTATCGATTCTTTCATAAAGGACTGCTCTATCCGTTGATAATCCGATAATATAGGCATCAAAAATAGCTTCTTTTTGTTGTTGATCATTAGCTGAAAATGGCTTTCCACTTGCATGTGTCACTTCTAATGCTCGGATAACTCGTCTTGTGTTATTCGGATGAATATTTTCTGCACTAACAGGATCGACTTCTTTTAATTGTTCCCACATAGCAAGAGGTCCAATTTCTTCTAGTTCTTTTTCCTTTTCTAGTCGGTAATCTGGATCATTGGAATCTTCTCCACTAAAATGAAAATCAAATAATAAACCTTCAATATATAATCCTGTTCCACCAACAATAATTGGTAATTTCCCACGGCTTGCAATCTCTTGAATCACTTCTCTTGCCATTTGTTTGAAATCACTAGCAGTATATTCTTCTTTGACGTCACAAATATCTAATAAGTAATGAGGAATCCCTCTCGCTTCTTCAGGAGTTACTTTAGCTGTTCCAATATCCAATGTTTTATAAACTTGCATTGAATCCCCATTTATGATTTCCCCATTTAATTGTTGTGCTAATTCGATACTAAGAGCTGTTTTTCCAACACCAGTTGGGCCAACAATCACAATGATTTTTTGTTTTTTTACCATACTACTCCTTTATTTCCGAACGAAGCTCGAGAGCTTTTTGTGGATAATCTGTAAAAATCGCTTCTACATGAAGTTCAAAACAATGTTTCATCTCTTCTTCTTGATTCACTGTCCAAACACGTTTTGGATACTGTGAATGAATCTCAAAGGATTCTTTTAGTAAACGATAATCCGGATGAACGGCTTCAAATTTTACTTCTTCGAATACAAAATTTGCCATTTCTACAGTTTCATATAAAAAGGCAATTTCTTGATTTGGACGTAATTGTTTCATTTGAATAATGCTTCTAGGATTAAAACTAGAATAAATAATCGTAAAGTTTGGTTGCAATCTTTCTTGTAAAGCCACACATTTTTCAACAATCCCAGCATATTCAATTTGATCCGTCTTTAATTCAATATTTAATTCACCTTTGAAATCCAATTCCTTTAACAATTGGAATACTTCTTCCAAAGTTGGAATTTTTTCTCCAGTAAATGATTCATCGAACCAACTACCTGCATCTAATACTTGAATTTCTTCTAATGTTAAGTCTTGAATAGAACCACTACCATTCGTCGTACGATCCACTGTTTCATCATGAATCACGACTAATGCTCCATCTTTTGAAACATGAACATCTAATTCAATTCCATCACTTTGAACACTCACTGCTTCTTGAAAAGCAGCTAATGTATTTTCAGGATGAGTTCCTCTACTTCCTCTATGTGCAAAAATTTTAGTCATTTGCAATCACCTGTTTCTTTTGAACTTTATTTTGTTGACGAATTTTTTGAGACAATGCAATTAGTTCTGCTGCATGTTGTTTTGTTAATGCTGTCATTTCTTCTCCAGACAACATACGTCCGATTTCTTCAATCCGTTTCTCTTCTTCCAATGTTGTTAGAGTTGTACGTGTACGCTCATCTTTTTCCATTTTTTCAATGAAAATATGAACTCCCGCAATACTTGCCACTTGTGGTAAATGAGTAATACATAATACTTGGGCAAATTCTGAAATATAATGCATTTTATTCGCAATGGCTTGAGCCACTCGACCACTAACCCCTGTATCTACCTCATCAAATACAATTGTTCCCACTCCATGCTTACGTACGAAGATTGTTTTCATAGCAAGGGTAATTCTAGATAATTCCCCACCAGATACAATCTTTTGTAGTGGTTTAACAGGTTCCCCTTTATTCGTTGAAATATAGAAGTACACTTCATCCATACCCGTTTCAAGTAGTTGTTCACTTGGTAGGACACGAATTTCAAAAATGGCTTGTTCCATATATAATTCATGCAATTGTGTTTCTATTTTTTCAGATAATTCAAGGGCAATTGCCTGTCTTTGTTTCGTCAATTCAAGCGCTACTTCTTTTGCTTTTTGTTCGATTTGTGCTTTTTCTTGAATCAATGTTTCAATAATACTTTCTTTATTTTCAATTTGATTTAATTGAGCTTGTGCTTGTGCTTGGAATTCTAATATTTCTTCTGCATTATCTCCATATTTACGTTTTAACTGATAATAAATATCTAAACGTTCTTCAATATAAGCTAATCTTTCTTCATCATATTCTGCATGATCTAATTCATGACTCATATTAGAAACCGCATCTTGTAATTGATAATAAGATTCTTGTAATTGCTGGTGCAATTGTTTATAGTTTTCACCAATTCCTTCTAAAAATCCTATTTCTTGAGAAGCTTGACTAATCGCATCTACTGCAGAATATTCTTCCGTTTGTAACACTGATAGAGCGGACATTAAGTGTTCTTGAATTTTTTGGAAATGAGTAAAATATTCCTTTTCTTGAACTAATTCTTCCTCTTCTCCAATATAAATATTTGATAATTCAATTTCTTCTACTTGGAATTTTAATAAATCAATTTTTTGAGCATCTTCTTTTTCAGCTGTTTGTAACTTTCTTAATTGGTCTTGAATACTACAAAAATGTTCATAATACTCGCTGTAAGAATCTTTTAATGATTCCAATTTTTTCCCAGCATATGCATCTAAAAGGCTTAAATGATGCTCTTCATTCAATAATAAGAAATGTTCATTTTGTCCATGAATATCAATCAAATATGGTCCAACTTGTTTTAATAACGAAACAGTAACCATTTGTCCATTAATGCGACAAGTAGATTTACCTGTTTGATATAATTCACGTTGAATCATGATTTCATCATTTTCAATTTCAATTCCTAATGCTTCGATGTTTCTTTTTGTCTCTTCAGAATCAATGGTAAAAACTGCTTGAATTGTCGCTTTTTCACTGCCATATCGAATCATTTCTAAACTAGCACGTTCTCCAGCGAGTAATCCTACTGCATCAATAATAATTGATTTACCTGCACCTGTTTCCCCAGTTAATACCGTCATGCCTTTTTCAAATTGACAGCGAACTTCTTCAATAATTGCGAAATTTTTAATAAACAATTCTTGAATCATCGTTCCACCTCTATTTTAGATTTTTTAATTGTTGATGAGCTTCTTTGACAACTGTTTGAATACCGTTTTTCCAATCATATGGAGAACTAACCGTTTCATGTAATTGCAGATGTGCTAAGAACTCAATATTTCCACTTCCTCCCGTAATTGGAGAGAAAGTTAGTTGATTTACAGAAAAACCAATTTGTTCGCAATATTCTAAAATTTCTTCTAGTACATCTTGATGAACTTTTGGATCACTAACAATTCCTTTTTTCCCAATCCGTTCTCTTCCTGCTTCAAACTGTGGTTTAATCAGCACAAGAACGTCACCATCCATCTCTAAAATATCTTTTAATGGTGGTAAAATTAATTTTAACGAAATAAACGAAACATCAATCGAAGCCACTTGAGGTTTTCCTTTTGTAAAATCTTCAGGCTTACTAAAGCGGAAATTCACTCTTTCCATAACTTCCACTCGTTCATCTTGTCTTAGTTTATAATCTAATTGATTATATCCAACATCTAATGCATAGCTTAATACAGCACCATGTTGTAGTGCAGCATCCGTAAAGCCACCTGTTGAAGCACCAATATCCAATAAGATTTTTCCTTCTACACTGACATCAAAAGTTGCGAGTGCTTTTTCTAATTTCAAGCCACCTCTTGAAACATAGCGAAGGGTTTCTCCTTTAATATAAAGTTCAGTTGTAATCGGAATTTTTTCGCCAGGTTTATCATAGCGAATATGTTTCACAGCATCGACAATTTGTCCTGCCATGACAAGTCTTTTCGCTTTTTCCCTAGAATCTGTCAATCCTTGTTGTACGACTAGAAGGTCTACTCGTTCTTTTTCCATTCTTTCTCCTTTAAATCTCTACATATGAGAGAATTTTCATAAATATTTCTTGTACTTGTCTTTGTACATCTGTTTCATTTGAAATCGATAAAATCGCTTGTTTTGCCCGGTTGATTTCTTGTTCTAAAGCAAGTTTAGCTCCATCAATTCCTAAAATGCTTGGATAAGTATTTTTTTCTAATGCTGCATCTTGTCCAGTGACTTTACCTGTTTTTTCAGAATCCCAGCAAACATCTTGTAAGTCATTTTGAATTTGAAAGGCTAGTCCAAAATGAACTCCAAATTTTAAAAGAGCTTCTTCATAAGGGCTCGCATCCTCTAATACTAATAACCCTAAACGAATGGCAGCTAACAATAATTGTCCTGTTTTATCCGCATGAATTTGTTTTAATTGCTCTAATGTAATTTCTTGATGTTCACTTGCAATATCTCTCATTTGTCCGGTAATCATACCGCTAGCTCCAGAAGCTGAACCTAATACTTGAATAGCACGAACTTTTTTTGCATCTGATAATGAACATTGAGCTAATTCTTCAAATGCGAGTGTTAATAAGGCATCTCCTGCTAAAATGGCTGTTGCTTCATCAAATTGCTTATGAACTGTTAGCTTGCCACGACGATAATCATCATTATCCATTCCAGGTAAGTCATCATGAATTAATGAATACGTATGAATCATTTCTAGAGAAGCTGCAACTGGTAACACTTTTTGAAGTTCCACTTCTTCTAAATGACTGATTAAGAGAACGATTAATGGACGAATTCTCTTTCCTCCACTACTACACGCATACAGCATCGCTTCTTTCAATCTTGTTGAAATATTTGGAATCTTTTCGATTCGAGCTAATAAATAGGTTTCTATTTCTTGTTGCCAATATGAAATCATTTCACTCATGAGTTACTCCATTAATCTTCTTTTACAACAATCATTTTGCTGACTGTTTCTTCTGCTTTTGTTAATGTTTCATTACAATATTGGCTTAGAGCCATTCCTTCTTGGAACTTCGCAATAGCTTCATCTAAAGGAACATCTCCTCTTTCCAATTGCTGTACAATTTGTTCTAATTCACTCATTGCTTCTTCAAATTTTTTCTCTTTCTTTACCATAATTGATTTCCTTTCTCTACAGAAGTCACTTTAGAACGAACCGTTCCATCGACTAATTGAATCGTTAATTCTTGTTCAACTTCTAATTGTTCAACACTTTTAATAATCGTTTCTTCTTGTTGTAATATTCCATATCCACGATTCATAATCTTTAATGGACTTAATAAGTCTAATTGCTGAATCGCTCTTTGGAATTGTTGTTTTTTATCTTTCATCAATTGAATTTGCGCTTGTTCCAAACGTTTTGCTAAATATTGAAGTGCTTGTTTTTCCGTTTGCACTCTTCTACTTGGAGAACCTAATTCTAAACGATGTTGATTTTTTAATAATTGTTGACGTTTTTGCTGAACACTTTGTTGCATCATTTGCTGCAATCGCATTTCTAATTGATCTACTCGTTGTTGATAAACTTGGTAAATTCGTTCTGGATTTTGGAAAATACTAGCATTGGCTAATGCTTGCATTCTTTCTCGTTTAATTTGTAATTGACGCGTTAAAGCTTGTTCCAGACGTGTTTGCAAATTTCTCAATTGTTGATGAATTTCCATTAAAACAGGTGTTGCAATTTCTGCAGCAGCCGTTGGAGTGGCTGCTCTCATATCAGATACAAAGTCAATTAAAGTCGTATCTGTTTCATGCCCTACACTTGAAATAACTGGAATCGACAACTCAACAACTCTTCTTACAACTGGCTCCTCATTGAACGCCCACAGGTCCTCAATTGATCCACCACCACGTCCAATTATGACGACATCATAATCTTCTTGTTCCACTAAGTCTAAATTTTTCAAAATACTATTAACTGCATGAACGCCTTGCACCACTGTTGGATATAAGACTAATTGAACAATCGGAAATCTTCGAGCCACTGTTGTTTGAATATCTTGAATGACCGCCCCTGATTCACTCGTTAAAATCGCAATTTTTTTAGGGAATTGAGGAATTGGTTTTTTAGGAAGAGAAAATAACCCTTCAGCTTCTAATTTCTTTTTCAATTGTTCATAGGCTAAATAAAGAGCCCCTACTCCATCCGGTTCCATATGTTCAATATTAATTTGGTACTGTCCTGATTTTTCAAAAACAGAAACTTTACCAATGACTAATACTTTCATCCCTTCTTCAGGACGGAATTGAATTTTTTTAAAGGCAGATTGAAACATAGTTGCAGAAATAATAGCATTTTCATCTTTTAAACTAAAATACTGGTGAGTCGGACGTAAACGGAAATTTGAAATTTCCCCCGTTAAATAAACTCTTCCAAGATGAGGATCTTTATCAAATTTATATTTAATATATTTCGTTAATGCCGAGACTGTTACATATTCTTCACTCATGATTTATTTCCCTCTTACATGCATTAAGATACGTCTGTTCTAATAACATCGCAATCGTCATTGGGCCAACCCCTCCTGGAACTGGTGTAATAGCACTTACCTGATCTTTAACACCATCAAAATCCACATCACCAACGAGTTTTCCAGATTCTAATCGGTTGATGCCTACATCAATAATAACCGCATCTTTTTTCACATGTTCTTTCAAAACTAAATTTGGTTTTCCAACCGCACTAATAATAATATCTGCTCGAGCGATTTGTTTCTCTAAATCTTTTGTTCGACTATGACAAACGGTTACCGTTGCACCACGATTTAAGCCTAACAAAGCCATTGGACGACCCACAATCGTACTTTGTCCAATAACAACCATTTCTTTTCCAACAAGGTCAATGTCATACTCTTCTAATAATCGAATAATTCCTTTTGGGGTACATGGGACGATGCTTTCATCTTTTTGAAGTAATTTTCCTAAATTCACAGGATGGAAGCCGTCCACATCTTTTTCTGGAATAATGGCTTCTAATACTGCCTGACTATCAATCTGTTTTGGTAATGGTAATTGAACTAAAATGCCATGAATCGCATCATCTTCATTTAATGCTTTAATTTTATGTAATAACTCTTCTTGAGAAATTGTCTCAGGTAATCTTTCTACAATAGAATGAAATCCAACTTCATTAGCGGCACGTTCTTTATTACGAACATAAATTTGACTAGCAGGATCTTCTCCTACTAATAATACAACTAAACCAGGTTTTACTCCCTGTTCATGTACTTTTTGTTTCAATTCTTGACGAATTTTTAAGGCTAAACTTTTCCCATCTAATACAATCGCCATTTACTCACTCCTTTAAATAAAAAATTGAGCAAAAAGTGTTCCTGGAAGCAAATCATTGCTTCGGAGCGCCTTCTTGCTCAACCTCCTATACTGACTTACCCTTCAACAAAGTTTGATAAGACACCATTAATAAATTTCGCTGATTTTTCATCACTATATAATTTTGCAATTTCAATTGCTTCATTCAATGCAACTGTTTGAGGAACTTCCAACTCAGGTGAACGCATTTCGCAAACTGCTACACGCATAATCATTAAATCTAAGCGAACAATTCGACTTAATTCCCATCCTTTTAAATGTGAGGAAATTAATGCATCAATCTCTTCTAATTGGTTTTGAACCCCTTGGATTAAATCTAATGAATAATGAATCTCTGGAAACTCATCTAATAACGCTTCATTAGAATATACTTCTTCATCAAATGATTGTTCATCGTGTAATACGTCCAAAGTTAAGCGAATAGCATCAAATTCCGATAATTCTTTACAAATATCCATTTGATACAAAGCTTGAATTGCAATAATACGTAGTGCACGTCTTTTTAATGGGTTACGACTCACTCTTCATCCCCCAATTCAAAAATTTCTGAATCTACATTTTTAGCTGGAATAATTGTTTGAACATGAATATTTACTTGAGAAATTTCTAATTCACAGCTAAATAATAATTGTTCTTTAATTTTATTTTGTAATAATAATGCTAATTTTGGAATAGAAACCCCATAATCCACATTACCATATACATCAAGAATAAATTCTCCTTGTTCTTGTGTTAAATAAGCACCTTTTGCTAATTCTTCACGTCCAAAAAGTGTATTCACACTTGTTTTAATAATTCCTGATAAAGGATGGAATCCTTCCACTTTAGAAGCAACAATTCCTGCAATGCTCTCAATCACTTCAGGGGCAATTTCAATAGCACCTAAAACGGCTGTTTGATTTGAATATTTTTCCATAATGAACCTCCTTTTACAAAGATTCTGAATCGCTATCTAACTCAATGAGCATCACGAATCATGATCTTCACTCTCTTCTACAGTTTACCATGATTTTTGTTCTATCACAACTCACAAGGTAGTATCTTATAAAATAATCAATTCACGTGGAACTTGTTGAATCACTTCTCCACCAGTTGGCGTAATAATAATATCATCTTCAATACGAACACCACCAACACCTGGAATATAAATTCCTGGTTCATTTGTAATTACATTTCCTGGAACAAATGCTTGAGTCGCTAAACGACTTACATTTGGAGCTTCATGAATTTCTAAACCAATTCCATGTCCAGTTGAGTGCGTGAAGTATTCTCCATATCCTTTACTTGCAATATAGTCACGAGCAATTTTATCTAGTTCTACTCCAGTTTTACCTGGTCCTGCTGCAGCACTTACTAATAATTGAGCTTGTAATACAACATCATGAATTTCTTTTAATTGATCTGTTGGTTCTCCTACAGCAATTGTACGAGTCATATCAGAAACATAACCTTGATAGTAACATCCAAAGTCTAATGTTACTAAATCACCGGTTTCAATTAATTTTTCACTTGCGACACCGTGAGGCATTGAAGAACGAACACCACTCGCAATAATTGTATCAAATGAAACGCCAGATGCGCCTTGTTTTCTCATGAAGAAATCTAATTCATTGGCTACTTCAATTTCACTCATACCAGCTTTTAGCACATTTAAAATATGCAAGAAAGCTGCATCAGAAATTGCACATGCTTTACGAATTGTTTGAATTTCAGCTTCATCTTTAATTTCACGAATTTTTTCTACTAATCCTTGAGTTGGAACTAAATCTGTATCAAATTCATCTTCAAAAACTTCTAACATTGAAACAGATAAGTTGTCTGCTTCAAACCCAACATGTTTTAATCCATGTTTTTCAATTAATTCACGGAACACACCTAACCAACCTGTTTTATGTTCAATCACTGTAAAACCTTGAGCTTGTTTTTGAGCTTGTTGAGTATAACGAGCATCTGTTACAAAATATGCTTCATTTAACGTAATTAATGAAAAACCTGTTGTACCTGTAAAATTCGCTAAATAACGTAAATTATATGGACTATAAACAATTAATCCATCAATTTCTAAATCCTTCATCGCATTTCTTACTTTTTCAACTCTGATCATATAATCACCTTCCAAAATCTTTTGTGTAACCTAGTATAACAAAAAAACTCAATAATATATATGATTTTTAAGAAAAAAATAACTTTTTTAGGTCTACCTAACTTTTTGGATACAAAAAAACAACTACAACAAAATGTCATAGTTGTCCTTCGTCATTTAAAATTTTCTAAATCTTTCTAAGCGTTGACTTACTAGATCTTCTTTTGATTTTGTACGCCATTCTTTTAAAGATTGGTATAAAGAAATTTGAAGTTCCGTTGCTATTTTTTTAAACGAACGATTTTTCTCTAAAATAATTTTATCAACAATTCCTTCTTCGAATAATTCCTTACTTGTAAACTTCATTAATTCGCTTGCTTGTTCTGCTTTTGTACTATCTTTCCACAAAATCGATGCAAAACCTTCTGGAGATAAGATAGAATAAATAGCATATTCCATCATCCAAACTTCATTAGCAACAGCTAAAGCAATCGCTCCACCACTTCCACCTTCACCCATTAAAATGGCGATAACCGGGACGGTTAAATGACTCATCTCTTGTAGATTTTTAGCAATAGCTTCCCCAATTCCTCTATCTTCAGCACTTTTACCACAAAATGCTCCAGCTGTATTAATCATCGTAATAATTGGTCGATTAAATTTTTCAGCTTGTTTCATTAATCTTAAACTTTTTCGATAACCTTCTGGATGAACTTGTCCAAAGTTACGCTCGATATTTTCTTTTAATGTATGACCTTTTTGCATTCCAATGACTGTAACTGGAATCTCTTTTAAACGAGCAATTCCTCCAATAATGGCAGCATCATCTGCAAAAAAACGATCTCCTTTTAATTCGATAAAGTCATTGAAAATTTCGTCAATCCATTCTTTAGTAGTTGCACGGTTAATATCACGTGCTTTTTGGACGATTTTCATTGGTTTCATCTGAATTCCCCCTCTAAAGAATGTAGACTTAAAAGAGTTTTTAATGTTTCTTTTAACTGAGTACGATGAATAATGGCATCAATAAATCCATTTGCCTGAACAGTTTCTGCTTGTTGGAAATCATCCGGTAACTTTTCTTTCATCGTTTGCTCAATCACACGTTTACCCGCAAATCCAACAATCGCTTTTGGTTCACTTAAGATAATATCCCCTTGCATGGCAAAACTAGCCGTAACACCACCTGTTGTAGGATCTGTCAATACCGTGATATATAATAGTCCTGCTAAGTGATGAGCTTGAACCGCTGCACTTATTTTCGCCATTTGCATTAGTGAATAAATTCCTTCTTGCATTCTAGCACCACCAGAAGCTGTACAAACGATAATTGGAAGTTTTCTCTTCGTTGCTTCTTCAAAAGCTAAAGTAAGTTTTTCACCAACTACTTGTCCCATGGATCCCATCATAAAATAAGGATTCATAATCGCTAAAACAAACGGTAAGTGACTAATTTTTGCAAGCCCAACCGTTACAGCTTCTTCTTCCCCTGTTGTTTGTCTTGCTTTTTTTTGTTTCAAGTCATAACCTGGGAAATCAACTTCTACTTTCATTTGTTCATTAATAAACCACTCTTCAAATTCATCCGTCATAATAGAAATTCTTTGTTTTGGTGTTAATCTAAAATGATAATCACAATTTGGACAAATTTGAAATTCCCCAATATCATCCAAATAAACCGTTTTTTGACATTGAGGGCATTGAATCCATTTTCCATCTGGAATCATTGGAGCTTTTTCAGATTCTACTACTTCGATGGAATTTTGTTTTAATGAAATATAAGGACGTTTTTTAAATAAACCCATTTAATCACTCCTTTATGGACGAGACTCATTAAACCATTCTGGTAAGAATTTTTCTTCTACAACATTTGTCGTGTAATCTCCTCTTTCAAAGAAAGCTGATTGTAATAAATCTTGTAAAAATTCTTTATTCGTCTCAACGCCTTCAACTACTAATTCTTGAAGAACTCGTTCCATTTTTAAAATAGCTTGAGTTCTACTAGGTGCATGGACAATTAATTTTGATAACATAGAATCATAAAATGGTGGAATTTTATATCCAGCATATAGTGCAGATTCAATTCTGACACCTAAACCTCCATTTGGTTGATGTAAGACTTCAATCTTCCCTGGAGAAGGTCTAAAGTTTTCTCTCGGACATTCTGCATTTAAACGACATTCAATCGAGTGTCCTTTAATCTGAATATCATCTTGAGTAAAACTTAATTTTTCCCCATAGGCTACTTTTAATTGCCATTCTACTAAATCAATTCCTGTAATCATTTCTGTAATAGGATGTTCTACTTGAATACGAGTATTCATTTCCATAAAGTAGAAATTTTTATCTTGATCCACTAAAAATTCAATCGTCCCCGCATTTTCATATCCTACTGATTTTGCAGCCAACACAGCTGCTTGACCCATGTTTTTACGTAATTCATCATCTAAATAGGGACTTGGTGCTTCTTCAATAATTTTTTGATTTTTTCTTTGTAAAGAACAATCACGTTCTCCTAAATGAACAACATTTCCATGAGAATCTGCTAAAATTTGAAACTCAATATGTTTGGCAGGATAAATAATTCGCTCTATATACACTTCTTCATTCCCAAAAGCTTGAAGTGCTTCTTGTTGAGCTGCTAAAAATTGTTTTTCAAACTCTTCTAGACTTTGAACTTTACGAATTCCTTTACCGCCACCACCTGCGACAGCTTTAATCAAAAGAGGAAATCCAATTTTTTCTGCAATCTTTAGTCCTTCTTCAACAGTAGGAACAACCCCATCACTACCTGGTATAACGGGAACTCCTGCTTTCATCATTTGCTTACGAGCTTGTGCTTTATCCCCCATCATTTGAATAACATGTGCGCTAGGTCCAATGAATTTCACCTGACATTCTTCACACATTTTTGCAAATTTAGGATTTTCTGATAAAAAACCAAAACCTGGATGAATCGCTTGTGATCCAGTTAATACAGCTGCACTTAAAATATTTTCAACATTCAAATAAGATTCTTTACTAATATTTTTTCCAATGCAAACAGCATAATCTGCTAATTGTACATGTAGTGCTTCAGAATCAGCTTGAGAATAAACTGCTACTGTTTCAATTTGAAGTTCTCTACATGCACGAATCAAACGACAAGCAATTTCTCCACGATTCGCAATTAAAATTCTTTTAAACATAACTTACCTACCAATAATAAAGGTTAACTCCGCTTCACAAACAACTTTACCATCTACAAAGGCTTTTGCTTTACCAATTCCTGCGTATTCTTTTAGCTTAAGAATGTCCACTTGAAGTGTTAAAACATCTCCTGGTGTGACTTTTTTTCTAAATTTCACGTGATTTAATCCGCCTAAATAAGCTGTTTTTCCTTTAAAACTTTCTAATGATAATAATGGAATTGATCCAGCTTGTGCTAGAGCTTCCACAATTAAAACTCCTGGTAAAACTGGTTCTCCAGGGAAATGTCCTTGGAAAACATGCTCATTATACGTTACATTTTTAGTAGCCACTACGTGCTCACCTGGAATTAATTCTTCTACTCGGTCAATATATAAAATTGGAAAACGATTTGGAATTAATTTCATTACATCTGTTACTGTCATTACGCTCATGATAAGCCTCCTAATTTTTCTTAATAGCAAATAATTCTTGCCCGTAATCTACCATTTGTCCATTTTCAACGAGTATTTCTACTACTTCACCTGAAATTTCTGCAGTTATTTCATTCATTATTTTCATTGCTTCAATAATACATACTGGTTGTCCAACTTGAACTTTATCTTGTACTTGAACAAAAGTAGGATCATCTGGAGATGGAGCTAAATACACAATCCCCACAATTGGACTTTTAATATATTGTAAATCTTCTTTTGCAACTGTTTCTTGAACTTCAGGAGTCTTAGTAGCTAACGTTTCAGTAACAATTTCTTTTGTAGGTAGAACTGCTACGGGCTTCTCTTCAATCGTTTCAACAACTTGTTTAGAACCACTTACTGGATAATTTTCTCGTTTAGAAAGTTGAAGATCGACTCCTTCTTGTTGTAAATGTAATTCCATTAAACTTGAATGATCGAATAACGAAACAATAGCTTTTAAATCCTCTATATTCATACATTATCCTTTCCATTTTTTGAAGCATAAAACTGCATTATGTCCACCAAATCCTAATGAATTACTAATGGCAACATTGACTTCTTTTGCAACACCTGTTAGTGCTGTTACATTTACAGAACATGCTTCATCTTGTTCTTTTACATTAATCGTTGGTGGAATAAAATCCTCTCCAACTGCTTTAATACATGCAATAGCTTCAATAGCTCCTGCAGCACCTAATAAATGTCCTGTCATCGATTTTGTACTTGAAACATGTACGTTATCTGCAGCTTCTTTTAAAGCATAGCGAATTGCTGTTACTTCAGAAGAATCATTTGCAGGAGTACTTGTTCCATGAGCATTAATATAATCTACATCACTTGGAGATAATTGCGCTTCATCTAAAGCATGTAAAATAGCTTTCCCAGCACCACTACCATCTGGTGTAGGAGCCGTCATATGATAAGCATCAGCTGTTGCTCCATAACCAACGATTTCGGCATAAATCGTTGCTCCTCTTTTCTGAGCATGTTCTAAACTTTCTAAAACAACAACGCCTGCTCCTTCCCCCATCACAAAACCATTACGATTTTTATCAAACGGAATGGAAGCTGCATTTGGATCTTGGCTATTACTTAATGCTGTTAAAGCTGCAAATCCTGCAATTCCAATTTCACAAATCGTTGCTTCTGAACCACCAGCTAAAATGACATCAGAATAACCATGCTTAATATTTCTGAAAGCTTCACCAATCGCATGACTTCCACTAGCACATGCTGTAACAATGGAAGTACAAATCCCTCTAGCTCCTGTTTTCATTGAAATATTTCCAGCAATCATATTCCCGATTGTCATCGGAACAAATAATGGAGCAACTCTTGTTGGACCTTTCTCATGCATTTTGATGATTTGTTGTTCCATTGTTGGTAAACCCCCAATTCCAGAACTCACAATAACACCAAAACGGTCAAAATCCGTATTTTCCTGAGTAATTCCACTATGTTCAACTGCTTGTAAAGCTGCCGCAATTCCATATTGGCAAAATAAGTCCATCCGTTTCGCTTCTTTTCGGTCCATATATAAAGTAGGATCAAACCCTTTTACTTCTGCTGCTACATGAACATCTATATCTTTCGTATCGAATTTTGTAATGAAATCTATTCCATTTTTACCATTTTTCAATCCATCCCAAAAACTGGCAACATCATTTCCTAATGGTGTAATAGCACCCATTCCTGTAATGACTACTCGATTCATGTTTTTCCTCCTTTACATATATAAACCACCGTTAATTTGTAATACTTGACCTGTCATATATTTTTGTTCTGCTAAATATAAACAAGCTTCAGCAATATCTTCAACTGTTCCAAATTTACGCATTGGAATTTGTTTTTCCCATTCCTTGCGAATTTTTTCTGGAAGTGCTTGAGTCATTTCAGTATCAATATATCCAGGTGCAATTGCATTAACGGTAATTCCTCTTGAACCAATTTCTTTTGCTACTGATTTTGTTAAACCTATAATACCTGCTTTACTTGCGGCATAATTGACTTGACCAGCATTACCAGATACACCAACAATACTAGTCATACTAATAATACTTCCCGATTTTTGACGAACCATATATGGACTAGCAAAACGAATTAAGTTAAAACAACCTTTTAAATTAATATCAATGACATCATCAAAATCTTGTTCTTTCATTTTTAATACTAATCCATCACGAGTAATTCCAGCATTATTGACTAATACATCAATTTTTGAAAACTTCTCAATCGTTTGTTCTACTAAACTTTCTGCAACTTCAAATTTTGAAATATCTCCAACTACGGTTAGAACTTCTCCAGGATATGGAGAAAATAGCTCTAAAACTTCTTGGCTAATTTCTGAAGTTGCATTTAGAACAATATTAGCTCCTTCTTTTGCAAAAGCTAATGCAATGCCTAATCCAATTCCTCTTCTACTTCCCGTTACAACGACTGTCTTATCGATAAATTTCATATCTTTCCCTCTTTCACTCTTCGTAATTCTTGTACTGTTTGATCCAATAATTTCATTGATTCTGTCTGAAGTACAGTTACTTCGATTGAATGACTTTTGGCAATTTGTTTAATCATTTGAGATAAACTTTTTCCAGGTCCAATTTCTACGAACACTCGAACACCCTGTTCTAACATCCATTCAACATTTTGTTTCCATTTAACAGAATGAGTGATTTGTTGAGTCAGTATTTCTGCTTTAATCGGAATAGAATGTTGTACTCCAGTTACATTACTTAATACTGGAATATTTGGTATTTGAAATGAAATAGTCTGCACAAAGTCATTAAATTTTTCCGCTGCCGGCGCCATTAATTCAGTATGAAAAGCTCCACTTACGGGAAGAACAATGGCACGTTTTGCTCCTTGTTCTTTTAATTTTTCTACTGCTATTTCAACAGCGTCCTTTTTTCCACCGATTACTAGTTGCCCTGGTGTATTATAATTTGCAGGAGATACTAATAATCCTTGATTTTGTAATTCTTTACATACCTTTTCAATGACTTCATCTTCTAATCCCAAAATAGCAGCCATTGAACCAGCATTTTGATTTGCTGCCTCTTGCATCCATTCTCCACGTTTTGAAACAAGCATTAACGCTTCCTCATAACTTAATGCACCACTTGCCATTAATGCACTATATTCCCCAAGAGATAGACCCGCAACAGTATCTGGATGAAATCCTTCTTCTTCAAGAAACTGTAGAATAAGTTTAGAAACAAATAATAATAAAGGCTGTGTATACTTTGTTTCATGAAGTTTTGTAGAATTTTCATCTTCTAATAGTTCTAATACTGAAAAATCTAATACTTTTTGTGTTTGTTCTAATAAATGTTGACCCTTAGGATTTTCTAGAAATTCTAACCCCATTTGAGGTTTTTGACTTCCTTGACCAGGGAAAATAAAAGCCGTTTTCATAAGCACTCCTTATTGTTTGAAGTTCAAACTAAATATTGCGTAAAAAAATTTAGAATCCAAAACGTTTCATTTGATCTTGAATTGTTTTTCTTGAATCTCTCATTAATTCTTCAATAATTTCTTTACAAGTTTCTTCTTTTTGAATTAAACCAGCAATTTGTCCTGCCATCATTGATCCCATTTGAGTATCCCCTTCAACGACAATACGTCTTAGAGCACCTTTTCCAATCGCTTCTAATCGTTCGAAATCAGGATTTTCTTTACTTGTTTCTTCTTTTTCAGCTTGTAAATAAATTTTTGTTAATTTGTTTCTTAATACACGAACTGGATGTCCAGTAATTTGACCAGTAATCACTGTATCAATATCTTTTGCTTTAATCACTGCTTGCTTAAAGTTATCATGAGCAGTTGATTCCTTTGCAACTAAAAATCTTGTCCCTAATTGAACAGCTTCAGCACCTAACATAAATGCAGCTGCCATTCCACGACCATCACCAATACCACCAGCTGCAATAACAGGGATATTTACAGCATCGACGACTTGAGGTAATAAAGCAATGGTAGTTGTTTTACCAATATGTCCACCTGCTTCCATTCCTTCAATAACGATAGCATCAGCGCCAGCTTTTTCCATACGTTTTGCTAAAGCTACAGAAGCTACTACTGGGATAACAGTAATACCAGCCGCTTTAAATTTATCCATATATTTTCCTGGATTTCCAGCACCTGTACAAACTACTTTTACTCCTGCTTGGCAAACCACATCTACTACTTCATCAACAAATGGACTTAATAGCATGATATTAACCCCAAAAGGTTTATCCGTTAATTGCTTCATTTCATCAATAAATCCTTGTACAACTGGACCAGGAGCATGACCACAGGCAATAATTCCTAGCCCACCTGCATTGGATACCGCACTTGCTAAAGATGGATTTGCAACCCATGCCATTCCACCTTGAATAATAGGATACTGGATACCAAGTAATTGACTAATTTTTGATTCCATATAACTCATCCCTTATTATTTTTCTGCTAATTGGTTATCAACATATTTTACTAAATCTTCTACAGTTTCTAATCCATCTTCTGTATCGATTTTCACATCAAATTCATCTTCAATATCATTAATGATTTGGAATAAATCTAAGCTATCTGCTTCTAATTCATCTTTTAAGCTAGTTGTTAATTGTACTTCTTCTTTTTCTTTTCCTAATTGATCTGTAATAATTTCTTGAATTTTTTCGAATGTCATGTTTGTTTCCTCCAAATAGTTATATTTTTATCATCATACTTCCCCAAGATAATCCGCCACCAAAGCCACTGAATAGTAGTTTTTGACCACTACCAATTGTAATCATTTGATTTCGAACTAATTCATCTAGAAGAATTGGAATACTTGCTGCTGAAGTATTCCCCACACTAGCTAGATTTGTTGGGAATTTTTCAATTGGTTGTTTTAATTTTTTTGCAACTTGTTCGATTAATCGAACATTCGCTTGATGAAGTACATATAAATCGACCTCATCAGCACTCATTTGAGCTTTTTCTAGAGTTTCTGAAATATTTTTAGGAACTTCCCTCGAAACGAGTTCAAAAACTCCCCTACCATCCATTTTCATTGTGGAAAATGTATGTTGCTCCAATCTTTCTCCACAAACTAAAGCGTCTCCTTTTTGACCATCAGAACGCAAAGTTTCTACAAATAAAGTTTCATCATCTGTTTTTTCTAATAGAACAGCACCTGCTCCATCGCCAAATAAAATAGCAGTAGAGCGATCCTTCCAATCTAAAACAGATAACATCGTTTCAGCACCAATCACTAAACCATATTTTCGATTTCCTGCTGAAAGCATCTTTATTCCTGTAGATAGAGCAAAAACAAATCCTGCACAAGCGGCACTAATATCAAATGCAAATGCATTAATTGCTCCAACCACTCCTTGAACTTTTGCGGCACAAGAAGGGCTCATAGAATCAGGAGTCATTGTTGCTACAATGATAAATTCAATTTCTTCTGGCTGTATTTCAGACTCTTCTAAAAGCTTTTGAGCAGCTTTTATCGCTAAATCACTAGTTGTTAGTTCTTTAGCATAGCGTCTTGATTGAATTCCAGTTCGTTTTTGAATCCATTCATCAGAAGTATCTAAATGATGCTCCCAATCTGTATTTTTTATTTCATGAATTGGTAGGTAAGAACTTGTATGAATCACTTTTACAGTGGACATCAAATCTCTCCTTTTTGAACTTCAGCTTTGGCTTCGTGTAAAAAGTTATATAAATTATGAAGACCTTTTACTAAAACAGCCATTTCTTCCTCGTTCATTCCTTCAATCGTACGTTTCACTAACTTTTCATGAAACTTACGATGTAATCGATACAAGAGACGTCCTTTACTTGTTAAACCTAATCTAACAATTCGTCGATCTTTTGCATCTTTTAAGCGTTCGACATATCCTTTTTTCACTAATGCATTAACTGCTACTGTTAGCGTCCCAACTGTTACATTTAATGTATTGGCAACTTCTGTTGTCGTGAGTTCACGGTACATGCCGATTGCTTCAATTGCATGCATTTCTTTTATCGATAAATCTTTGAATTGACTTTGTGCCAATGAAGATTCTTCAATATCTAGCATTTGGTTAAAGACGTCTACCAAATACTCATTAATTTTCTCTAGAGTTTTTTCCATTTCTTTCTCCTAATTAGTTTGAATATCAAATCATTTGATATTCAAACTATACTAAATAATACTTTGAATGTCAAACATTTTTTTGCAAAAAAATTTCTCTTCCATTTTTATGAATTTGAAAGAGAAATTTTCATTATTATTCAATTGGTGTAAGAATTAATCTTAATGCGTGTAATAGCACTACAACAGTACTTCCTTCATGAAGAATGACACCAAGAGTTAAATCACTCCAACCTAGGAAATTTAATAGCACTAATACAATTACAATCAATAAAGAAAATATTAAATTTTGCTTTGTAACAGTCATCATTAATTTGGAAACTTTATGCAATGTTTTTAAAGAATCTAATTGACTATTCATTAATACAATATCACTAGATTCCATTGCAACATCGGTTCCTTTTCCCATTGCAATCCCAACTTCCGCATTCACTAATGCTGGTGCATCATTAATACCGTCTCCAACCATTGCAATTGTCGGATATTTCATAGACCATTCTTTTAACGTATTTGCTTTTTCTTCTGGTAATACATTAGCTCTTACCTCATCAACTTCTAATTCGTTAGCAATTGCCTCGGCCGTTTGAATAGAGTCCCCTGTTAACAGCATCGTTTGAATCTTTTCTTCTTTGAAATAATCAATCACTTGTTTTGCCTCTTCTTTTGGAGTATCTAAAAGGGCTACTGCTCCAACTACTAAATGATCCTCACTTAAAACTACAACTGTTTTCCCTTCATTCATCCACTGCTCAACAATTGCTGTATATTTTCCTAATGTAGCAAAACTAGAAGGTTTTCCAATACGATACGTATGATTTCTGTAAGTTGCTTCTAATCCAATTCCTACTTTTGGTGTAACAGATAATGAATAAGTACGATATGCTAGTCCAGATTCTACAATTGCAAAGGCTAAGGGATGATTTACCTTTCTCTCCATCGATACAAGAATCGAATATAATTCAAATTCACGATCTTTATCCATCACTTTTGCTACAACTTTCGGTGTACCATTAGTTAGTGTCCCAGTTTTATCAAAAGCAATTGCGTTAACTTCAGACATTTTCTCTAATGCAGCACCAGATTTTATAAAAATTCCTTTTCTAGATAAAGTTGAAATCGCTGCTACTGTTACCGGTGTAGCACTAGCGGCTAGTGCGCATGGAGAAACAGCAATTAAATAAACCATTCCACGATAAAAAGCTGTTAAGAAATCCCAGTTTAAAAATATAATTCCGATGGCTAACACGACTGGAAATAAGGCTAATACAATTGTGACATAGACTGGTTCCCATTTCTTTAAGAAACTACCTGTACGAGTTAAAGATTGACCAGCTTCTTGCACTAAAGTAATAATCTTTCCAAGTACACTATCTTGTTGTTTTTTAGTAACCTTAATGAGCAGTGTTTGGGTTAAATTTAAAGTTCCGGCAAATACTTCGCTACCTACTTCTTTTTCAACCGGAATTGATTCACCAGTTACTGAAGCTTGATTCACAGAGGACATTCCTTCAATAATGATTCCATCTGCTGAAATTTGACTGCCATTTAATACTTGAATAATATCTCCAACTTCTAAAGAAGAAGCATCTACTTCTTCAAAATGTCCATTATTCATTTTTTTCAACGCTAATTTTGGTTGCAATTGTAATAATTGAGTCATATCTTTACGACTTTTCTTTTCGACATATTCTTCAAGTGAATGAGCAATCGTAAAAATAACAATTAGCATTGCAGCTTCTTCAAATTTCCCAATAAAAATCGCACCAAGAGCAGCAAGTGTCATCAGTAAATGAACATTTGGACGAAACTTTTTAAATTGCTTTGTTTCTTCAATCGTATCCATAATGCCTTCAGTAATGACTTCTTTCCCAATACAAGCAATTGTCAAAAGAAATAATGCATTTGCAATCCAACCTACACTTTTTTCTAAAAACAATGCGATTACAAACATACCAATTGCTAGAGCCCAACGTTGCCAAGAAATTTCATGATGATGGT